>RECO01000091.1 GCA_007694015.1 Geminicoccaceae bacterium
TGGCGCAAAAGGGGCGGTGGTGAGGGGGCGCTCGTGCAGCGGCGCTTGCGGGGGGAATGCCGGTAGGGGAGGCGGGGCTGGTGTCGTGGGCAATTCACCCAAAGTTCCGGGGGGTGCGGGGGGCCATCAAGCCCCCCGCGTGCCTTATTCGCCTGGCACCGCTTCGGGGTTGGGGGCTTGCTTCCGCTGCAGGCGGCGTTCGCCCTTCACCACCTCGCGCAGATATTGGAAGGTGACGTAGAGGGGCGGGATGAGGAAGATGCCGAGGAGGGAGGCCGCGAGCATGCCGCCGAAGACGGGGAGCGCCACGGCGAGGCGGCTGGCGGCCCCGGCGCCGCCCGAGATGAGGAGCGGGATGAGGCCGGCGAGGAAGGCGAAGCTGGTCATCATCACCGGGCGGAAGCGCAGCCGGGCGCCGTCGATGGCGGCGTCGAGCAGGGGCCGGCCCTTTTCGCGTTCGATCTTGGCGAACTCGATGATGAGGATGGCGTTCTTGGCGGCCAGTGCCACCAGGACGACGAGGCCGATCTGGGCGTAGACGTCGAAGCTGAGGCCGACGAGGCCGATGGCGAAGATGGCGCCGAGCACGCCGACGCTGACCGAGAGCAGCACCGGGACCGGGATGGTCCAGCTCTCGTAGAGGGCGACCAGGAACAGGTAGGCGAAGAGCAGCGCCAGGGCGAGGACGATGGTGGTTTGCCCCGCGGCTTCCTTTTCCTGCAATGCCGTGCCGGTCCACTCGTAGCCGAAGCCGGCCGGCAGGGTGGCTGCTGCCACCTCTTCCATGGCGACGAGGCCGTCGCCGCTGCTGACGCCTGGGGCCGCCGCACCGTTGATGGTGACGGTGCGAAAGCCGTTGTAGCGGGTGATCGCCGCCGGCCCGAGCTGCAGGCGGACGGTGGCGAGCGAACTCATCGGCACCATCTCGCCCGCAGCGTTGGGCACGTGGATGGCGAAGATGTCCTCGTAGGCGTTGCGGAAGGGCGCATCGGCCTGGATGTTCACCTGCCAGGTGCGGCCGAAGAGGTTGAAGTCGTTGACGTAGAGGCTGCCGAGCGTGCCCTGCAACGCCGCGAACACGTCGCTCACCGACACGCCCAGGATCTGCGCCTTCTCGCGGTCCAGCTCCAGGTAGAGCTGTGGGGTGTTGGCGGCGAAGGTGGTGAACACCGAGCCGAGGCGCGCTTCCTGGTTGGCGGCGACGACCAGGCCCATGGTGACGGCCGAAAGGTCGGCGATGCTGCCGCCGGCTAGGTCCTGGAGCTGGAATTCGAAGCCGCCCGAGGTGCCGAGGCCGACGATCGGCGGCAGGTTGAAGGCGAAGCCGCTGGCCTCCGGGATGGCGGCCAGACGTTGCTGCACGCGGGCGATGATCGCCTCGACGTGCTGGTCGCGGTCCATCCGCTCCTCGAACGGCTGCAGGGTGACGACGAAGAAGGCGGCGTTGGGTTTGTTGAGGTTGGCGAGGAAGTCGAGGCCGACGACGGCGGTGACCTCGCCTACGGCGGCCTCGGCGGCGAGGATCTCTTCCACCTGACGGACCACGGCCTCGGTGCGGTTGAGCGAGGCCGCTTCCGGCAGCTGCATGTGGACGAAGAAGGCCCCCTGGTCTTCGGAGGGCAGGAAGCCGGTGGGGGTGCGCTCCATCAGCCAGACGATGCCGAAGCCGGCGGCACCGACCATGAGCACCGACACGAAGGCGACGCGCACCAGGACCTTGACGGCGGCCGCGTAGCCGTCGCGGGCGCGGTCGATGAACCAGCTCACCGGCCCCTGGATCAGCCCGAGGGCGAGGCCCAAGAGGACGCCGTAGAGCAAGCCCTCCCAGCCGTGCACGATGTGGGCGGCGATCGGCGCCAGGACCACGCCGATGACGAGGCCCTGCACCACCCGGCTCTTCAGGCCGTGGGCGTGCAGGCCCGGCCGCAGGAGCAATGCGCAGAGGGCGGGGCTGAGGGTCAGCGCGTTGATCGCCGAGATCACCATCGCCACCGACACCGCCACCGCGAATTGCTGGAACAACTGCCCGGCAATGCCCGGGATGAACGCGACCGGGATGAACACGGACAACAGCACCATGGTGATGGCGAGGATCGGGCCGAAGATCTCGCCCATCGCCTTGCTGACCGCCTGGGCCGGGCTGAGGTCCGGTTCCTCCTCCATGACGCGCTCGACGTTCTCGACCACGACGATGGCGTCGTCGACGACGATGCCGATGGCGAGCACCAGCGCCAGGAGCGAGACCGTGTTGGCGCTGAAGCCCATCACCAGCATGACCGCGAAGGTGGCGATCAGCGCCACCGGCACGGCGATGATGGGGATCAAGGTGGAGCGCCAGCTGCCGAGGAACAGGAACACCACGATGGCGACCAGCGCGAACGCCTCGATCAAGGTGCCGACCACCTTCTCGATGCTGCTCTCGACGAACACCGTGGTGTCGAAGACGATGCCGAAGGCGAGGTCGTCGGGAAAGCGCTGCTGCAGGCGGTCCAGCTCGGCTGCGACTGCTTCGGCCACCTTGATCGCGTTGGCGCCCGGTGCCTGATAGATGCCGATCGCCGCGCTGGCGGTGCCGTTGAAGCGGGACGAGAAGTCCGAGGACCGCGCGCCGAGTTCCACCCGGCCGAGGTCGCCGACCGTGACCAGCGAGCCGTCGGGGTTGGCGCGCACGACGATGCGGCGGAACTCCTCCTCCGTCGTCAGCCGACCTTGGGTGGTGATGGTCAGTTGGAACTGCTGGTCCTGCAAGAGCGGGGCGGCACCGATCCGACCCACCGCCGCCTGGATGTTCTGACTGCGGATGGCCCTGGCCACCTCGGCCGGCGACAGGCCGAAGGCGGTCAGCCGGTCGGGGTCGAGCCAGACCCGCATCGCATAATCGAGCGGCGCGAACAGGGACGCATCGCCGACGCCGTTGATGCGTTTGATGGCGTCGATCAGGTTGATGGTGGCGTAGTTGCTGATGAACAGCTCGTCGTAGGTGCCGTTCGGCGAGTAGAGCTGGACCACCTGCAGAAGCGCCGACGATTGTTTCTTGGTGGTGATACCCTGACGCTGCACCTCCTCGGGCACCAAGGGCGTGGCGAGGCCGACACGGTTCTGCACGTTCACGGTGTTGATGTCGGGGTCGGTGCCGAGCTCGAAGGTGACGATGAGCTTGTAGCTGCCGTCGGCGCCGCTGACCGAGCGCATGTACAGCATGTTGTCGACGCCGTTGACCTGCTGCTCGATCGGCTGCGCCACCGCCTGCTCGACCACCTCGGCCGAAGCGCCCGGATAGCGCGCCGAGACCGAGACCTGCGGCGGCACGATGTCCGGATATTGCGCCACCGGAATGGCGGTGATGGCGATGGCACCCGCGAGCGTCATGACGATCGAGATGACCAGCGCCAAGCGCGGGCGCTGGATGAAGACGTCGAAGATCATGACGCGCTCGCTCGGCTGACCGGGGCGGCGGTCACCCGCTGCCCTGGACGCACCTTCTGAATGCCCTCGACGATGACGCGCTCGCCTTCCAGGAGCCCGCCCGCGATCACGCTCCTGGTGCCGTCCTCCGCACCGCGGCCGAAGGTCACCCGGCGCTGCTCGACGACGTCGCCGTCGCCGACGACCAGCACGTAGGGTCCGGCCTGGTCGATCAGCACGGCCGCCGTCGGGATGGTGAGGGCGGGCGTCGGTTCGCCCAGTTCCACCACCACGCCGAGGAACTGGCCCGGCGTCAAGAGCCGGTCGGGATTGGGGAAATTCGCGCGGATCGACAGCGTGTCCGTGCCCGGCTGCACCTCGACCTCGGCAAAGGCGACCGTGCCCGGATGCGCGTAGACGTCGCCGGTCGGCAGCGTGGCGCGGACGACGACCTCATCGGGGGCGCCCTGGGCGATCGCTTCCTGGCGCATCCGCGTCAACGTCGCCTGGCTCACCGGAAAGGTGACGAAGACCGGGTCCTGGCTGACGATGGTGGCGAGCGGGCCGCTGTCGGGGCCGACCAGAGCACCCACCGAGAACGCCGAGCGGCCGATCCGGCCGGCGATCGGGGCGCGGATCTCGGTGTAGGCGAGGTCGAGTTCGGCTGCGCGCACCGCGGCTTGGGCCGCCAGGACCTGGGCCTGGTCGACCAGGAGCCGGGCGCGGCGTTCGTCCACTTCGGCGGCCGGGATGTTGTTGCCGCGCAGGAGCTGTTCGCCGCGGGCGAGCTGCGCGGCCGCGGTCTCGACGTCGCCCTCGGCCACCTTCACCTGCGCCTCACGCTGCGCCAGGATCGCCTCGTAGGGCCCCTTTTCGATGACGAACAGGAGGTCGCCGGCTTTGACCTCGCGGCCCTCCTCGAACAGCCGCTGCTCCAAAAAGCCCTGCACGCGCGCCCGCAGCTCGACCCGATCGACCGCTTCCGCCCGCCCGGTGTAGCGGGCACTCGGCGTGATGTTCTCGAGCGTCACCGCCGCCACCCCCACCGCCGGCGGTGGGGCATCGGCGGCCGTGGGCGTGGCCAGCAGCAGCCCCGTGACGAACAGCAGGACGCCGGCCGTGCGCTTTACCTCGACCCACGTCATTCGAACTGGCTGCATGGCATCCCGTCCCATCCCATCCGATTGATCGGCGTTCATCGCCCGGTGCGGGCCGCCATGACGCCAGCGACACGACCTCAGGGTTGCAGCAGTAGCGCCGATGGCGCGCGCGGTCCTCGCCGACGAAATGCCGATGGGAGCATCGTTGGTCCTGGAGGTGCCCGGTTGGCCGGCCGGCGGCGCTGTCCGCGCGGCTCAGGCCCAGCTGATGAACAGCCCGCAATCACCGGGCATGCCGCCCGGATAGTCGAGGATGCGGGCTTCCAGTTTGTAGCCCAAGGGCTCGGCGCGGACGCGATAGACGTCGTAGAGCGCTGCCGCCTTGCCGCGGAGGGTGCTGGGCCAATCGGCGTGGCCGTTGTTCACCGCCCGGCCCTTGTCGGCGAGCAGCGAGGAGGGAAAGCGCATGACCTCGACCTCGGTCTGGCCGTTCTGGACGGCGTGGGCGGCGCGATTGCGGATGCGCTCCAGATCCTCCTCGGTGACCGAGCCCTCGAGGAACGCCTGCATCTGGGCGTTGTGTTCGGCTTCGAGCTTTTTGCGCTTGGCCTCGGTCGCCGCCAGCTTGGCCAGCTCGATCTCGGCCATGCGCTGGCGCAAGGCCGCTGCCGTCAGCGGGTTGGCCGGCGGCGGGGGCAGGTCGTCGGTGGTCGCCATGGCAGTCTTCCGCTGGCGGTTGTCGTTTCGGCCATGTTAGAGCGTTTTCCGAAATGCTTGACCATCCCTCACCACCGCCCGGCCACCCACGAGTGTACGATACCATGGGTGGCCGGGCGGGGGTGAGGGATGGCCCGTGCGCTACCTAACCGGGAAACGCTCTAGTCCGAGCGGTCACGCCCCGGCTCCACGACGTTGTGTTAGGTGAGCGAAGCGTTGCCGACGCGCCCATCCGTTCGTCGGGCGATGCGGGATGCACAGCGGGCCACGGTTTCGAGGCACGGCGGCTGCATCGGGCGGGCCTGGCCAGGGTGGCCGCGCCGGCGCGCATGGCGTGCCGGCGTCCCTCGGCTTCGGGGGTCGTAGGGGGGCCATCAAGTCCCCCTGAGACGCTTCCTGTTGCTTTCTTAGCCTGCCTAAGCCTGGGCGATGACCGGTTCCATCTCTGCCAGGTCTTCCGGGGCGATGTGGCAGGCGATGCCGTGGCCGCCCGGGAATTCGCGCCAGGGCGGCGCTTCGGTTTCGCAGATGCGGCCGAGTTTGCGCGGGCAGCGGGTTTGAAAGGGGCAGCCGGAGGGCGGGTTCAGGGCGGAGGGCAGGTCGCCTTCGAGGACGATGCGCTTTTTCTTGATCCGCGTGTCGGCGATGGGGACGGCCGAGAGCAGGGCTTCGGTGTAGGGGTGATAGGGCGGGCTGAAGACGTCCTGGGTGGCGCCCTGCTCCACGACGTGGCCGAGGTACATGACCACCACGCGGTCGGCGAGGTAGCGGACCAGCGAGAGGTCGTGGCTGATGACCAGGAGCGTCGTCCGGTGCTCGCGCTGGATGTCCATGAGCAGCTGGGTGACGGCCGCTTGGACCGAGACGTCGAGCGCCGAGACCGGCTCGTCGGCCACCACCACCTTGGGCTCGCCGGCAAAGGCGCGGGCGATGCCGACGCGCTGCTTTTGCCCGCCGGAGAGCTGGCGCGGCAGGCGGTGGTAGAAGTCGCGCGGCAGTTTCACCGTGTCGAGCAGTTCCAGCACGCGCGCTTCGATCTCGGCTTTGTCCTTGGCGACGCCGAACTTGCGCACCACGCGGGCGATCTGGGCGCCGACGGTGTGGCTCGGGTTCAGCGTGTCGAACGGGTTTTGAAAGACCATCTGCAGATAGCCGACCATCGCCTGGTCGCGTTGTTGCACCGGCAGGTTGGCGATGTCCTGGTTGTCGAGCAGCGCTTGGCCGGAAGTGGCCTGTTCCAGGCCCATCAACACCTTGGCGAGCGTGGACTTGCCACAGCCGCTCTCGCCGACGATGGCCACGGTCTCGGCCTCGCAGGCGTCGAAGTCGATCTTTTCGTTGGCCTTCACGAAGCGGGCTTCACGGCCGCGCAGGAGCGCCATGAGCGAGCGGTCCTGGAGGCGGTAGTATTTCTTGAGCGCTGCCACCTCCAAGACCTTACGCCCCAACGGCGCCGCTGCGGCCTCCTTGCGCTTGGGGGCGGCAGCCTCCCAGTCGATCTCGGCGAAGCGACGGCAGCGGCTGTAGTGACCTTCATCGCCCGCGACCGCCGCCATGGCGATGGTGCCATGATCGCACGTCCCGGCTTGGAAGTAGTCGCAGCGGGGTGCGAAGTTGCAGCCATCCGGGCGTTCGTGCGGCAGGGGTAGCTGGCCCCGGATCGGCATCAGCGGGCGGGCGTTCTTGTCGGCGCCGGGCAGCGGGATCGAGTTGAAGAGGCCGCGGGTGTAGGGGTGGCGCATGGCGTCGAACACCTGGGCGACGCTGCCGACCTCCACCGCCTCGCCCGAATACATCACCGTCAGGCGCTGACAGGTCTCCAGGATCAGCCCGAGATTGTGGCTGATGTAGAGCAGCGAGGTGCCGAACTCGGTCGAGATCTCGCGGATGAGGTCGACGATGCCGGCCTCCACCGTGACGTCGAGGGCGGTGGTGGGCTCGTCGAGCAACAACAGCGACGGGTTCGAGAGCAGCGCCATGGCGATGCCGACGCGCTGCTGCTGGCCGCCCGAAAGCTGGTGCGGATAGGCCGCCATCAGCCGCTTCGCATCCGGCAGGCGCACCCGCTCCAACATGGCCTCGGCGCGCGCCCGCGCACCCGCTTCGTCGATGGTCTCGTGGTGCAGCGGCACTTCCACGAGCTGCCGGCCGATGGTCAGGGCCGGGTTCAACGACGCCATCGGCTCCTGGTAGACCATGGCGATCTCGCCGCCGCGGAGCTGGCGCAGCCGTTCCTCGCTCGCGGTCACGAGGTCTTCGCCCTTGAAGCGGATCGCCCCGCCGACGATGCGCCCGTTGCGCCCCAAATAGCGCATGATCGCCAGCGCCACCGTCGACTTGCCGCAACCGCTCTCGCCAACCAGCCCGACCGCCTCGCCCGGCATGACCTCCAGGTTGAAATCGATCACCGCCGGGATCTCGCCCGCACGGGTGAAGTAGGAGATGGCGAGATTCTCGCACTCGAGGATGGGGGTGGTCATGGCGCGCACCTCGACGTGAAGGCGGTAAAGGAAGGAACGGGGGGCTTTTGGCCCCCCGCGCCCCCCAGGCGACGGCATGGCCGTCGCCACTTCGAAGTGCTGACGGCGGCAGCCGTCAGCCGGGGGTCCAGGGGGCCAAAAGCCCCCTGCTTTCTTTCTCTTTTTCCCGCCATCGCACTCAATCCCGGAGCGACAGTTCGCGCAGGCCGTCGGCCATCAGGTTGAAGCCGAGGATGAGGCTGGAGACGGCCAGGGCCGGCACGAGGAGCATGTAGGAAAACTGCCAGAGCATGGCCGAGCGGGCGGCTTCGCGGATCATCAGGCCCCAATCCGGGTCGGGCGGCTGCAGGCCGAGACCGAGGAAGGTGAGCGTGGTGATGGCGACGGTGGTGTAGCCGAGCCGGAGACAGGCATCGACGATGATCGGCCCGCGCACGTTGGGCAAGAGCTCGATCAACATGACGTAGATCGGGTGTTCGCCGCGGGTTTGGGCGGCGAAGACGTAGTCGCGGGTTTTGATGTCGAGGGTGAGGCCGCGGACGATGCGCATGATCGCCGGGGCGGAGGCCACCGTCACGGCGACGATGATGTTGAGCCCCGATGGCCCCAGATAGGTGAGGATGACGATGAACAGCACCATCACCGGGAAGGAGAGGAGCACGTTGGAGGCGAAGGAGATCACCTCGTCCCACCAGCCCGCGAAGTAGCCGGCAACGAGCCCGAAGGTGGTGCCGATGACGTAGGCGACCGTGGTGGCGGTCACGCCCCAGACCAGGACGCGTTGGCAGCCCCAGATCGCCCGACTGAGGAGGTCGCGACCGCGCATGTCGGTGCCGAGCCAGAAGAAGTGGTCGCGGGCTTCGGTGAGCGGCGGGGTGAAGGGGGCGATCGGGCGATTGGGGTCGATCAGCGGCAGATAGGGGGCGCTTACCGCCATCAACAGCCAGAAAAAGACCAGGCTGAGGCCGATCACCGCCACCGTGCTGCCGCGAAAGGCACGCACCGCCAGGGTGTAGAGGAGCAAGGTCGCCGGGATCGCTGGCAGGAGCACCACGTCGTGCAGCGAGCCCAAAAGACGGGGCGCCATGACGTAGAGCGTGAGCGGCAGCCACATCAAGAGGACGAGGCCGATGACCGCTTTCGGGTTTTCCAGCCGGGCGAGCAGGCTGGGCCTGGTCGGACGTTCGAGCGTCGTGCTCATGCGCCGAACCGGATGCGCGGGTTGAGGAAGGTGTAGCCGATGTCGGAAACGAGCTGGGAGGTCACCGCGACGGCCACGGCCACGAGCGTGGCGGCTTGGATGACGTAGACGTCGCCGAACAGGGCCGCCTCCAACAAAAGGCGGCCGAAGCCGTTGTATTCGAAGAACACTTCGACCACGACCACGCCCGACAACAGCCAATTGAGCTGCAGCACGATGATGGTGAAGGGGGCGATCAGCGCGTTTCTGAGCGCGTGGCCCAGGATCACCCGGCGATAGGGCAACCCCTTCAGGATGGCGGTGCGGATATAGGGCTGCGTCATCACCTCGGCCATCGACGCGCGGGTCATGCGGGCGAGATAGCCGAAGGCGTAGAGCACGAGCGTGAGCACCGGCAGCACCAGCTGCCACGGATCGAAGCCTTGGATCATCGCGGCCTTGGCGGGCAGCCAGCCAAGGCCCAGTGCGAACACCACGGTCAACAGAATGGCGGTGGCGATCTCGGGGATCGAGGTGGTGAAGACCGCGACAAAGGAAAGGGCGCGATCGCGCGGACTGCCCTCGTTCATGCCGGCGAGGATGCCCACCAGCAGGCCCAAGGGAATCATCAACGCAAAGACCCAAAAGGCCAAAATGGCGGTGTTCCACAAGCGCTCGGCCAGCAAGGGGCCAACGGCGCGGTTCTTCTCGAAGGAATGGCCGAAGTCGCCTTGCAGCACGTCGCCGACCCACTGCGCGTAGCGCTCGTGAAACGGCACGTCCAAGCCCTTTTGCGCGAGCCAGTTGGCGTAGGCTTCCTCGCTCAAGGCGGCCACACCAAAGCCGCCGAGTTCCGCCACGGCCAGTTTTCGCTTGAATTCGTCGGTGTCGAAGATGGCGAAGATGACGAACGAGGCGAACACCATGATCAGCGCCATCTGCACGAGGCGCTGCAGGATCAGTCGGGTCATGGGCGCGGTTCCCGCACTGCCCGCCGCGGGAGCCGTGTCCCGCGGCAGTGCAGCGGATCAGGCATCGACCCAGACGCGGTTGAATTGGTGGTACTGGGTCGGGTGCGCCTCGAGCCCATGCACGTTGTCGCGGGCGATGGTGTAGACCGGACGCCAGACCGGCTGCACCATGACCGCCGCGTCCTGCAGGATCTGCTGCACGCGCTCCATCTTCACCCGCCGCTCCTCGACGTCGAAGGTGGCTTCGGCCTCGTCCAGGGCGGCGTCGAACTCGGCGCTGGCAAAGCGGCTCTCGTTCCAGGGCACGCCCGTGCGGTAGCCGAGCGACAGCACCATGGTGCCGAGGGGACGGTGCGTCCAGGCGGTCGCGCCGAACGGCGTCTGGTCCCAGATCTCCCAAAAGCGCGAGGCTGGCATCACGTTGATGTTGAGCCGGATGCCCGCGTCCTGGAGTTGGTCGCGCATGATTTCGGCGACCGTCTGGTGCCAGGGGCCGTCGGTGTTGCCGACGTCGATGGTGAGTTCGAGCCCGTTCGCATAGCCGGCCTCGGCCAGGAGTGCCCGCGCCCCTTCGACGTCGCGCTGCATCGGCGGCAGTGCAAAATATTCCGGGTGGACCGGGGCGACGTGATGGTTCTCACCCTTCTCGCCGCTGCCGAGGAACACGAGGTCGGTGAAGACGCCGTAGTCGATCGCCTTGACCACCGCCTGGCGGACCCGGACGTCGTCGAAGGGGGCCGTGTCGACCTGCATCCGGCAGCAGAGCGTCTGCGCGGTTTGCGCTTCCAACACGGTGCCGGGCAACGCGCGGGCAAAGGCCAACTGTTCGATGCCGAACTCGTAGATCGTGTCGACGTCGCCGGCGGCATAGGCGCTGAGCTGGTTCTCGGCGTCGAAGTTGTAGTAGTGGATTTCTTCGAGATGCGGCTCGTCGCCCCAATAGACGAACGGCTCGCCCGTCGTCGTCTCGGTGATCCGGCGCAGAATGCAGCGCTCGCCGACGCGCAGTTCGGCCAGGGTGTAGGGGCCGGTGCCGATCGGCGCGTCGGAGAAAGGGGCCTCGAAGGACGGGTGCAGGATGGCCGTCGGATAGTTGTAGAGGTCTTCCGGTACCGACAGCACCGGCTGCTTCAGGTGCAGGCGCAGGGTGTGATCGTCGACGATCTCGATGGCGCCGTCGATCATGCGGTTGCTGCCATCGACCTCTTCGACCATGGCGGCGAAGGTCGAAAGGCCGATATTGGCGCTGCCGAGATTGG
The DNA here is from genome assembly GCA_007694015.1 of Geminicoccaceae bacterium. Classification (GTDB taxonomy): domain Bacteria; phylum Pseudomonadota; class Alphaproteobacteria; order Geminicoccales; family Geminicoccaceae; genus RECO01. Next base: position 11,113 of record RECO01000091.1, read on the forward strand.
GGTCCATCCAGCGCTCGAAATTCCAGGCGACGTCGGCTGCCGTGAAGGCGTCGCCGTTGTGCCACATCACCCCACGCCGCAAATGCAAGGTCCAGGTGCGCAGGTCGTCCGAGACCTCCCAACTTTCGGCCAGCATCGGCCGGGTGACGTTGTCGGCGCCGGTGATGACGAGGTACTCGACGATGTGGCGGGCCTGGTTGGACATCTGCGTCCACGAGAAGGTGGCCGGATCGTCCATCCGTTGCACCTGCATGGCCACGCGCAGGATACCTCCGGGCCGGCCGGCAACGCCCGTCTGGGCCGCCGCCGGATCCACCAGATGCTCACCCAAAATGCGCCCGGCCGCAGCATAGGCCGCGGTCGACGACAGCCCCAAAAGCGTCACCGAGCGGAGGAACGAGCGCCGCTCCATTTTACCGGTGGCAAGGTCGGCTTCCGCTTTGGCCACCAAGGGATGGATGTTGCGCTGCGTCATCGTCGATGTCTCCCAATTCCCATAGCCCGCGCGGTCTCATTGGCTGCGCGTTGGATCGATCTGGCATCGAGGAAGTTAGAAACAAGTCAGCTTGGAAGCTAGTCCCCAACGCACACGAACGGGCAAATCGCGCCCAGGTTGGGGATTTGATTTTTTTTGGAGTGCCGGCGCGGTCGGCTATTTCTAAAATTGATCTCGGGTATTTCTGGCGGGCATTGTATTATTGAATTCGGGACGGGAGTGGGTTGGGTGCGGATGTTGCCGGGCAAAGGAGCCAGCCACGGTGACGTGTCGAAGCGCGCCGCGGTATTGAAAAAGCCAAGGGGGCCACCGGCCCCCTCGAAAAACCGAATACGTCGCGTTGCCGCAGCTCGCCGGCAAACGCGCCAGCGCAGCGGCGCATCCGGAGCGGAACGCTCCGAATGCGCCTGCGCACTGGCCTACCGCGCCCTCAGCAGGGCAAGGCTTCGCGCTCGCGCTCGCGGCGGGCCACCATCTCGTCGAGCATCCGCACCCGTGCCCAAGCTTGGGCCACGGCCTGCTCGTGGTCCGGGTTCGGCTCGCGGGCGTAGCTGCGTACGGCAAGCTGGGCAGTCCGCTTCGCTTCACGCTTGGCGCGTTGCAGATCGACCGTCGTCATGGGTGCCCTCCTTGCTGACCCCCTGCACCAGAAATCGACGTAAGTATAATATTTGCGGCAAAGTCGGTCCAGGCCGTCATCTCGCAACCGCGAAGATCACGTCGCAGTGCAGCAAAAACGAACGGCAGTGCAGCAAAGTGCTCGTCAGCCCGTCGCCCTTATGCGCCCCAAACGAACCGCAGTCTGGCCGGGTTGCAGGCGGCGCGTGGGCATGATGAGGACGCAGCCGTCATAGGGCGTGCGGACCGCATCGGGGCCATCGTGGGCGATGATGGTGCCGGCGCGCTCGATGATTTCCATGCCTTGGAAGGGTTGGGTGAAGCGGAAGTCGGCGTGGCGGATGGTGACGGCTGTGGTCACGTCGATCAGGGTGGGCGGCGGCGGCAGCGTGGTGGGCACGACGTCGGCGGCGAAGTCGGGCTCCACCGTGCCCGTCGCGCGCAGAAAGCGCACCGTGCTCTCGATCGCCACATCGGCCGTGCGCCGCGCCCAGTGCTGGCCGCACTCCACGAGGATGGCCGCCTTCTCGCCGTCGGCCCGGCCGAAATCGCCGTAGTCGCGCAGCCGCCTGCCGGCAGCGTGGCCGGCATCGGCGACGATCACGCTCGGCACGCCCGTCGCTTCGGCCAAGGCCGCCCCCTTCGCATGCAGGCCAGCCAGCGTCAGCGGGGCCGTGGCGTGCTGCATGGAGTGGATGTCCAAGAGGAGGTCGACCGTGTCGACCCAGGGGCGGACCTCCCGGGCGCGGCGCAGCTCCAGGCTGTCGCGCGGCCCCTCCAGCGTCGCTGTGTCCCAGATCCGGTTGAAGTCCTCCTCCGCCCAGCGCGAGGCCGCAGGGTTCGCCGGATCGAAGCGGCGATAGGCCTCGATGTTCAAAAAGGCGAGGCTGAGCCGGCCGCGGCGCGGGCGCACGCCCTGGTGGAAGAGAAAATCCAAGGCGAGCGGACCGCACAGCTCGTTGCCGTGGACCAGGGCCGTGACGGCGACGTGCGGCCCTGGCGCATCGGCCGCGAAGGTCGTGATCCAGGGAATGCCCGTGTTGCCAGCACGGTAGGGTTCGATGTCGGGGGCGGCCAGTTCCACCGGATACTCGCTCATCGCTCAGACCTCCCTGCACTGCGCCTGGATCAGCCGGTCGACCATCGCCTCGCACAGGTCCAACTGCCGCGGGTCGATCCACTCGTCGGGCTTGTGCGCCTGGTCGATGCTGCCGGGGCCGCAGACGACCACCGGGCAGCCCAGCGCCTCGGCGAACAACCCGCCCTCCGTGCCGAACGGCACCTTACCGCCGATGCCCTGACCGGCGAGGCCCGCGACGAAGCGGGTGAAGGGGTGATCGGCATCGATGTCGAAACCTGGGGCTTGGGTCTTGTGCACGAAGTCGATACCGCTGCCGGGCGCCACCTCCTGCATCCGCGGCACCAGTTCGTCGCGGGCGAAGGCCTCGATGGCGGCGAGGATCGGTGCCGGCGCCTGGCTCATGAGGTGGCGCAGTTCGAACAGGAGCACGCACTGGTGCGGCACGATGTTCAAGGCCGTGCCGCCGTGGCAGGTGCCGACGTGCAGGGTCGAATGCGCCACGCCGAAATCCGCATCGAACGGGCCTTCCGCGGCAAGGCGCCGGCCCTCGTCGGCGATGCAGGTGATCAGCCGGGCGGCGTATTCGACGGCGTTCACCGCCAACGGGGCCAGCGCCGAGTGCGCTTCGCTGCCGCGCACCGTCACCTCGCAACTGTGCTTGCCCTTGTGCCCGCGGATCACCTGCATCGACGACGGCTCGCCGACGATGACGCCGGCGCAAGCGAAGCGCTCCTCGCTCAGCACGTCCAACAGCGTGCGCACACCGACGCAGCCGATCTCCTCGTCGTAGGACAGGGCCAGGTGGATCGGCCGCCGCAAGGGTGCCCGCACCATGTCGGGCAGCTTCGCCAGAACCACGGCGTCGAAGCCCTTCATGTCGGTCACACCGCGGCCGATCAGCCGGCCGTCGCGGGCGGTGAGGCGGAAGGGCTCGGTGGTCCAGGGCTGGTCCTCGACCGGCACCACGTCGACATGACCCGAAAGAACGATGCCCTCGGGGCCGGGCGGGCCGATGGTGGCAAACAGGTTCGCCTTGGTGCCGGTGGCGTCGTAGACGCGCCGCGCGGCGACGCCGTGGCGCGCCAAATGGTCCTCGACATGGGCCAACAGCGGCAGATTGGTGGCGTGGCTCACCGTGTCGAAGCCGATCAGGGCTTCGAGCATGGCGAGCGTGGTCGGTGCCGGCATGGCGCTGCTCCGAAGACGAGGTCCAAGTGCGGCTCCAAGCGAAGCCTTGTCATGGCCGCCGGATCGCGGAACTGTAACCTGGATGACGGATGGCCCCGCATCAAGCCGAGGTCGGCTCGCGGCGGCACCGGCCCTCCGCGCCCACACTGGGGAGACCTCGCCATGACCTCCAAAGCCCGGCTGCTCGCAGCAGCCGCAGCTCTCGCCCTCGGCGCCGCCAGCGCCCAGGCCGAAACCCTCACCATCGGCCTGTCCTCGGAGCCGAGTGCGGCCGACCCCCACTTCCACAATCTGGGGCCGAACAACCAGCTCCGCCGGCACATTTTCGAAAGCCTGATCGAGCAGGACGAGAACCAGCTCCTGACGCCGGCGCTGGCCGTGAGCTGGGAGCCGCTCGACGAGACCACCTGGCGCTTCGACCTGCGCGAAGGCGTGCGCTTCCACGACGGCCAGCCCTTCGACGCGCAGGACGTCGTCTGGACGCTGTGCCGCATCCCCAACGTCGCCGACAGCCCGTCGTCGTTCGAGCTCTACACCAAGGCCATCGTCGGCGTCGAAATCCTCGACCCCTTGACCCTCATCCTCCAGACCGAAGGCCCCTACCCGCTATTGCCGACCGAGGTCTCGACCTGGGGCATCATCAAGGCCCCGGACGACGCCCAGGACCTCGTCTTCGACCCGGAAGGCTGCGACTACGCCGGCACCTGGCCCGAGACCGGCGAGTTCAACACGGGTGCGCTCGCCAACGGCACGGGCCCCTACAAGCTCGCCCAGTTCACCCGCGGCGACCGCATCGTGCTCGAAGCCAATCCCGACTATTGGGGCGACGCACCGGCCTTCGAGCGGGTGGTCCTGCGCCCGATCACCTCGGACGGCCCCCGCGTCGCAGCCCTGCTCGCGGGCGACGTCGACTTCATCGAAAACCCGCCGCTGCAGGACCTGCCGCGGCTGCGCGACAACCCCAACACCGAGGTCGTGCAGGGCCTCTCCAACCGCGTCATCTACCTGCACATGGACCAATATCTCGACGACACGCCGGGCATCAGCGGGGTCGATGGCAACCCCTTGAAGGACCGCCGGGTGCGCGAGGCCCTCTCGCTCGCCGTCAACCGCGAGGCCATCGTCGACCGCTTGATGGGCGGCGTCGCCGTAGCGGCCGGCGAATTGCTGCCGCCCTCGATGTTCGGCGCCAACCCCGACGCCCAGCCGACCCCGTTCGATCCGGACCGCGCCCGCGCCCTGCTCGCCGAAGCCGGCTACCCCAACGGCTTCCGCGTGGTGCTCGGCACGCCCAACGACCGCTACATCAACGACGACCGCATCGCCCAAGCCATCGCCCAGATGTGGGCGCGCATCGACATCGAGACCGAAGTCGACGCGATGACCGCGAGCGTCTTCTTCAGCCGCCGCAACAACTACGACTTCAGCATCTACCTCGCCGGCTGGGGCTCCGGCACCGGCGAGATGAGCTCGCCGCTGGTCTCGCTGGTCGCCACCCGCGACGCCGAACGCGGCATGGGCGGCACCAACCGCGGCCGCTACTCCAACCCGGAGATGGACGCCGTGGTCATCGAAGCGCTGCGCACCGTCGACGCCGATGCCCGCGCCGCCCTCCTGCAACAGGCCAGCCGCATGGTGATGGAAGACTTCGGCATCCTCCCGCTACACTTCGAGGTCACGCCCTGGGCCTTCCGCCAAGGCCTCGCCTACACCCCGCGCGCCGACCAGTACACGCTGGCGATGGGGATAACCAAGGTCGAGTAGAGGGAGAGTCGGGGGGGGGGTGGGGCCCCCCCCCCTTGTGGGGGGGGAGGCGGCGCCCCCCCCCCCCCCCCCCGCGGGCCGGGGGGGGGGGGGGGCTTTTGGCCCCCCGCGCCCCCCTGGGCGATCTGACGTCCACGCCGACGGCACCGCCGTCGGCCGGGGGTGCAGGGGGCCAAAAGCCCCCTGCTTTCTTTCGTTTTTCACCCGATACGCCGTAGCCGAAGATGCCTCGGCAAGGTTTCGTTGCGGTTTGGCTGAAAGCCGGTTTAGGGGAACCGAACGTTGGGAGATTTGGAGGTTTTGTCGATGAAGTCTGCGGCCCGCTTCGACGATCTGAGCCCGGTGATCCTCGCGGGCGGCTCCGGCACGCGGCTTTGGCCGTTGAGCCGACGGCGGTTTCCCAAGCATTTGATCGCCCTGGGCGGCGACGACACGCTGTTGCAGGCGACGGCGAAGCGGGTGATGGCGGCGGCTCCGGCGCATCGGGTCTTGACGCTCGGTGCCGTGGATCAGGCGGAGCTCTTGGAGAGCCAGCTCGGCCACGTCGATCCGGCTTTGGTCGAGGGGCTGATCCTGGAGCCGGCCGCGCGCAACACGGCGGCCGCTTGTGCCACGGCGGCGTTGCTGGCGGCGGAGCGCTTCGGCGACGAGCAGGTTTTGTGGATTTGTGCAGCCGACCATTTGATGGGCGATCCGGCGGCGTTGCTGGCGGCGTTGGGCGATGCGGTGCGCGCGGCGCGGCTCGGCAGCCTCGTGACCTTCGGCATCGAGCCGGCCTATGCCGAGCCGGGTTTCGGCTACATCCAGGTGGGTGAGGGTTTGCCGCAGGAGCGGGCGGTCTACCGGGTCGAACGCTTCGTCGAGAAGCCGTTGCCGGCGGTGGCCGAGGCGATGCTGGCGGCGGGCGGGCACCTTTGGAACAGCGGCATGTTCGTGTTCCAGGCGCGGGCGTTTTTGGCCGAGATGGCGACCCACGCGCCGGAGCTGTTGGACGCGACACGCGAAGCGGTCGCGGTCGGTGGCGGGCGGCCCTTCGTGCCGGGGGGCTGTTACGCGGCGATCCCGTCGACCCCGGTCGACAAGGCGGTGATGGAGGTTTCGGCCAAGGTGGCCGTGGTGCCGTGCGATCCCCAGTGGTCGGACGTCGGCTCATGGCACGCGGTTTGGGAGGTGACGCCCAAGGACGCGGGCGGCAACGCGATCGTCGGCGACGGCTGGGCGCTCGAGAGCCGCGACTGTCTGATCATGGCGAACCACCGCCTGGTGGCGGCCGTGGGCGTCGTGGACCTCGCCATCATCGACACGCCGGACGCGCTGATGGTGGCCGACCGCGCCAATTCCGGGGCGGTGAAGGACATGGTGGCGCGCCTGGTCGCGGCCGACCGGCGTGAGGCCAGCACCTACCAGCTCCAGGTCGAGCCCTGGGGCGAACGGCACCCGCTGGTGCAGTGGCCCGGCCTCGTCGTCAACGAACTGCGCGTGGTGCCGGGTGCCGAGCTGGCGCTGGAGCCCGCACACCCCACCGACCTCTTCACCGCCGACGGCGAGCAACTGAGCCTGGCCGCCGGCCAAAGCGGCTCCTGGCGCAACGACACCAGCACCGTCCAACGCTGGCTCGAAGTCGTCCGCAAACCCTAGTGCACAGGCGCATTCGGAGCGTTCCGCTCCGGATGCGCCGTTGATGCACTAACTCCATGGAATCGTGCAGCTTTGGCGCAGTCGGACGTGATTCGTCCGACTGCGCCGCTGCACTAGAGCGTTT
>RECO01000029.1 GCA_007694015.1 Geminicoccaceae bacterium
TCGCCCAGGATCATCACCGTGGCGTGGCGCTTCGACCAGCACTCGCCGATGTTCGGGCAGGCGGCCTCCTCGCAGACCGTGTGCAGCGTTTTTTGCCGCAACAGCTTCTTGGTCTCGAAATAGACCGGGTGGGTCGGCGCCTTCACCCTGATCCAGGCCGGCTTGCGGCCGGCGCCGGTGGTTGGCTTGGTTGGGCCGGCCTTTACCGTGACGGTGGCCATGCGCACCCCTTTTCCGTTCGACGAACCCTAGAAATGGATCGCCCGACCATAGGCGTCCAGGACCGATTCGTGCATCATTTCCGACAAGGTAGGGTGCGGGAAGACCGTGTGCATCAGGTCCAGCTCGGTCGCTTCCAACTGTCGCGCCACCACGTAGCCCTGGATCAGCTCGGTCACCTCGGCCCCCACCATGTGCGCGCCCAACAGCTCGCCCGTCTTGGCATCGAACACGGTTTTGATCATGCCCTCCGGCTCGCCGAGCGCGATCGCCTTGCCGTTGCCCATATAGGGAAAACGCCCGACCTTGACCTCGTGCCCGGCCTCCTTGGCCTTGGCCTCGGTCAGCCCCACGCTCGCCACCTGCGGCGTGCAGTAGGTGCAGCCGGGGATCTTCGTCACGTCCAACGGGTGCACCCCCTCGACGCCCGCGATCTGCTCGATGCAGACCACCCCCTCGTGGCTCGCCTTGTGCGCAAGCCAAGGTGCCCCCGTCACGTCGCCGATGGCGTAGACGCCCGCTTCACCCGTGCGCCCATAACCGTCGGTGACGATCTGCCCCCGCTCGACCTTGACGCCCGTCCCTTCGAGGCCCAGCCCCTCGGTGTTGCCGGCGATCCCCACCGCCATGATCACCCGCTCGACGGTCAGCTTTTCGCTTTTGCCGCCCTTCACCTCTATCGTGGCGGTCACGCTGTCCTTGCCCCGCTCCAGCGCCTTCACCGTCGCCCCGGTCCGGAACGTGATCCCCCGCTTCTCCAACTGCTTCTTGGCGAAGGCCGAAATCTCCTCGTCCTCCACCGGCAGGATGCGGTCGACCACCTCGACGACGGTCACCTCGGCCCCCATCGCCCGATAGAAACTCGCAAACTCGATCCCGATCGCCCCGGACCCCACCACCAACAGCGACTTCGGCATCGCCTTCGGCACCATCGCTTCCTTGTAGGTCCAGACCAACTCGCCGTCGGCCTCCAGCCCCGGCAGCTGGCGCGCCCGAGCGCCGGTGGCAATCACCACGTGCTTCGCCTGCAAGGTCTCCTTGCCGCCCTTGGTCAGCTCGACCTCGACCCTGCCCTTGCCCGCCAGCTTCCCCCGACCATCGAACACCTGCACCTTGTTCTTCTTCAACAGGTGCGCAACGCCCTTCGACAACTGCCCCGCCACGCTGCGCGACCGCTTGATCACCGCCTCGAAGTCGTAGCGCAAATTGTCCGCCGCAAACCCGAAGCTCTTCAAATGGTGCATCAGCTCGTAAACTTCACCGGACCGCAGCAACGCCTTGGTCGGAATGCACCCCCAATTGAGGCAAATCCCCCCCAGGTGCTCCCGCTCCACCACGGCCGCCTGCATCCCCAACTGCGCCGCCCGGATCGCCGCCACGTACCCCCCAGGGCCGCCGCCAATGACCACCACGTCGAAGCTCGAGGTCATGAAATGTCCTTTCCCGAAGTCGAAAGAGGAGTGGCAGACAAGGCAGCCAAGGGGGCTTTTGGCCCCCTTGGAAACCCCCGGCAACTTTGGTTTTCGGCGGGGCAGGCCCCGCCGAAAACCAAAGTTGCGACTTTTTTCAAGTGGCGGCGGCGAAGCCGCTGCCCGGGGGTCCTAGGGGGCCAAAAGCCCCCTAGCCCTTCCCTTCCCTGCATGCGGGTCTCCAAGGGGCCTCGGGCTAGAGCAGCAAGGCCAAGGGGTCTTCGAGGCCGCGTTTGACGTGTTGCAGCACGTCGGCGGCGAGGGCGCCGTCGACGACGCGGTGGTCGACGGAGAGGGTGAGGGTCATGACGGTGGCGATGGCGAGGGCGCCGTCCTTGACGATCGCGCGTTGTTCGCCGGCACCGACGGCGAGGATGCAGGCTTGGGGCGGGTTGATCACCGCCATGAAGTCCTTGATGCCGTACATGCCGAGGTTGGAGATGGAGAAGCCGCCGCCTTGGTATTCCTCGGGCTGCAGCTTGCCGTCGCGGGCCCGCGCGGCGAGGTCCTTCATCTCCGCCGAGATGGCGCCGAGGCCCTTTTTGTCGGCTTCGCGCACGATCGGGGTGATCAGGCCGCCGGGGATGGCGACCGCGACCGAGATGTCGATGTGGGTGTATTTGTAGAGCTTGTCGCCGCCGAAGCTGGCATTGGCGTCGGGCACGCGCTTCAGGGCATGGGCGCAGGCCTTGATGACGAAGTCGTTGACCGAGATCTTGGTCTCGGCACCCGGTCGCGCGTTGAGCTGAGCGCGCAGCGCGAGCAGGGCATCGAGTTCGACGTCGACGCTGAGGTAGAAGTGCGGCACCTCGCGCTTCGATTCGGCAAGACGGCGCGCGATGGTCTTGCGCATGTTGTCGAGGCGCACTTCCTCGTAGGCATCCTTGGGCGGTGCGGCCGGTCTGGAGGCCGGGGCCGGGGCCGCGGGGGCTTCGGCGGCAGGTTTGGCCTCCGCTGCCGCCTTGCCCGCGCCCTTGGCGATCGCCGCTTCGACGTCGACCTTGATGATGCGGCCATGCGGCCCCGTGCCCGTCAGCTTGGCGAGGTCGAGCCCGGCCTGGGCTGCCATGCGCTTGGCGAGCGGGCTCACGGCGATGCGATCGCCCGTGGCTGCGGTCGAGGTGGCGGGTTGCGGTTCGGGCATCTTGGTCTCGCTCGGCTCGGGCGCGGTCGGGGCGGCCTCTTTGGGGCGTTTCGCTTGGGCGTCGGCAAGGGAGGCTGCATCCTCCCCCTCCTCCAACAAGAGCGCGATGGGGGTGTTGACGGCGACGTTGTCGGCGCCGGCAGGCACCAGGATCTTGCCCAAGGTGCCCTCGTCGACCGCCTCCACCTCCATTGTTGCCTTGTCGGTCTCGATCTCGGCGAGGACGTCGCCGGCCTTGACCGCGTCGCCCTCGGCCTTGTGCCAGGCCGCGAGCGTGCCCTCGGTCATGGTCGGCGACAGCGCCGGCATCAGGATCTCGATCGGCATGACGGTGCTCCCGCGTTCAGGCGCGGTAGCAGACGGCCTTCGCCGCCTGGACCACGTCGGCCACCTGCGGCAGCGCCAACTGTTCGAGGTTGGCGGCGTAGGGCATCGGCACGTCCTTGCCGGTGACCCGCACCACGGGCGCGTCGAGGTAATCGAAGGCGTCCTCCATCATGACGATGGCAAGCTCGGAGCCCATGCCGAAGCGGGGCCAGCCCTCCTCCACCGAGACCAGGCGGTTGGTCTTCTTCACCGAGTTGACCACGGTGCGGGTGTCCAAGGGGCGGATGGTCCTGAGGTCGATCACCTCGGCGTCGATCCCCACCTCGGCGAGGGCCACCGCCGCCTCCATGGCGCGGGTCACCATGAGCGAGAAGGCGGTGATGGTGACGTCCTTGCCCGGCCGCACGATCTTCGCCTTGCCGATGGGCAGGACGAAGTCGTCGAGCTTCGGCACGTCGAAGCTCTGACCGTAGAGGATCTCGTTCTCCAGGAACACGACCGGGTTCGGGTCGCGGATGGCGGCCTTCAACAGGCCCTTGGCGTCGGCGGCCGAATAGGGGCAGACCACCTTGAGGCCGGGGCAGTGGCCGTACCAGGTCGAAAACTCCTGGCTGTGCTGGGCGGCGACGCGGGCGGCGGCACCGTTGGGGCCACGGAAGACGATCGGCGAGCCGAGTTCACCGCCGGCCATGTAGAGCGTTTTGGCGGCCGAGTTGATGATGTGGTCGATCGCCTGCATGGCGAAGTTCCAGGTCA
>RECO01000053.1 GCA_007694015.1 Geminicoccaceae bacterium
GATCTCCTCGACTGCCGCCCTGTACAGGCACCCGCTTTGGGGTTCCCTGAGCACGAGCATTTTCCGCCGACCGCGCGGCACCTGCACGAACTCGAACTCTTGATGCGAGGCGCCGTCCGCGAAATGGATCGTGTGATGCGTCCGAATACGCGTGCCGGGTCTCCGCAGCTCGCGCCGCCGGTGGTAGTTCCGGCACCGCTCACGCCAATCGAGCGCGTTCTTGTTTTCGGTTGGCGTCAGCTTGTCGAGGATGTTGATCGGGCAACGACTGACGACCGGCCCATCGTCTCGCTCATGTCCTTGTAGCCGAAGGTGTAGCCGTCCGGCGCCTTCGGCACGAACTTGATGAGGAAAACGAGCCCCACGACTTCACGCCGCGGGCCTGGGCCGACGATTTCCATGGCCGCGTACCACTCCACCCGTTGCACCAGTGCGCTTGCGATGACGCGCCGCACGCGACCGTCGGCTCCGGTGAAGGTCCCGAGGCCTTCCAGGTATCCCTTCACTTGGTCGGGCTTCGGCAGAAAGGTCCAACCCACGGCGATCTCCTCGGCTTGGTGCATCGCCAGCGTGATGGATTGCCCTGCTGCCCGGAAATTCGCCGCTGCCGTGAAGCTCTCCTGCCTGTTCTCGACGCTCTCCGATCGGCAGGCGCCCTTGGCTCCGTCGGCTCATTATCGGTCGTCTTCTTTCTGGGATCGAGGAAAAGGGCGACAAGCGAACATGTCCCAACTAAACCAGAGAAGGAGCAAAATTGGAGAAATAATCAAAAAATATAGATGTATCAATTGCCATCCATATTCACGAAGCGGCATGAGCGAAAACACGGCGCATACGCCACCGACAGATACGGCAGGCCTGCGAATACAACATATTATTCAAGCCATGCACGGTGGAAAAATCCAAAAGGGCTTATCCCCTTGGCTCAGGCGGTCGGAGATGTGGGGTTTGGGCTTGAGCGGCGGAGCATGTTCGCGTAATGTTCTGGTATGCCGAGCCGCTGGAAGACCGACCGACCGATGTCGCGTGCCGCGTTCGAGGCGCGCTTTGCCGACGAGGAAGCCTGCGGCCGCCATCTGGTGGAGCGGCGCTGGCCCGGCGGCTTCGTCTGCCCGCGTTGTAAGGGCACCAAGGGCTGGCGGTTGCGCGCCGTGCGGCCGACCTTTCAGTGCGCGGGTTGCCGTAAGCAGACCTCGGTGACGGCCGGCACCGTCATGCACCGGAGCCACCTGCCGCTGCGCACGTGGTTCCTCGCCGTGCACGTCGTCACCAGTCACTCCAACGGCATCTCCGCCCTGCAGCTGCAGGCCCAGCTGGGCCTCGGCAGCTACGAGACGGCCTGGTTCCTCCTGCAACGCCTGCGCCGGGCGATGGTCGACCCGGAGCGCCAACTCTTGCAGGACCTGGTCGAAGTGGACGAGGCCGAACTCCCCTACCTGTAGCGGCTTGAGATTATCGGCGGTTGGGCGCGAGATCATCGCTGTTTTGGGCGCAGATTATTTGAGACCATCGCTATGGCTGGGCTCAGATTAGGTGCGACCGAGCGCAGGCTGTTTGCGACCAGCTCGGATTGGTGAGACTGGGCGCGAGGGGGTGCGACCGGACGCGAGGGCAGCCCGCCAGACAAACGACCGTTTTTCTGGCGATGCTGCGCAACGGCATTTCAGCATGAGGGTCGTACAAGAAAACCCGTTGCGGTAATCAGCGTGCGGGCGCACCCTCGCCGCGAGTTTTCGTACGGAGCGCGCGACGGGATGCTGATCGGCTACGCCCGGGTCTCGAAGGCCGATGGCAGCCAGTTGCTGGATCTGCAACGCGATGCGCTCGCCGCCGCCGGCGTCGAGCCTGCGCGCATCTACGAGGATCGCGCATCGGGGCGGAAGGATCAGCGGCCTGGGCTGACGGAGTGCCTGAAGGCGCTCCAGCCCGGCAACACGCTGGCGGTTTGGAAGCTCGACCGTCTCGGGCGGGATCTGAAGCACCTCGTTGGGCTTGTCGACACGTTGCGCGAGAAAGGCGCCGGGCTACGGGTTCTGGCGGGCGCGGGCGCGGAGATCGACACCACGACGGCGAACGGCCGACTGGTCTTCGGCATCTTCGCCTCGCTCGCCGAGTTCGAGCGCGAACTGATCGCCGAGCGCACCCGCGCGGGTCTCGCAGCCGCCCGTGCGCGCGGCCGCAACGGCGGCCGACCGCGGAAAATGGACCGCGAGATGCTATGCATGGCGATGGCGGCGATGGCCGATCGCGGCGCCCAGGCCAAGGACCTCGCCCACCGTCTCGGGATCAGTACCACCACGCTCTATATGTACGTCAACGGTGACGGCTCACCGAAAGCGCCAGGGCAGGCCCTGCTCGACGGCGGCGCGCGATGAGCCCGGCCGGGAACCGCGGCGGCGGAATCCCGGCGGAAGCGCTTCTCGACCTGCGGCGGCGCCTCGACCAACTGCCGCCACGGCACGCCGAACGGCGGGTCCTCGTCGAGGGTGCAGCCAACCTTTTCGGGGTATCGCGGGCGACCGTCTACCGCGCGTTGCAAGGCCGCCTTCGTCCCAAGGGTCTGCGCCGCGCCGACCACGGCGTACCGCGCAAGATCCCGCAGGACGAGCTGGAACGTTTCTGCGAGGTCATCGCCGCCTTGAAGATTCGCACGTCGAACAAGAAGGGCCGCCACCTGTCGACCGTCCGCGCCATCCAGTTGCTCGAGGAGCACGGGGTCGAGACACCGGACGGCCTGGTGCGGGCTGCGCCGGGCTTGCTGAACCGGGCCACCGTCAATCGCTACCTGTCGCACTGGAGCTATGACCAGACCCGCATGACACGAGAACCGGTGGCGGTGCGGTTCGAGGCGCGCGCCAGCAATGCGCTCTGGCAGTTCGACGTCAGCCATTCCGACCTGAAGGAAATCGAGCAACCGGGTTGGGTCGACCCGGGCCGCCGTGGTCCACCGGTTCCGATGCTGTTCAGCGTGGTCGACGACCGCAGTGGCGTCGCGTTCCAGGAGTATCGCTGCGTCTACGGCGAGGACGTCGAGACCGGGCTGCGCTTCCTGTTCAACGCGATGGCGCCGAAGGAGGGCAGCGTCCCGACCCTGCAGGGCGTGCCGGACGCGATCTATCTCGACAACGGCCCGATCGCGAGGAGCGGCGTCTTCCAGACCGTGATGGAACGCCTCGGCGTGCGCGTGATGACGCATGCGCCTGCGGGTTCGGACGGCCGGCGCATCACGGCGCGCTCCAAGGGCAAGGTCGAGCGGCCGTTCCGCACGGTGAAGGAGGCCCACGAGACTCTCTATCACTTCCACAAGCCGAGCACGGAGGCGGAAGCGAACGCTTGGTTGGCGCGGTTCCTCGAACGCTACAATACCCAGCCGCACCGGCGCGAGCCGCACAGCCGAATCGAGGACTGGATCGCCAACCTGCCCGAAGGCGGGATCAGGAGCATGTGTTCGTGGGATCGGTTCTGCGCCTTCGCCCGCGAGCCCGAGACGCGCAAGGTCGGCGGCGATGCCCGCGTCCGGGTCGAGGGGGCGTTCTACGAGGTCGATGCCGACCTCGCGGGCGAAGAGGTGACGCTTTGGTGGGGCCTCTTCGACCATGAACTCTTCGTGGAGTTCGGTACCCGTCGCTTCGGGCCTTATGCTCCCGTTGGAGGGCCCATCCCGCTGCACCGATATCGCAAGCCGGGCAAGACGCCAGCGCAGAAGCGCGCCGACCGCATCGGCAAGCTCGCCGAGCACATCACGCTACCTCGGAGCGCGCTGACCGGCGAGGACAATGCGTTGCAGGGGCCGGCCGCCGGGTCCGCCGCCGTGCTGCCGTTCCCAAGTCGCCCCTTCGTCGATCCCGACCCCTATCGGCAGTTCGCCTACGCCAGCCGGCTCGACGCCCTGCGTGGTGTCTCCAC
>RECO01000148.1 GCA_007694015.1 Geminicoccaceae bacterium
AGATCGTCGGTGAGCTGACCCAGGGCATCGAGTTCCTCTTCAAGAAGAACAAGGTGGCCTACTATCAGGGCCACGGGCGCCTGGATGGCCCCGGTAAGGTCAACGTCCAGCTCAACGACGGCGGCACCGCCGAACTCCAGGCGAAGCACGTCGTCATCGCCACCGGCTCCGACGTCATGTCGCTGCCGGGGGTGGCCATCGACGAGGAGCGCATCGTCTCCTCAACCGGTGCGCTCGCCCTGAAGCAGGTGCCGAAGCACCTCCTGGTGGTCGGCGGCGGCTATATCGGCCTGGAAATGGGCACCGTCTGGGGCCGGCTCGGGTCGAAGGTGACGGTGGTGGAGTTCCTCGACCGCATCACGCCGGGCATGGACGGCGAGGTCTCCAAGCAGTTCCAGCGCATCCTGCAGAAGCAGGGCTTCACCTTCAAACTCGGCCACAAGGTGATGGGCGTCGCGCACCAGGGCGATGGCTGCAAGGTCACCATCGAGCCGGCATCCGGCGGTGCCCAGGAGGTGATCGAGGCCGACGTGGTGCTGGTCTCGATCGGCCGGCGCCCCTACACCGACGACCTCGGTCTCGGCTCGGTCGGCCTCCAGGTCGACAACAAGGGCCGCATCCCGGTCGATGCCCACTACCAGACGGCCGTGCCCGGTCTCTACGCCATCGGGGACGTCATCGAGGGGCCGATGCTGGCGCACAAGGCCGAGGAGGAGGGTGTCGCCGTCGTCGAGTTGATCGCCGGCCAAAAGCCGCACATCAACTACGACGCCATTCCGGGCGTGGTCTACACCGCCCCCGAAATCGCCTCCATCGGCAAGACCGAGGAGCAGTTGAAGGAGGCGGGCATCGCCTACAACGTCGGCAAGTTCCCCTTCGCCGCCAATGCCCGCGCCAAGTCGGTCGGCATGACCGAAGGCTTCGTCAAGCTCTTGGCCGACAAGGACACCGACCGCGTCCTCGGCTGCCACATCATCGGGGCCGAGGCCGGCACCATGATCACCGAGATCGGCATCGCCATGGAGTTCGGCGCCAGCTCCGAGGACGTGGCCCGCACCTGCCACCCGCACCCGACCTTGGCCGAGACCATCAAGGAGGCGGCCCTGGCGGCGCATTTCAAGCCGATCCACGTCTGAGGTTGCGATCGACCTCCGGCCGGCAAGTTCGGGCGACCTCGACGCCCTGGTGGCGCTGGAGGCGGCCGCCTTCACCGGCGACCGCCTCAGTCGGCGGAGCTTTCGCCGTCTGCTCCAGCGCCCCTCGGCCGAGTTCCTGGTCGTGGCCGAGGCGGGTGGGGTGGTTGGCTACGTGCTGACGCTCTTTCGGCGAGGCAGCCGGACCGCCCGGATCTACTCGCTGGCCGTCCGCTCCGATCGGCAAGGCCAGGGGCTTGGCCGCCGGCTGATGCAGGCAGCGGCCCGTCGGGCGAGGGCACGCGGCTGCGCTCGCCTCAGCCTCGAGGTGCGCGCCGACAACCCCGCCGGCGAGCGCCTCTACCACCGCCTCGGCTTCACGCTGCGCGAGCATCTGCCTTCCTATTACGCGGACGGCGCCGCGGGGCTGCGGTTTGCCATGGACTTGGAGCCCTCGCGGTGAGTTGGGTTGCCGTCGCCGAAGCCGAGGCCGAGTTGCCGCCGA
The DNA here is from genome assembly GCA_007694015.1 of Geminicoccaceae bacterium. GTDB lineage: Bacteria > Pseudomonadota > Alphaproteobacteria > Geminicoccales > Geminicoccaceae > RECO01. Next base: position 1,639 of record RECO01000148.1, read on the forward strand.
CGCCGATGCTGCGCCGGCGGCTCATCCCGCTGGACTATCTGCGCGCCCCGCCGGGGCCGCGACCGGTCAAGGTTTTGAACTTCGCCGCCTCCATCGGCTACCAGAGCGCCGGTTACTACGTCTCGCTCCTGGCCGAAGCGCGCGGCGACAAGGTGCTGCCCAGCGTCACGACGCTGTTGGAACTCGCCAACAAGCGCGGCTACGCCCATGCCCTGCCGCAGCTGGACGCGGTGCTCGCCAGGACCATGGCGCGGATGGTCGACCCGCCGAGCGGGCGTCATCGCCTCGTCTTGTGTCTGGGCCGCACCGCCGATCGCCGCTTCACCCGCTTCGCCCGCGAGGTGTTCGACTGGTTCCGCGCGCCGATCCTCAGGGTCAGCCTCGCCGAACGGGACGGCGTTTGGCGCGTGCGCCGGATCGCGCTCGGGCGCATCGAGGGGCTCAGCACCGCCGAGGACGCGCTGTTGCAGGTGGCCTTGGCGCAGGGCGATCGCAGCCGGCTGCAGGTCCAAGCGCGGTCGGCACCCCGCTGGTCGCTCGCCGTGCTCTACGACCCGAAGGAGGCGCTGCCACCCTCCTCGCCCGAAACCCTCGACCGCATGGCGCGGGTCTTCGCCAAGGCGGGCATCGGCGTTACCCGCATCGGCACGGGCGACCTCACCCGGCTCGCCGAGTTCGACGCGCTGTTCATCCGCCAGACCACGTCGGTGGCCGACGTCACCTTCCGTTTCGCCAGCCGGGCGGCGATCGAAAACATGCCGGTGATCGACGATCCGACCTCGATCGTGCGCTGCACCAACAAGGTCTATTTGGCCGAACGGCTGCGCGCCCACCGGTTGGCGATGCCGCCGACGCGGGTCGTCAGCCAGATCAGCGATCTGGAGCCGGCGGCCGCCGCCCTTGGGCTGCCCTTGGTGTTGAAGATCCCCGATGGCTCCTTTTCCCGCGGCGTGCACAAGGCCGAGACCCTGGCCGATGCCGCCCGCATCGCCCAGGACCTGTTGACGTCGAGCGATTTGATCCTGGCGCAGCGGTTCATGCCGACCACCTTCGACTGGCGGGTCGGTGTGCTCGGTGGCGAGCCCCTGTTCGTGTCGCAGTACTTCATGGCCAAGAAGCACTGGCAGATCGTGCGGCACGAAAGCGGGCGGCGGGCGCGGGAGGGTGGCTTTCGCACCCTTCCCGTCGAGGCGGCGCCCGCGGAGGTCGTGGCCCTGGGCGTTGCCGCCGCCCGGCTGATGGGCGACGGTCTCTACGGTGTCGACCTCAAGGAGACGCCGGACGGCGTGGTGGTGATCGAGGTCAACGACAACCCCAATCTCGACCACGACGTCGAGGGCGCCGTCTTGAAGGACCGCCTCTGGCAACGCCTCGCCCACTGGTTCCTGCAGCGCCTGGAAGCCAAGCCCGGGTCGGTTTCTCGGCCGGAGGTCGAGCACGTCCTCGAGGAAAGCTTACGCTAAGAGAGCCTCCAGAAACCCTGTTGGGAGACACGCCATGTTCATCCGCGTTCGCCACTGGACCACGGAACCGGGATCCTGGGATCGCTTCGTTGGCCGGCTGGAGCACGAGGGGCTGGCGGCGATGCGCGCCACCAAGGGTTTTCAGCGGCTGGTGGTGACGGGCGATCCGATGTCGAACAGCGTCGTGACCGTGAGCTTTTGGGAATCGGAGGCGGCGGAGCGCGTCTACGAGGTCGAGAAGGCGCGCGAGTTCGCCGTCGTGGTCGAAGGCCTGGTCGAGGGGGCCCCCGAAACCTTTGCCTACCCGGTGGTCTACGATTCAGCCGGCTGACCGCCTCCCGGCCCGCTCACTCCGCGCCGAACGCTCTGGCCCGATTTGTCATAATCCGCCTTATCCCCAGGCCAAGTCGTTGGTTTGGAAGGAAAGACGGTGAGGACAGTTCGTTTTGTAGAATCGTTTTTTCGAGCACCCGCGGGGTGGGGCCGCGGGCGTCGGGGATGGGATCGACGAAGTCCAAAAAGCGCTGCCGAGCTTAGCACGATTAGGTGTTATTTCCTAGATTGGACGCCAACGCCGGACCATGCCGAGCCCGCGCCGCTCGACTAGAGCGTTTCCCGAAATGCTTGACCATCCCTCACCCCCGCCCGGACACCCACGAGTGTACGATACCATGGGTGGCCGGGCGCGGGAGAGTGATGGCCCGCGCGCTACCTAACCGGGAAACGCTCTAGTGCAGCGGCGCAGTCGGACGAATCACGTCCGACTGCGCCAAAGC
>RECO01000028.1 GCA_007694015.1 Geminicoccaceae bacterium
TCCCGATGATGGTCGTCGAGATCGTCGCCGACCTCGGCCTCGGCCTGGTCGGCACGGGCATCATGATCGCCCTCGCCTTCCTGCTCATCGGCATGTTCATCGACGCCATCCCCGCCATCATCATCCTCGGCACCGTGCTCTTGCCGGTGGCGACCTCGGTCGGCATGCACCCGGTGCATTTCGCCATCATCGGCGTCATCTCGCTCGCCTTCGGCCTGGTGACGCCGCCCTATGGCCTCTGTCTGCTGATCGCCGCCGCCATCGGCGAGATACGGTTGGTGCAGGCGCTCCGCGACGTCATCATCATCCTCATCCCGATGCTGGGCGTGCTGTTGATCGTCATCCTCCTGCCCGACCTGATCCTGGCGCTGCCGCGCTGGTTGATGCCGAGGTTCATTTGATGCCGGGAGACGCTCCAACGGCGCGGACCGGCGGCGGTTTCGGCAAGCTCATCAGCGCCAGCGAAGCCGCGCGGTTGATCCCTGACGGGGCCGTGGTGAGCATCAGCTCCTCCAGCGGGCTCGCCTGCCCGGATGCGATGCTGGCAGCCATCGGCGAGCGCTTCGCCCGCGAAGGCCATCCGCGCGGCCTGACGACGCTGCACCCGATCGCCTCGGGCGACATGTGGGGGATCAAGGGGATCGACCATCTGGCCGCCCCCGGCCTGCTTAGGCGCGTTCTCGCGGGCTCCTATCCCTCGGGGCCCTCCAGCGCCGAGCCGCCCTTGATCTGGCAGGCGATCGAGGCCGACGCCATCGAGGCCTTCAACGTGCCCTCGGGCATCCTCTTCGACATGCATCGCGAGGCCGCCGCCCATCGCCCGGGTGTCTTGACCAAGGTGGGCATGGCCACCTTCGTCGATCCGGACCTCGAGGGCTGTGCCATGAACGCGCGGGCGGCGGCGGCTGCGCCCGTGGTCGAGCGGGTGACCTTCGCGGGCGACGACTGGCTCTTCTTTCCGGCCATGGCACCGGACGTCGCCATCATCCGCGCCACCTCGGCGGACGAGCGGGGCAATCTCAGCTACGAACACGAGGGTGCCTATCTCGGCGCCTACGAGTTGGCGCTCGCCGCGCGCAACCGGGGCGGCATCGTCATCGCCCAGGTCAAGCGCCGGGTGCGCGCCGGCACGCTGAAGCCCCAAGCCGTCCACGTGCCCGGCGTGCTGGTCGACTACGTGGTCGTCGCCCCCGACCAGTTGCAGACCACGCAGACCGCCTACGATCCGGCCATTTCCGGCGAGGTCTTCTGGCCACTCGACGAATTCGCCCTGGCGCCGTTCGATGCCGGCAAGGCCATCGCCCGCAGGGTGGCGATGGAGCTGCGCTCCGGCCAGGCGGTCAATATCGGCTTCGGCGTCTCCGCCAACGTGCCGCGCATCCTCCTCGAGGAGGGGCTGCACGGCCAGGTCACGTGGGTGATCGAACAGGGTGCGGTCGGCGGCGTGCCGCTCTTGGACTTCGCCTTCGGCTGCGCCGCCAATGCCGAGGCGATGGTCCCCTCGCCGCAGCAGTTCCTCTATTTCCAGGGCGGCGGCTTCGACGCCTCGCTCCTCAGCTTTCTCCAGATCGACCAGCAGGGCTCGGTCAACGTCTCGCAATTGAAAGCAAGGCGTCATGTCACCGCCGGGGCCGGCGGGTTCGTCGACATCACCGCACGGGCCAAAAAAATCGTCTTCTCGGGCCTCTTCAGCGCCGGCGCCAAGCTCGCCGTCGGCGACGGCCGGCTCCGCATCGAGGCGCCGGGCCGGGTGGCGAAGCTGGTGCCATCGGTCGAGCACGTCTCCTTCTCCGGCCCGCGGGCACTCGCCCAGGGTCAGGAGATCGTCTACGTCACCGAGCGCTGCGTGTTGCGCCTCCTGCCCGAGGGCGTGACCGTGACCGAACTCGCCCCCGGCATCGACCTCGAACGCGACGTATTGCAGGCGGCAGCCTTTCCCTTGCGCGTCGCAGCCGACCTCCGGCCGATGCCCGAAGCCCTGTTCCGGCCCGAACCGATGGGCCTCCACCTCGGCGCGCCCGTCCGATGACCGACCATGTGGCACTCGCCGTCGAGGGGCCGATCGCGACGCTGACGCTTCGCCGTCCCGACAAGCTGAACGCCCTCACCGTCGCCATGCTCGACGCCTTGGCGGATGCGGCCGAGCGAATCGAGCAGCTGCCGGAGGTGCGGGCGGTGGTGCTGACGGCCGAGGGCACCAAGGCCTTTTGCGTCGGTGCCGACATCGAGGCCTGGGCAGCCCTGCCGCCCTTGGACATGTGGCGGCGCTGGACCCGGCACGGCCATCAGGTCTTCACCCGGCTGGCCCAGCTCCGGGTGCCGGTGGTGGCGGCCCTCAACGGCCATGCCATCGGCGGCGGGCTGGAACTGGCGGCGACAGCCGATCTCCGCATCTCGGAGGCGCACGCCCGGTTGGGCCTGCCCGAAGCCGGCATCGCCACCGCCCCCGGCTGGTCCGGCACGCAGCGCCTGGTGCGGCGGGCGGGGCCGCAGGCGGTACGGCGGTTGGCCTTGGTGGGCGACCTGATCGACGCCGAGACGGCCTTGGCCTGGGGCCTGGTCGATCAGGTGGTCGAGACCGGCACGGGCCTTGCCCGGGCGCTGGCGGTCGCCGAGCGCATCGCCCGCCAAGCGCCCGTGTCGGTTCAGGTCGTGAAGCAAATGATCAACGTTGCCGAAGGCGAGGCGACCTTGGACACCCTCGAACAATTCGCCGGTGCGCTCACCGCCTTTACCGAGGATGCCGCCGAAGGCCTGGTCGGTTTCCGCAACAAGCAGCCTCCCGAGTTCAAAGGGCGTTAGTGCGTTTCCCGAAAGGCTTGACCATCCCTCACCCCCGCCTTGACCGCCTATTCGCGCGGCGCCCCGGCTTGGGAAGGCAACGTGGCCACCCCCTGACCAAGAAAGGCCTGGTTCCGTTCGCGGAGTTCCGCGGCGGCATCGTCGTAGAGAAACGGCAGGAAGGCATAGCGGCGGCCGCGCGTCACCTTCGACACGGCGTGGAGCAAGGAACACGAAAAGACGACGGCGCCACCTACGGGTGCCTTGAACGAGCGGGAACCATATTCGGGGAAGCTGACTTCACCGCCGTCGAAGTCGTCATTCAGGTTCACCGAAACGGCGAAGCGACGATGCGCGGTGCCTTTCGTGGTGTTGTCGCGATGGGCGCGGAAGTGCCCCTCGTCTTCCGCCGCGTAGCAGGCGACGATGTAGCGTTCCATGCGGGTTACGCGGAACTGATGCACCTTGTGGATTTCCGGCACGACACGGCGGCGAAAGCGCGCTTGCGTCGCGGCGATGAGTTCCTGGTCCTGGATAATGTAGTCACGCCGGCGTTTGTGGCGCGGATCGCTCACCGCAACGGTTTTGCCGTCGACGTCGCGCATGAAGCCGGATTCTTCCCCGCCATGGGCTTCGTACAGCGCGATGAGGCGCTGGCAGAATTCCGGCTCGAAAACCCGTGGCAGGAACAGGATCGGCGCTTGCACCTCGAAGCCGGCAAAGCGCGATGGCGGCGGCAGGCTCTCCATGAGCGTGAATAGAGCCTGGAGGTCGCTCTGGTCCGGCGCGAACGGGATCACCTCGATGACGCGCAGTGTCGGGTCGAGTACGACCCAAAGCGCTCGGAAAGGCATTGGGCCCTGCCCCGGTTGAGCGTCGGTCGGAAGCGCACCGTAGAGGCGGCTCGCCGTGCCGTCGAAATCCCAGAAGAAGCGGTAGCCCGGATAGCTGTCGGCCCCCCGCTGTTCGCGCTCGTCGTTCGGATCGACGCTGACACCAAAAAACGACGCTCTCTCGTCGTCGAAGATCTCGGGCCGTGCCCGTACGGCCGTGATCGCCGCTTGGCCGTGCTCGAGGCCGGCGGAACCGAAGA
>RECO01000088.1 GCA_007694015.1 Geminicoccaceae bacterium
GCGCGGTCGCAGCCCGCTCCTGGACACCCACCTCGCGTTCCAAATCCGGACCTTCTGGATCGGCTTGGCGCTCACCGTCGCCGGCACCCTGCTCACCCTCGTCCTCGTCGGCTACGTCGTGCTGGCGTTTTGGTTCGTCTGGACACTTGCCCGCGTCATCTCGGGCTTTTTGCTGTTGAACCGCGGCGAGCCGATCCGCGGCACCGAATGGTTCGGCGCCGTGGCCCGCTGACCCATAAGCTGCCAAGCGCTCAGTCGCGCCGCGTGACCTTCAACGCGCGACGGTCGAGGTGGCGTTCCACCTCGGCGAGGTCGATCCCCTCGGCCGCAAGCCGCGCGAGGGCAAAAAAGAGCACGTCGGCCGCCTCGTGGACCACCTCCTCAGGGTTGCGCGCGGCAACCAACTCGCCGGCTTCCTCGGTCAGCTTGGCCGCGAGGAGTGCCGGGTCGGCGAACAGGCGCGCGGTGTAGGAACCTGCCGGCGCACCCGCTTTGCGCGCCTGCAACGTCCGCATCAGGGCCCCAAGCCCAGCGTCTTCGCCAAAACAGCTCCGCCGCTCCAAGTGGCAAAAGCCCGCCCCATCTTGGCGCACGGTAAAGCGCAGCGCATCGCGGTCGCAGTCGTGGTCGATGCGGAGGAGGTGCTGCACGGCACCGGAGCTTTCCCCCTTGCGCCAAAGCCCGCGGCTGCGGCTCTGGTAGATGCCGCGCCGCTCGGCGACGGCGGCTCTGATCGACTGACCGCTGGAATAGACCAGGCCCAAGGCGACGCCCCGCTCGTCCACCACGACGGTGGGGATCAGCCCGTCCGGGCGGTCGGAGACCAAAGGTGCGGCGATCGCATCGCCCAAATCCATGTGGCCGGTGTAGAGCGCCATGCCGACCTGCGCGTCGGCACCGATCTCGGCCAGCGCCTTGATCTCCTCCACCTCGGTGACGCCGCCGGCGATGGTCACGCGGGCGTCGCCCGCCGCCTCGACGATCGCCTTGGCGAGCGCCAGGTCGGTCCCCTGCATCCGCCCCTCGCGTTCGACGAAGGTCACGAGAAACCCGCCGACGTGGTCGCGCAGGGCGGTGATCCGATCGAGGATCTTGTGGCCCGTCGCCTTGGTCCAGCCCTCGACCACCACCTCGCCGTCGCGCGCATCGAGTGCGGCGATCACGCGCGGCTTCGGCAGCTGTGCGACCAGCTCCGGCTTGGCCGCGGTGCCGAGGATCACCTGCACCGCACCTGCATCGAGCCAGCGAATGGCTGCCTCGACCGAGCGGATGCCGCCGCCGACCCGGCAGGCAAAGCGCCGCACCAAGCCTTGAATGAGGGCGGCGTTGTCGCCCTTGCCGAGGGCGGCATCGAGGTCGATGACGGCCAGTTCGCCCGCGATGGCGAAGCGCTCGGCGATGGGAAAGGGGTCGCCCGCCTCGATGGCGAGGCGCTCGCCACCCACGAGCTGTACCGCCTGGCCGCCCTGCAGGTCGATCGAGGGGACGATCATAGCCGCACCCGCACGCCCATGGCCGCCAGCTCCTGCTTGATGGCGCCCACCGTGGTCTCGTCGTCGTGGAAGATCGAGGCGGCGAGCACGGCATCGGCCCCGGCGGCGAAGGCCTCGGCCAGGTGCTGCGCGTTGGCGGCCCCGCCCGAGGCGATCACCGGCAGCCGGCTGGCCGTGGCAACGACCGCGGTGAGCGAGAGATCGTAGCCCGAGCGCGTGCCGTCCCGGTCCCAGCTGGTCAAGAGGATCTCGCCCGCGCCGAGTTCGGCGACCTGCTTGGCCCAGGCGACCGCATCCAGGCCTGTGCCCTCGCGCCCGCCCTTCACCAGCACCTCGAAACGCCCCTCGCGCATCGCCGCGTCGATCGCCACCACGCAGCACTGGCTGCCGAAGCGCTCGGCGATGGCGGCGACGAGGCCGGGGTCGGCCACGGCAGCGGTGTTGATCGAGACCTTGTCGGCGCCAGCGTCCAGAAACGCGGCGGCGTCGTCGATTTTGCGCACCCCACCCCCGACGGTGAGCGGGATGGAAAGGCCCTGGCGCACCTGGTCGATCACGTCGAGGCCGTGGGCCCGCGCCTCGGGCGTCGCCGAGACGTCGAGGATGACGATTTCGTCCGCCCCTTGGGCCTCGTAGAGCCAAGCCCGCTCGGCCGGATCGCCGGCATCGCGCAGGCCCTGGAAGCGCACGCCCTTGACCACGCGGCCATCGGCGACGTCGAGGCAGGGGATGATGCGTGCGGTCAGCATGCGAGCCACGCCGCCAACAGATCGCAGCCATAGGCCCCGGAAAGCTCCGGGTGGAACTGGCAGGTCAACACGTTGCCCCGCTCCATCGCGGCCACGAAAGGGCCACCGTGATCGGCCATCGCGACCGTCCAGCCGGGGGCTTCGGTGGCCCGGTAGGAGTTGGCGAAATAGGCAAAGCCGGAACGGAGCAGGCGGCCCTCCCCCGTCACCTCGTTCCAGCCGAATTGCGGGATACGGACATCGCCCCCGAAGCGGCCGACCTGGGCCGGTACGACGCCGAGTCCAAGGACGCCCGGGCTCTCGTCGCTCCGCTCGAACAGAAGCTGGTGGCCGACGCACACGGCAAGCGTCGGTCGATCGGCGGCGATGCGCGCGACCAAGGCCGCATCCGCCCCGCTCGCGCGCAAAGGCGCGATCGACGCCGCGAAGGCGCCCACACCCGGCAACACCACGTGCGACGCCTGGGCGATGCGCTCCGCCTCCAGGCTCTCCACGACCGCCGCACCCAGCCGGCGAAAGGCGGCGCGGATCGACGCCAGATTGGCCGTGCCGGTCGGCACCACGACGACCTCGGCCGCACTCACGACAAGGTTCCCTTGGTGCTCGGCACCTCGCCCGCGCCGTCCTCGGCGACGGCGTGGCGCAGTGCCAGGGCCAGCGCCTTGAACGCGGCCTCGGCCCGATGATGGTCGTTGTCGCCGGTGAGGACGTCGACGTGCAGCGCCATCTTGGCCGCCATCGCCAGCGAGACGAACACGTGGGTCAGGTTTTCGGTCGCGATCTGGCCGATGCTGTCGCGGCGAAATCCCAGATCCACGCGGGCGAAGGGCCGGCCGGAAAGATCGACCACGACGCGGGCCAAGGCTTCGTCGAGCGGCGCATAGGCGTGGGCGAAGCGGTGGATGCCGCGCCGGTCGCCGAGTGCCTTGCTCAACGCATGGCCGAACACCAGCGCCACGTCCTCGGCGGTGTGGTGGTCGTCGACCTCGAGGTCGCCTTCGCAGCGCAACTCGACGTCGAAGCGCGCATGTTTCACCAGCGCCGTGAGCATGTGGTCCAAAAAGCCGATGCCGGTGTCGATCTCGGCGCGGCCGGTGCCGTCCAGATCGAGCGAAACGGCAACGCGTGTCTCCTTGGTCTCGCGCTCGACGACGGCGGTGCGCGGCGCCTCGAAACTCTCGCTCATGGCACGATCTGCGCCAGCTGGAAGACGACGATGTCCGCGCCGCCGGCCTCCTTGATCCGCGGGATCAACAGCGGCAGCTCCGACCGCTTCACCGCCGCCTTGACGGCAAAGCCGCCACCGTGCGCGAGCGAGGCGACCGTCGGCTCACCCATGCCGGGCAGCACGGCCACCACCGCATCGAGCTTGTCGGCCGGCACGTTGGCCTCGATCATCACCCGCCCGCGCGCCTCCAGCACCGAGCGCACCAACAGCGTGAAATGCTCGATGCCGCGCCGCTTCGCCGGATCGTCGAGTGCCCGGTGGGCGGCATAGAGCCGGGTCGAGGAGTGCATCAGGTCGGCGAAGATGTGGAGGCCGTTGGCGCGCAGGGTCTCGCCCGTGGCGGTGTTGTCGACGACGCAATCCGCGTCTTCCGGCGGAAACACTTCGGTCGCGCCATAGGCCCTGACCACGCGTCCGTCGAAGCCGGCGGCGTCGAGCCAGCGGCGGGTCAGGGTCTCGTACTCGGTAGCGACCCGAAACGCACCCGCGCGGGGATCGAAGCTCGGCTCGGCGGCGGCGACGATGCGCACCGGGTCGAGCCGCGTGTCGAGCAGCTCGACCAGGTCGAGGTTCAGCTCGGCCACCCAATCGGCCCCCGCAAAGCCCAGATCGCGCGAACCGAGATGCAGCATTTCGGCGACGTTCTGCGGCTTCAACAGCTTGGCGTCGAAGCCTTCGAGCGACAAGGTCGGGCGATAGCCGCGGCGGCCGAAGGTCAGCCGGATCCCCGCGTCGTGCATCAGCTCCAACACGCCGTCCTGCATGCGTCCCTTCGGCAATCCCAGCCGAATGATGGTCGTCTCGGTGCTCAAACGTTTCCCGCCATATTGCGATGGAGCCGCCGATATAATGAACGGCGCCGCAGCGAACAAGCCGAGGGCGCCCCCTCTCCGCCCTCTCTACGGTTGATGGCCTCGCGTCACGTTGTTCCGTTGGTCGAAAAAAGCGCTGGGCTTTTCGCGGGTAGGTGGTATTTTACGCAAACTTGAAAAAAAGTCATCTGACCTGGATTCTCGGAGTCGACCATGACCGGCAGTGTTCGTGCCCAGATCGAGCTTTCACCCTCCAGTGGCGGGCGCGCGCGGGCCGTCGACGTCGATCGCTACGTCAGCCTGCGCATTCGCCAGCGGCGCATCATGCTCGGGCTCACCCAGCAGCAGCTCGCCGAGCTGATCGGTGTCACCTACCAACAGGCGCACAAATACGAGACCGGGATCAACCGGATCTCCGCCGGCCGGCTCTATCAGATTGCCCAGGCGCTCGGCGTCGACATCGCCTATTTCTACGACGAGGTGGTGCAGCAGGAGGGTCCGACGGCGAAGTCGGAGCTCCTGCCACAGCAGCGCATGTTGCTGGAGTTGGCGCGAAATTTCGCGGCGATCTCCAATCGCAAGCATCAAGAAGCGCTGTGCGGCCTCGCCCGTGCGCTGGTGAACAACGACGGTGCCGGGGCGGAAAGATCCGTATCCTGATTTTGGGTTCGGCCTCGGCTGCGGTCACCTTGCCCTCAGCTGCGTGATCAAGCGGCGCGCCTGGGCGATCACCTCGTGGGTTTTGGTCCAAAGCGGCAGGCTTGCCACCGCAGCCGGGTCGAACCAAGCGGCATCGAGCGCGTCGCCGCCGGCCCGAAGCTCGCCGCCCACGGCCTCGGCCGTGTAGTCCAGCAACGTGTAATGGCGCTGCGTCGACCCGGCTCGATCCGCTTCCAGCAGGTCGACGATGGCGACGAAGTGCAACGCGCCGAGGCGCAAACCCGCCTCCTCCTGGACCTCGCGGCGCACCGCCGCCTCGACGGTTTCGCCCCACTCCTGATGCCCGCCGGGCAGCGACCATTCGCCCTGCCGCGGGGGCTTGCCGCGGCGGATCAGCAAGACCGCGTCGCCTTGCCAAACGATGGCCCCGACACCGATCGACGGCCGGCGGACCCGATTGCCGGAAAGCGGCTGTGCCATACGAACTCCCCCCGAGAACTGCCAGCGAAGCGTGGGTGCTTTGATCCGGCGAGGCTTGGGTCACGATAGGCCCGGCGACAACCCAGGATACGCCGGGGCCGGCATTCCCGTTCCGACCCGCCGAATTCGCGCTTTTTTCCGTCGGCATTCGCGCATATGTTGTATTCGTTGTGGGTTTTTGGGCATTTTCGGGTAGGTGTTGATGCGGCGAGGCATGGGGGATTCCTGACGATGACGGCGGTAGGCGTCGCGCGCGTTTTCGTGATCGACGACCGCATCACCAATCGGAACATCCTGACCCGGCTCGCCGCCTCGGTCGAAGAGGGTTTGCACGTGCAAGCCTTCGCCGACCCGGTGGAGGCCTTGGAGGCGGCACAAGTCCAACTCCCGGACCTGGTCATCACCGACTACAAAATGCCTCACATGGACGGGGCCGCGTTCATTGCCGCCTTTCGCGCACTGCCGGGTGGCGACGACACCCCGATCGTGGTCATCACCGTCTACGAGGATCGCGATTATTGCTACCGGGCGCTGGAGGCCGGTGCGACCGACTTCCTGCTCAGTCCGGTCGACCACCTGGAGTTCCGGGCGCGCGCTCGGAACCTGTTGACCCTGCGCCGACAACAGAAGCTCTTGGAGGAACGCGCGCGCACCCTCGAGGCGACGCTCCTGCATGATCGCTCCAGGACGGCAGCGCTGCAGGCGCAGTGGTTTCACCTGCTCGATCAACTGCCGGCGGTGGTCCATGCCACCGATCGGGACGGTCGCATCACCCTCGCCAACCAGAGCTGGCGCCGCCTGTTCGGCGACCAGGCGGTCGGCAAACATGCGTCGGAGGTGCTGATCGGCGCCAGCGGCGACCAGGAAAGCCTCTTGAACGCCAAGGTGTTCGACACCGGCGCCCCATTGCCGGCGAACGAACAGGACGTCCGCCCGCCCGACGGCGGTGACCGCCATTTCCTGACCACCCGTTCGCCGATCTTCGATGCCGCCGGCCAGGTGGTCGAAGTCATCAGCGTCAGCCTCGACGTCACCGACATCCGCCGGGCCGAGCATCAACTGCGCGAGGCACGCCACCGCGACCGGCTGACGGGCCTGGTCAACCGCGACCGGCTGCTCGACCGCTTGCAGCAGGAGGCTGCCCGCGCGCAACGCAGCGGCGACATGGCGGCCTTCGTCCTGCTCGATCTCGACCGGTTCAAGAGCATCAACGACGTCTTCGGCCACAGCTTCGGCGACGAGTTGCTCTTGGCCGTGGCGCAACGGCTCGCCCGGTGCCTGCGCCAAGGCGACACGCTCGCCCGCCTCGGCGGCGACGAATTCGCCATTCTCGCCACCGATCTGCGCCGGGTCGACGACGTCGTGGAGTTGGTCGGCCGCTTGCGCGAAAGCTTCGCCGAGCCGTTCATGATCCGCGGCCGCGAAACCCACTCCGGCGCCAGCTTCGGCATTGCCCTGATCCCCCGCGACGGCCGCAATGCCGACCAGATCACCCGCAAGGCCGAATTGGCGATGTACCGCGCCAAGGCTTCGGGCCGCGACGATTATCGCTTCTACGCCCAGGACATGAACCAGTCGGCGTCGCGTCTGTTGACCATGGAGACCGACCTGCGCGACGCGCTGAGCCGCGAGCAGTTCGTCCTCCACTACCAGCCGCAGATCGGGCTGCGCACCCAGCAACTGGTTGGTGCCGAAGTCCTGGTGCGCTGGCAGCATCCCAAGCGCGGACTGGTGCTGCCGGGTGAGTTCATCGCCCTTTGCGAAGAACTCGGCTTGATCGCATCCTTGTCGAATCTGGTCATGCGCAACGCGTTCGAGGCGTTGAAGGCTTGGCACGACCGGGGCTTCTATGCGCGTCTGGCGATCAACATCTCACCGACGCAGTTCCGCGTCCCGGGCCTCGACGACGCGGTGGAACGGTTGCTCTTGGCGTCGGGCGTCGATCCGACCGCGATCGAGATCGAGCTGACCGAAAGCTCCGTGATCGAGCACACCCAGACTGCGCTGGAGAGCCTGAAACGGCTCTGCTCGCTCGGCGTCAGCCTGTCGCTGGACGATTTCGGCACCGGCTATTCGTCCCTGTCCTACGTGCGCCGCTTGCCGGTGAGCAAACTCAAGATCGACCAGAGCTTCATCCACAACCTCACGACCAGTCGCAGCGACCGCTCGATCGTCGAGGGGATCGTCCAGCTCTGCCACAAGCTCGATCTGGAGGTGGTGGCCGAGGGGGTGGAAACGACCGATCAGCTCGCACTGTTGCAGGACATGGGCTGCGATGCCGTCCAGGGCCTGGTGTTCAGCCCCGCCGTGCCGGCCGAGGGCTTCGAGCGGCGCTTTTTGGAGGCCCGCCCGATCGCGCCCGTGATCCCCTTGCCCGCGCGACGATGACGTTCGCCGGCGCCGCCGGGCTCCGCAGCGCCTTCGCCGAACTGGTCCGCCGCCTCAGCGGTCGCGGCGACACCGAACACGAGCAGGCCCTGGTGCGCATCGTCATCGTCGGTGCCCTCGTGGTCTATGCGGTGTTCGGCCCGATGCCGGCTGCTCATCCCGCTTGGTGGATACCCGGCCCGCTGCAATTGGCGCTCGGCGTCTTCGTCGTGTCGCTCGCCCATTTCGCCTGGATCGTGTTCGATCCCCGGGTGCATGAGTGGCGCCGCGGGGCCAGCATGCTGGTCGACCACGCCGGCATCGTCATCGGCATGGCGGTCGGCGGGCAATCGACCGCGCTGCTCTACCCGCTCCTGCTTTGGGTCACGTTGGGCCACGGGTTCCGCTACGGCCGTGGCTATCTGATCGGCTCGGCCTTGATCTCGGTGACGCTGTTCACGACGCTCGTGGTCTTCCACCCCTTCTGGTGGGGGCTCGGACCGTTCAGCGTCGGCCTGGTTTTGGCCCTGGTGCTCATTCCGGGCTATTGCCTCCACCTCTTGACCCAGCTGCACGATGCAAGGCGGCGGGCGGAAGCGTCGAGCGACGCGAAAAGCCGCTTTCTTGCGACCATGAGCCACGAACTGCGCACACCGCTCCACGCCATTCTCGGCATGACCGAACTGCTGCGCGGCACACCGCTCCGCCCCGAGCAACGCGAAATGGCCCGCACCATCCATGGTGCTGGGCACGGGCTCTTGAACCTGATCGAGGACGTGCTCGACATTGCCCGCATCGAAGCCGGCGCCGAGCCCGTCCGCACGGCGCCGTTCGACGTCCATCGGCTGGCCCTGGACGTGCGCGACCTCCTCGACCACGAGGCCCGGCGCAAGGGCCTCGTCCTCCGCCTGCGGCTGGATGCGGAGTTGCCGCCGCACGTGCTGGGTCCGCGCCAGGCCGTCTACCAGATCCTGGTCAATCTCGTCGCCAATGCGGTGAAGTTCACCGAAGCCGGCGAGGTGCGCTTGACGGTGCAGGGCCGATCGCTCGGCACCGACCGGCCGTGGCTGGAACTGGTCGTGGACGATACGGGTGTCGGCATCCCCGAAGCGGTGCGCGCGCGGGTGTTCGAGAGCTTCACCCAGGCCGATGACGGGGTCACCCGCCGCTATGGCGGCAGCGGCCTCGGCCTCGCCATCGTCAAGCGGCTCGCCGAAAGCGCCGGTGGCACGGTGCATCTGGAGGGACGGCCAGGCGGTGGCAGCCGGTTCGTCGTCCGCCTCCCGATCCGCTTCGTCGACGGTGACGAGCGACCGGGGTCGGCCGAACTGGTGCTGCACGGCACGCCGAGTGCTGCGCAGCAGGACCTGCTCGACCAAGTGGGCCTGCCCGTGGTGCCGGCGGGGGCCTCGTCGCTCGGCCGGCACGCCAATGCGATCGATGTCTGGCTCGCCGACGCCAAGGCCGTGCAGCACCTGCCCGAGGCGCGCTCAGGCCGCGACCTGATCGTGTTGGGTGGCACGGACGACGTTCCCGAGGCGCTCGCACAGCTGGCGGCAGTGCCGCGCCTGGAGCTGTTGCAGCGGATGATCCGGGCCGCGGTGTTGACGGCCGATCCCCTGCCGGTCGCGGCGGAGAACGAGCGGGTGCGGGCCAGCGGACGTTCGCTCGACGTGCTCGTGGCCGACGATCACCGGGTCAACCAGCAGGTTCTGGAGCGTCTGTTGACCCGGGTCGGCCATCGCGTGGTGGTGGTCGGCGACGGGGCGGGCGCCTTGGCCGCACTCCGCGCCCAACCGTTCGACGTCGCCATCCTCGACCTCAACATGCCGGTCATGGGCGGACTGGACGTTGCCGCTGCCGTCGGCGGTCTGCCCGATCGGCCGCGCCTCTTGGCGCTCAGCGCCGATGCCACGCCGCAGATCAAGCAGGCCGCCACCGCCGCCGGCTTCGATGCCTATCTCACCAAACCGGTCGAGGGTTGGCGCCTGTTGGGCGAGTTGGATCGGCTGACATTGCCGCAGGCCGGTGCCGCCGCAACCGGGCCGGCGGCGGTGCCCGCGGCCGCCCTCGACATGCGGCGCTTGGAGATGCTTTGCGGGCTCGACGACGACGACGGCTTCGCCCGCACGGTGATCGACGCCTTCATCGAAGACGGCAAGGCCCTGGTCAGGGAGTTGGAAGCGAGTGCGGCACGGGGCGACGTGGCGGCCTTTCGCGATGCCGCGCACGCGTTGCGCAGCGCGGCCACCCATTTGGGAGCGACCGACCTCTTTGCCCGTTGCCTCGATACCAAGCGCGCGAGCGACGCCACGCTGCGCGGCGAGGCCACCGCGATTGCCCAGGAGGTGGCAGCGAGCTTCGCCGCCACCGCCGAGGCGTTGACAGCGGCCAAGGCCAAGCTCGGGCTCAGTGCAGCCCCTGCCGCGCCTGGCTCTGCGCCAGCCGTTCCATCTTCCGCAAATCCTGCGGATCGAGTTCCAACGCGCGCTCGATCCACAGCTCGGTGACGTCGATCAGTTCTTCGTGGGTCACCGGCTGGCAGCGCCGATCGACGTCGCGCAGAACCTCGACCGTGCGGCGCCGGCGGGCGTGTTTTTTGGCGTAGGCGCGGAACACCTCCGCACCCGTGCCCGGTTCGGCCAGGACGTCGACCACGCCCAGATCGTGCAGTTCTTCGGCGGTGTAGAGCTCGCCCGAGGTGATCAGACGCTTGGCCACGGCCGAGCCGAGCTTGCGGGCGAGGAAGCTGTAGGCGCCCATGCCGGGGAAGAGATTGAACAGGATCTCCGGCAGCCCCATGCGCACGCCGCGCTCGGCGATGATCAAGTCGTCCGAGAGCAGCGATTCGAAGCCGCCGCCGAGGGCATCACCCTGGACCAAGCCGACCGTGGTGATCGGTAAATCGAAGCTGCGGTAGTTGCGATAGAGCAAATCCACGCAGCGATGCGCATAGGCGCGCAGGCTGTTTTCATCCTTCGCCCGGATCAGTTGGACGAAGCGCTCCAGGTCACCCCCGTAGCACCAGACCCCCGGCCGGGCCGACGCCCGGACCAAATAATGCAGATTGGCGGGCAAGGCGCCGAGGGCCGCCGCACCGCTCAAGCGCCGCTCCAACTCCGACATTTCGCTCAGCAGTTCCGGCGTGAAGCAGGGGCGGCCCGGGTGGGTGAAGCGCATCCACAAGGCGCCGGCTTCGGCGTCGTAGTCGAGCGCCAGATGCTCGAAACCGTAGCTGGCGAAGTCGAACTCCGCCGGTTGCAGCGGAAACGGCAGCAAACGGCCGTGCGCATCGCCATAGGCACCACCATAGCCGTTATCGTTCAGGGCCGGGGTGAGCGCGGCCTGCCTGGCTTGAAACGTCGACATCGCTTGCTCCTCGCAACAGGGCCGCACGGGCCATGGTCTCTGTGCGGAGGAGTAAGTAAAGATTGCGTTACCAACAAGAATTTTCGTAGACAATGCATTCGTATATTTACCTTTATCATGATGCGTATTGAAGAATAATTAGTGGCATGATTTATATCAATTTTAGGTAAAAGGACGGATCTCGCAGTGTGGTTTGGCGGAGGCGGATAGACACAACCTCAGGCTGAACGCGGCGCGCGCCGTGTGAGCCGCGATAACTTTGGGTTCATTGAGCCGGGCTCCTCGCCCGCGTCTGGCGCGAGCGCGGCCGATTTCTCCACAGTCATCGCTGCGTGAAAAAAGAGCGCGTTCGTCTGGGACTTTTTGCTGCGACGCTATGTCGCGTCTTGGCCGAGTGCGACCCTGAGCCGATGCTTCAGCCGGTGCCCATCGCGGGGGGGCAGCGCGCGCGGGGGCTCGCCCGCGGCCACGACCAGGCGCAGGAAACCCAGCCCCTGACGGGCCTCCAGATGCGGTCGCACCGCCTCGATGCCGGCGAGCGCCGACACGGTTTCGGTCCAGGCGAAACCCACGGCCTTGGCCACGCCCGCGAGGTCGGCGCCCATGGCGGTATGGCTCGCCTGCATCCCGGTTTCGCCGTAGTGTCCATTGTCGAGGACGGCAATGGTCAGGTTGGCGGGCCGTTTTGCGCCCGCGGTGGCGAGCGCACCCAGGCCCATCAATGCCTCGCCGTCACCCGTGAGCACCAGCACCGGCACGTCCCGGCGCGCCAGCGCCAAGCCCAGGCCCAACGGAATGGCCCCGCCCATGGCGCCCCAGAGGTAGAGGTTGCGGTCGTGGTCACCGGCGGCGAAGGCGTCATAGGCGGGTGAGCCCAGACCGGTGACGACGACCAAATCGCGGCGGTTCGCCAAAAGGACCTCGACGGCCTCGCGCCGATCCATGCCGCTCACCAGCGCTTCCTCCCGATCAGCTTCTGGCCCAACAGGACCGCCACCGCGCACTCGGCGTTGAAGGCCTGCTCGAAGGCGCCTTGGACGATCTCGCCGACCTCGTCGGCGCGATCCGCACGATAGACGATCACCCCCATCGCTTCGAGCACCGGCCGGGTCGCCTGGCCCATCGGCACCTGCCAGCCGTTGAACTCGGCCCACTCGCCGCGCATGGTCACGAGCATCGGCAAGGGCACGCCCATCAGTTGCGGCAAGCCCAAGAGGTTGATGCAGTTGCCGACCCCGCTCGACTGCATCAACAACACGCCGCGCTGACCGCCCAGATAGGCGCCGACCAGGAGCGGAATGCCCTCCTCTTCCGTGGTGAGGACGGTCGCCTCGATCCCCGGATCGGCCTCGCAGGCCCGAATGACCGCCTTGTGCCCGGCATCGGGCACGTAGCCAACCTGCTCGATCCGAGCTTCCAGCATCGCCTGGAAGATGTCGTCCTGCCAACGTTCCATGGTGCCTCCCGCGGGCGATCCTTAGACCGCGGGCGCTGCCTCGGGCAAGGGCTCCCGCCGCGACCCACGCATGACCTGGTAGATGGCCGGTATCACCAGGAGGGTGAGGGCGGTCGAGCTGGCGAGGCCGAACAGGAGCGAGATGGCGAGGCCCTGGAAGATCGGATCGAGCAGGATGAAGGCGGCGCCGACCATCGCCGTGATGGCGGTGAGGAAGATCGGCAAAAAGCGCACCGCTCCCGCCCGCAACAGCGCCTCATCGAGCGGCCGGCCGCGCGCCTGCTCGTGACGGATGAAGTCCACCAGGAGGATCGAGTTGCGGACGATGATGCCGGCAAGGCTGATGAAGCCGATCATCGAGGTGGCGGTGAAGGGGGCCGCCAAGGCCCAATGGCCAAGCGTGATGCCGATCAGCGTCAAGGGGATCGGCGTCATGATGACCAAGGGCAGGGTGAAGCTCCGAAACTGCGCCACGATCAACAGATAGATGCCGATTAAAGCGGCGCCGAAGGCGGCCCCCATGTCGCGGAAGGTGACGTAGGTCACCTCCCACTCGCCGTCCCAAAGCAGCGTCACCCCCCGCTCGTCGACCGGCTGGCCGTAGAGGCTGATTTCGGGTGTCGGCAAGGTCCCCCAGTCGTGCGCCCGGACCGCATCCTGCACCGCCAACATGCCGTAGATCGGCGCCTCGAAGCGTCCCGCCAGCTCGGCCGTCACCATCTCGAGCGCGATGCCGTTCTTGCGGAACACCGGAAAGGAGGCGCGCTCGACCGTCACGTCGAGCAAATCGCCCAACTCGACATTGCCGGTCCCGATGCCGGCCGGCCCCCGCGCCGGCACCGGCACCGCCAACAAGGCCTCGGTCACCTGGCGCTGGCTCTCGTCGAGCCGCACGCTGATCGGGATCGGATTGGTGCCGCCGCCGCGGTGCGAGTAGCCCACGGTGATGCCGTTGAAGAGCAGGTCGAGGGTGTCGTAGACGGCCTCTTGTTCGACGCCGTGAAAATCCAGGTTTGCCTGGTCGATGGCGAGGCGCAGCCGCTCCGCCGGCACGCCGAAGCTGTCGTCGACGTCGACGATGAAGTCGACGCCCTCGAACAGCCCGCGCAGCTCGGTGGCAACGGCGCGCCGCGTCGCCGCATCCGGCCCGTAGATTTCGGCCAACAGCGTCGCCAACACGGGTGGGCCCGGCGGCACCTCGACCACCTTGATCGCCGTGCCCGCCGGCACCGCCACCGCGGCCAACCGCTCGCGCACCTCGAGGGCGATCGGGTGGCTCTGCCGTGTGCGGTCGTGCCGGGGCGTGAGGTTCACCTGGAGGTCCCCCAGCTCCGGGCTCTGCCGGACGTAGTAATGCCGGACCAGGCCGTTGAAGTTGAAGGGGGCGGCCGTGCCGGCATAGGCCTGGACGCTGGCCCATTCCGGCAGGTCGACCAAAGCGTTCGCCAAATCGAGCAGCACCCGCTCGGTGTCCTCGAGGGTCGATCCTCCTGGCAGGTCGACCACCACCTGCAGCTCGCTCTTGTCGTCGAACGGCAAGAGTTTCACCGTCACGGCGGAGGTGGCGAACAGGCTCATCGAGCCGAGCGTGGCGACGCCCACCACCAGGAGGAACACCAGCGCCCGTAAGCGCGTTTTGAGGATCGGCCGGGCCACCGCCTGGTAGAGGCGCCCCATCCGCCCACCCTCGCCGGCGTGCGGGTCGGGCTCGGTGCTGCGGGTCCGCCGGGCGCGGTCGAGCCGCAGCATGATCCACGGCGCGAAGATGACGGCAACGAAGAAGCTCAAGACCACCGCCGCCGAGGCGTTGGCCGGGATCGGGCTCATATAGGGGCCCATCAGCCCCGACACGAACAGCATCGGCAAAAGGGCCGTGACGATGGTGAAGGTGGCAACGATGGTCGGGTTGCCGACTTCGGCCACGCCCCGGATCGCCACCTGAACGCGGTCGCCCTCGGGGTCCATCCGCCAATGCCGGGCGATGTTCTCGACCACGACAATGGCATCGTCCACCAGGATGCCGATGGCGAAGATCAGCGCGAACAGGCTCACCCGGTTGATGGTGTAGCCCATGAAGTACGAGGCCGCGAAGGTGAGGAGGATGGTCGCCGGGATGATCACCAGCGTGACCACGCCCTCCTTCCAGCCGATGAAGAGGACGATGAGCAAGGCGATGGTCAGGGTCGCACCAACCAGATGGCCGAACAGCTCACGCGCCTTCTCGGCTGCCGTCTCGCCGTAGTTGCGCACCACCTCGACGACGAGGTCGTCCGGCACCAGCGAGCCCTGGACGATGGCGAGCCGTGCCATGACATCGGCGGCCACGGTGACCGCATTCGCCCCCTCGCGCTTGGCGATGGCAAGGCTCACCATCGGCAATGGCTGCACCCCGTCGCCGCCCCGGACAAGTTGCCAGGCCCGGCTGTCCTGATCGGCGAGCGCGACGCGCACGTTGGCCACGTCCTTCAGGTAAACGGGCCGGCCGTCGCGGGTGGTGATCAAGAGGAGCCCGGCATCGGGCACGCCCGTCAGCGTCTGCCCACTCAACAGATCGAGCGAAGCCCCGCCCTGGCGCACCCGGCCCAACAGCTCGCTGCGGTTGGCGTTGGCGACCTTCTCGGCCAGCTGTTCGAGCGTCACGCCATAGAGCGCCAAGGCGGCGGGGTCGGGCTCGATGCGGATTTCGTTGCGCGTCGCCCCGGTGAGGTAGGTGCGGCCCACCTCCTGCACTTTGGAGAGTTCGGCCAGGAGTTCGTCGGCAAGGTCGCCCAGATTGGCCCGGTCCCAGCGATCGAGTGCGGCCGGGTCCAAATCCGGGCGCGGCGACAGCGTCAGCACCAGAATGGCCACGTCGTTGATACCGCGGCCGACGATCAAGGGCTCGGGGATGCCGACCGGCAGCTGGTCGTAGTGGGCGCGGATTTCGGCATGGACGCGGAGCAGCGCGTCGTCCTCGCGGGTGCCGACGAAAAAGCGCGCCGTCGCCACCACCCGGTCGTCGACCGTCTGGGTGTAGACGTGCTCGACGTCGGGCAGGCGACGCAGCAGCGCCTCCAAGGGCTTGGTCACCAACTCCACCGCATCGTCGGCGCGTAGGCCGTTCGCCTCGACGAACACGTCGACCATCGGCACCGAAATCTGCGGCTCCTCCTCGCGCGGCAACAGCGACAGGGCGAGGGCACCGATCGCCAGCGAGGCCAGCAGCAGCAACGGCACCAGGGGCGAATCGATGAAGGTGCGGGTGATGCGCCCGGCGATGCCGAGCGGGACGTCCGGGTGGCGCGCCATGGCTCAGTTCCCGTAAGGCACGAGGCGGTCGCCGGCGGCGAGCCCCGCCAGCACTTCGACCATGGCGTTCAGCCGCTGCCCCGGCTGCACCACCACCTCGCCGATGCCGTCCAGCCGGGCGAAGGTGACGCCGAAGCGCTGGGTCAGATAGGCTTCGGGCACGACCAGGGCCGGCCGCTCGCCGGTCGCCACGTCGAGCCGGATGCGCTCGCCGACGAAGAAGTCGCCGAGCCCCGGGGCCTCGACGTCGACCACCACCCGCCCCGCCTCCAGTTCGGGATAGACCTTGACGATGCGCCCCGTGCTGCCGCCCTCGCTATCCGCCGAGAGCATGCCGCGGGCCGCTATGCGCACGGCGTCGCCGACCGCGAGATAGCGCGCGTGCCGCTCCGGCAGCCGGGTGCGCAGCACGAAGTTGCGGGTCGCGATCACGGCCACCGTCTCGCCGGGCTGCACGGCCATCGCCTCGGTCACCGGCACCTGCAAGACGCGGCCGGCCTCGGGCGCCAGGACGGCACCCTCGGCCTGGCGCTGCACCAGCACCGCACGTTCGGCGCGCCGGGCGGCGCGGTTCTGCTCGACCACGTCGAGGTTGGTGCGGGCATCGTCCAGCTGCGCCACCGACACGGCCCCACGCCGCCGCAGTTCCTCGATCCGCTCCAGTTCGGTCCGGGCCAAGGCGGCCTGGGCATCGAGCGCCCGCAGGCTGGCGTCGATGGCCTCCAGCTCCAAGGCCAGCTTGTCGTCGACCACCCGCGCCAGCTCCTGGCCGGCCTGGACCTCGTCGCCCTCGACCACGTCGAGGCTCACCAGCGTGCCGGCGAGGCGTACTCGGGCTTCCGCCCGGCGCAGGCTCTCCACCGTGCCGAACACGGGGCGGTAGTCGGCGATCGACTGCGCCTGCACGACGAAAGTCTCCGCCTGGAGCGGGGCCGCGAAACCCAAGACGGCCACGAGGGCTGGGGCGAAGCGGCGAAGGAAGGGCTTGACCATGGACGGGTCTCCGGGGAGCAATCGGCCTTGACAACATATGCGCCATAGATAAATTAGCAATATCTAATATCTAGGGAGCCATCGATGGCGATCGATCGTGTGGTCATGGCCTTTGCCGGGTGCGTCGTGCTCGCGAGTGTGGCGCTGGGCCTTTTGGTCAGCCCCTGGTGGTTCGCGCTCGCCGGCTTCGTCGGCGCCAATTTGCTGCAGGCGGCCTTCACCGGCTTTTGCCCCTTGGCCATCGTCTTGAAGCGATTGGGGTTCGCCCCCGGTGCCGCCTTTGCCTGACACCAGCCTCGCCGAGGCGGGCATCGCTGCCGCCGACATGGCCGCGGCGGCGGGCCGGGCGGCGCGGCTGTTGCGGCTCATGGGCCATGACGGCCGCTTGATGGTGCTCTGCCATCTGGCCGAAGCCGAGCAGACGGTGGGTTGCCTCGAAGCGAAACTCGGGCTCAGCCAGTCGGCCCTCTCGCAGCATTTGGCGAAGCTGCGCCACGACGGGCTGGTCGCCACGCGGCGGGCCGGCCAGCAAATCTACTACCGCCTGGCGTCCGAAGAGGTCACACGCATCCTCGCCACGCTACGCGCCCTCTACTGCCCGACACCCTAGAGCGTTTCCCGAAATGCTTGACCATCCCTC
>RECO01000302.1 GCA_007694015.1 Geminicoccaceae bacterium
GGGGGGGGCACAAACACGCCCCCCCGCTCCTTCCTTCCCCTTCCTTCCCCTTTTTACCCTTCCGCCTTCCTACCCTTCCGCCTTCCGCCTTCCGCCGCCAGTGCCGCACTGGCGGTTTCGATGCGGTCTTCCAGCAGTTTCATGAACGGCTTGCGTTCCATGCCGGGGGGGATTGGTTCCAGGAACTCGATGGTGGCGTGGCCGGGGCGGGCGGTGAAGAGGCCTTTGGGCCAGACGTGGCCGGTGTGGAGGGCGACCGGGACCACGGGGCGGTCGAGTTGGCTGTAGAGGGCGAAGATGCCGGAGCGGTA
Organism: Geminicoccaceae bacterium; assembly: GCA_007694015.1. Taxonomy (GTDB): domain Bacteria; phylum Pseudomonadota; class Alphaproteobacteria; order Geminicoccales; family Geminicoccaceae; genus RECO01. The sequence continues at coordinate 312 of RECO01000302.1, forward strand.
GGGTTGGCGCTCACCTGGGGGCACGCGGGTGCCTTCCGGGAAGATGAGGAGCGAGAGGCCGCCGTCCATCCGCTCCTTGGCGGCCTGCATCAAGGCGCGCATGGCCTTGGTCGCAGCTTCGCGCTCGACGGCGATGCAGCCGGCGCGCAGCACGTAGCGGCCGAACAGCGGGATGCGGGTGAGCTCGACCTTCAGCGGGATCGCGATGTCGGGGACGAGGCGGTGGTAGACGACCGTTTCCAGCGCCGATTGGTGTTTGGAGGCGAGCAGCGACGGTTCTTGTGGCGGCGTGCCGCGCACTTCGAGGGTGATGCCGGCGAGCCTCCGCAGCAGGACCAGGACGCCGCCCTCCCAGCGGCGCGCCCAACGGCGCATACCGGCGCCGTCGAGGAAGGGCGAAAGGGGCAGAAGGACGACGGCAACGACCAGGGTCCAGCCGACGAAGGCGAGTTGGAAGACGACGGCGCGCACGAGGTTCATCGAGGGATCAAGCCATGGCGAGGTGCAGGCGGCGCCGGAGGACGCGGCGCGCGAGGAGGCGGACGGCGAAGGGTAGGATCGAGGCGGTGGCGAGCACGGCGAGCGGCAGCGCCAGCCATGGCAGGCTGGCGAGGCTCGCGAGCGGGAGGGCGTAGGCCGTCGCCACCAGGCCCAGGCCCAAGGCCCCGCCGAGGAGCGCCGCCCCGGCGCTGGCGAGCGTCAAGCGGCGCTCGGCCGGCTTCGCCACCAGCGCCTCGATCCGCTGCGGCTTGCCGCCGAACGCGACCAAGAGCGTCAGCGCGTCGCGCTCCGCCGCCAGGAACCGGCGGAGCCCACGCCGCAGCCGCACGCCGAGGGTCAGGCCGATGGCGAGCCAGAGCGCCAAAAGCGGCCACGTCGTCCAGGCGGGCGGCAAATGGCCAACGTGGACCTCGACCACCGCCTCCGGCAGAAACGTCGTGGCCAGCTGGTCCAAGGCGGCGGCATCGATCGTCACCGTCGGCCACAGCCGCACGTCGAGCAGGATCGGCGCCTGGGCATCGGCCCCATAGAGGCTCGCCCACAGTTCTTCGACCGCGGCCGGGGGTGCGGTTTCCACCGCGGCCACCGGTGCGGCACGGCGCAGTGCCTGAAGCGCGCCCTCCAAATCGGTGGCGGCGGTCGACGCCGGCACGGCCATGGTGACGGTGGTCGCAACGAGGCTCCGCTCCAGGCCGTGCCACGCCAAGAGCGGCGTCAGCGTCGCGAGCAGGAGTGTCAGGACCAGCACCTCCGGCATCAGCCGGCCGCGCCGCCAGGAGGTCTCCAGGCTCGGCAGGGGCTGGGACGGACCCGCGCGCCTCATCCGGCGAGCCTGAGCGCTGCCGCGTCCGCCGGCCGGAGGCGCCGGTCGTCCAGCTTCCAGGTTTCGTGGGCGAGCCCGGCCGTCGCCGCGCTTTCGGCCGCGGTGACGACCACGGCGGTGCCCAGCCGCGCCAGTTCGTGCAACAGCCGGCGCACCCGTTCGGTGGTGGCGCGGTCGAGGCCGGCGAGCGGCTCGTCGGCGAGCAGCAAATCCGGCCGGGTGACGGCGGCCCTGGCCACCCGCAACAGCCGCCGCTCCCCATCCGAGAGCAAGGAAGCCGGCGTCTCGGCACGGCTGCCGAGCCCGAGCCATTCGAGGAAGTCGCCGACCACCTGATCGATCTCGCTCGCCGCCGTCTCCTGAATTTTGAGCGGCAGGGCCAGGTTCTCACGCACGCTCGCCGCGCCGAGCCAAGGCAGGTCGGGCAATGCCAAGCCCAACCGGCGCCGCAACGACGCGCGCAGATGGGCATTGGCCAGATGCGTCACGTGGCCGACGAACTCGTAAACGCCGCGCCCCGGCGGTTGCAGCAGCCCCAAGGTTCGCAAGAGCGACGACTTGCCCGAGCCGATCGGCCCGACCACGGCAACGATGCAGCCGCCCCGCACCTCCCACTCGATCCCCTCGACGAGCACCAAGCCCGGTTTGGGGCCGACGTCGAGGTCGAACAGCCGAACCACCGGTGCGGGTCGTTCCATCGTGCACCTCGAAGCGCGTGTCGCGGTAACCAATTGCTAAGCTAAGTTCTGCCATAGTCGCGATCGGTGCAACCGGGATCGTCGAACGTGTCCTATGCCTGCCCTTCCTGCGGAACCGACTATGCGCGCAAGCTCGCGCAGTTGGAAACGCTGCCGGCCAAGGTCCGCTGCCATCGCTGCGGCACCGTTTGGCAACCGACGAGCCCAAGCCCCGAACCACGCCGCCGGGTCGAGGCCTTGCCGGAGCCGGAGCCAGCGGCAGCGCCCGCGTCCGTCCCGCCACCACCAGCGCCGCCGCCGGCGCCGGCGGCGCGACGCTCGCGCCTGGGGCCGGCACTTTGGGCATTGGCCCTGCTCCTCCTTGCCGGTGGTCTCGGCGGTGTCGGCTACGCCTATCGCGACGTCCTGCCCTGGTTCGCGGGTCCCGCACCGGTGCTCACCGAGGTGCAGCCGGCCTGGACCGAGGTCAACGGCCAGCTTCGCCTGTTGGTCGACGCCACCATCGCCAACGAGGGCAAGCGCCCGGCCGTGATCGAGGCGGTCCGGGTGAAGTTCCTGAGCGCGCAGCGTGCCTGGATCGGCGAGGCGATGGTCGCCGTGCCGCCGATCGCCGTCGCCGCCGGCGAGGCCGCCCCCATCGACTTCACCGTCGACCGCGTCCCCGACGGTGCGGCCGCCCTCGAATTCGTCCTCGTGCCGAGCCGTCAGGCGCCGCCATGAGCCGTCCGTGCGCGGCTTGACGGGGCCGATGGTCCTGGCGCTGGCCGAGGCCGAGGCCGCCTTCGCCCGCGGCGAGGTGCCGGTGGGTGCGGTGGTGGTCGGCCCGACGGGCACCATCCTGGCGCGCGCCGGCAACCAAATCGAAGCAACGGCGGATCCGACCGCCCACGCCGAACTCCTGGCGTTGCGTGCCGCTGCGCAGGCGCTGGGCACGCCGCGTCTCGTGGGGTGCGCGCTCTACGTCACGCTCGAGCCCTGCCCGATGTGCGCCCAGGCCATCGCCTTCGCCCGCATCGCCCGGCTCTACTACGGTGCCGAAGACCCCAAGGGCGGCGGCGTCGACCACGGCCCCCGCATCTTCCAGAGCACCAGCTGCCACCACCGCCCCGACGTCTACGGCCTGATCGGCGCCGCCCCCGCCGCCGAGCTCCTGCAACGCTTCTTCCGCGACCGGCGCCCCGGCAAAGGCTAGGGGGCTTTTGGCGCCTAGAGCGTTTCCCGGTTAGGTAGCGCACGGGCCATCCCTCACCCCCGCCCGGCCACCCACGAGTGTACGATGCCATGGGTGGCCGGCCACCCCACGCTGCAAAGCAGCGTGGGGCCCCCGGCGGGCGGGGGTTGAGGGATGGCCCGTGCGCTACCTAACCGGGAAACGCTCTAGTGCAGCGGCGCAGTCGGACGAATCACGTCCGACTGCGCCAAAGCTGCACGA
>RECO01000305.1 GCA_007694015.1 Geminicoccaceae bacterium
AACTTCGGCCAGCAGGCGATCGTCGCCATCGGCGTCACCGCGATCATGATCCAGGCCGCGCGCGGTGTGGTGGCCGGCACCATGACGGTGGGCGACGTGGTGCTGGTCAACGCCTTCATCCTGCAGCTCTACCAGCCGCTCAACATCCTGGGCTTCGTCTATCGCGAGGTGAAGCAGTCCTTGGCCGACCTGGAGAGCCTTGCGGCCTTGTTGGACGTGGCACCCGAGATCGCCGATCCGCCCGCGGCGCCAGCGCTCGCCGTCCGCCGCGGCGAGGTGCGCTTCGAAGGGGTGCGCTTCGGCTACGATCCAAGGCGGCCGATCCTCCAGGGGCTCGACCTGCAGCTGGAAGCCGGGCGCACGCTCGCCGTGGTCGGCGGCTCGGGTGCCGGCAAATCGACCCTGGTCCGGCTGTTGTGCCGCTTCTACGAGGTGGATGGCGGGCGCATCCTGATCGACGGGCAGGACATCCGCCAGGTGACGCAGGCGAGCCTGCGTCGTGCCATCGGCGTGGTGCCCCAGGACACGGTGCTGTTCAACGACACGATCGCCGCCAACATCGCCTACGGTCGGCCGGGCGCCAGCGAGGCGGAGATCGAGGCGGCGGCGGAGGTGGCCCAGATCCACGACTTCGTCCGGGGCCTGCCCGACGGCTATCGGACCCTGGTCGGCGAGCGCGGTTTGAAGCTCTCGGGTGGCGAAAAACAGCGCGTCGCCATCGCCCGAATGGTGTTGAAGGACCCCCGCATCCTGGTCCTGGACGAAGCCACCTCGGCGCTCGATACGGTGACCGAGAGGGCCCTACAGGGAGCGGTGAAGGCGATCACCCAGGGTCGCACCTCGCTGGTCATCGCGCACCGGCTGTCCACCATCGTCGATGCCGACCGGATCGTGGTGATGGCCCAGGGCGAGGTGACGGAAGCGGGAACGCATGCGCAACTCCTCGCCCAGGGTGGCGCCTATGCCGCGTTGTGGCAGGACCAACGGCAGGGAGAGGCGACGGACGGAGCGCGCTAGAGCGTTTCCCAAGTGCTTGCCCATCCCGCACCCCGCCCGGCCACCCATGGAATGGTGCACTCGTGGGCGGCCGGGCAGGGGTGTGGAATGGGCACCGTTCAACCTGAACGGAACATGCGCTACGGGCGAGGACGGATACAGCGCGGGACGGCGGGGGCTCGTTGCCGTCTGCACCGGACCTGGCGGCGGTGCCGCCGGGCGTGATCCGCCAAGGCGTTCAGGCTTCGTCGCGTTCGGCGCGCTTCTTCATCAGCTTGCGGAACCGCCGGATCGCTTCGGCCTTCTCGCGGGCGCGGCGCTCGGACGGCTTTTCGTAGTGCCTGCGCATGCGCATCTCGCGGTAGAGACCTTCACGCTGCATTTTCTTCTTGAGGGCCCGCAGCGCCTGATCGACGTTGTTGTCCCGAACCTGAACCTCGACGGTCATTCGCACTCCACGGTTTGGATGGCCGCATAGGCTACGGCCAAAGGTTCTGTTCGCGGCGAGACAACTCGCCGCGGCGGCCGGAGGGATAACCCAAAGCACGGCGCCGTGCAACGGATTTGCTCGGCCGGCGGCAGTGTCAAAGCGTCCACAAGAGGGCAAGCGCCATGGCGACCATGGCCAGGTCTTCGGTCAGGGTGACGGTGCTCAGCGGCACGCTCAGGATGTTGCCCATGCACGGGCAGTCCATGTCGAGGCCGCGGCGCAGGGCGGCGAGCACGCCCAGGGCGCCGAAGCCGAAGACGACGAGGGTGGCGACGTAGGTCAAGGCCGGGACGAAGAAGCCTAGGAAGGCGAGCGCCAACGCGAGTTCGATGAACGGATAGACGTAGCCATAGGCCGGCACCCGCCGGGCCAGGAGGTCGTACATCGCGAAGCCGTCCTTGAACCCCTCCAGGTCGAACAGCTTGAGCAGGGCGAAGATCAGCAAGAACACGCCCATGAAGCCATGCATGAAGTTGGTCATGGTGAGCTGGTCGAAGCCCGCAGCCAGCGCCAAGCCCCCGAGTGCCGACACGGCGATCAAGCTGATCAACGGCCAGTAATCGCCGATTTGGGTGCCTCGCCCCTCTTCGCGAACGTGCACGCTGTCGGCCATGATGTCCTCCGGCGTTGGGTGTGCTCGACCGGACCAACCGCCGGCTGCGGGACAGGTTCCGGACTGGCGATGTTGGTGGGCTCGGGAACGTCGCCCGCGCGGCATGATTGGCTGATCGATGGGAGGTTCGGGCGTGCGTCGAGCGGTGGCGATCCGGGCCTTTCGGGCGTGGCTTCGGGCAGGGCGCACGCAGCCATGCGGACGAAGCTGGAAAGGGACGGGATGGAACAGGATCTGATCGACGCCGGTGTCGGCCTTTTCTTGGACGTCGAGGCTTTCGTGCGGTCCCTGGCCACGACCTGGCAGCTCTACCAGCTCGGGATCATGCTCGCGCTTTATGCCGTCGCGCAGCTGTTGCGGGCGATCGTCGGGCCGCGGCTGGAGGACTGGGTCCGCGACCGACACGGCTGGCCGCGCTGGCGGCTGCGGCTTGCGGTGATCGTGATCCGGCGGCTGCGTGGCCTGTTCTTCGTGCTCTTGATGTGGACGACGGTCGGCCTCATGGCCGAATTGACGGCGCCGCCGCGCACCGCGCTGTTGGAACTCGGTGCGGCGCTCGCGACTGCTTGGATGGCCGTGAGCTTCGGCGCGCAGTCGATCCGCAACCGCTCACTTCGCCAGGTCGTGACCTGGGGGGCGTGGATCTACATCGGCCTGTTCTATCTGGGCTTTCTCGATGGCACGGCGGCTTTCCTCGACAGCATCGCCGTGACGTTCGACGACTTCCGTATTTCGGCGCTGTCACTGTTGCAGGCGGCGATCGTCACCGCTGTGGTCTTCCTGGCGGCGAGGTTGCTCTTGCGCATCCTGGTTGCGCGCATTTCCGGCAGCGAGGACATGTCGCCCTCGATGCAGGTCCTGGCCACCAAAGTGTTGCAGGCGTTGTTCTTCGGCGCGGTCATCGTGATCGGTTTGCAGGCGGTGGGCTTCGACCTTACGGGCCTCGCCGTGCTGTCGGGTGCCATCGGCGTCGGCATTGGCTTCGGTTTGCAGAAGGTGGTCTCGAACCTCGTCTCCGGCGTGATCATCCTGCTCGACAAGTCGGTGAAGCCGGGCGACGTGATCAGCCTCGGCGACACCTTCGGCTGGATCAACGAGCTGAGCGCCCGCTACGTTTCGGTGGTCACCCGCGATGGCCGCGAGTTTTTGATCCCGAACGAAGACCTGGTCACGGGGCAGGTCGTGAACTGGTCGCATTCCGACGACTTCGTGCGCATCGACCTGACGTTCGCGACCTCCTACCGTGACGACCCGCATCTGGTCCGGCGCGTCGCTGTCGAAGCGGCTAGGAGCCTGCCGCGCGTTTTGGCCGAGCGTTCGGTTGCCTGCCACATCACCGGCTTCAACGATAGCGCCATCGGCTACGTGCTGCGGGTCTGGATCGCGGACGCGCAGGCGGGCCTCGCGAGCGTGCGCGGGGCCATCTATCTGGCCCTTTGGGATGCCTTCAAGGCGCACGGCATCACCATCCCCTTCCCGCAACGCGAGGTCCGCCTCCTCGGTGACGGCGAGGCCGGCGGCGCCGCGGCCCGGCCCAGTTGAGATCCGCCGAAGCCGAGGCTCGCGCCGCCAAGGTTCCGGGGGGGGGGGCGGGGGGGGCGGCCCCCCCCCCCGGGGGTGGGGGCCCGCCGGGGGG
>RECO01000027.1 GCA_007694015.1 Geminicoccaceae bacterium
ACCCTCAGGCCGCCGCCTGCATATCCCTTCCCAAACCAACGATGTCCAAAAAGCAGCTTCAAAACGGCTCCGATTTGGCTCGAAAGCGATCGGTGGGCGCCGAAGCGGAGGGTGTTGTAGCCGAGCCCCGACGATCGTGCAAGCGAAATCGTACCGGCCGGATCGTTGCCCCGACGAGGCCCGGCGGCGGGCGGTCGTGCGTTCATCTGGATTTGCAGCTTTCGGGCGCATCACGCTGATTTCGTTGACAAGCTGGCATCGGCGGTTCAATCAGCGATAGAGCCTAATGACGTACCCACCCGCTTGGACGGACGCGTGTTTCATTGCCCTGATCACCGGCCGCGCGCCGCGGTGTTGCCTGCGCTTGCCGTCATTGCGGTCGCCGGTGGTGCGGCCCTCGTGACCGCTGCGCTGCCTGGCTGGCTGGCGCCCACGCCGTTTCACCAAGACGCCGCCGACGTCGCTGCGCCCGGCCTGCCGCCCGACGACGACATCGCCGCCTGGCTGCTCGACTTCGGGCCGTCGCCGGCGGCCCTGCCGGCGACGGCCCCGGGCGACGCCATCGCCCTCCAGCCGCCGCCGGAGGATCACGCCTGGCAGCATTTCGACCTTCCGCCGCACCTCGCCTCGACACCTCGAACGCACGACGTCGTCGTAGCCAGCGGTGATACGTTCATCGGCGTCCTCGTCGGGCTCGGGGTTGCCCCTGACGATGCCCGCGCTGCCGTGACGGCCCTAAAGGACGTATTCGATCCGCGCCGACTGCGCGTCGGCCAAGCGCTGGAAGTCGCAGTCGACCCGGCGCAGCGGCGCCTGGAACGCCTCGTGTTCGCACCGAGTGCGCTGCAGACGCTCGAATTGGCGCGCAAGGACGACGCCGCGTTCGAGGTTCAGGTCCACACGACGGAACTCGTGCTCGAGCGCGCCCTCACCCACGCCCGGGTCGACCGCAGCGTCGACCACGCCGCCCGCCGCGCCGGCGCCCCCGCCGAATCCGTCCAGCAAATGCTGGAGGTCTTCAGGGGACATGTCGATTTCCGCCGGCAGACCCAACCCGGCGACGAACTGCTTTTGTGGTACGATCGCGAGCGCCTGCCGGACGGCGCCGTCATGCGTGGCGGCGACCTGCACTACGCCCGCCTCGACATCGGTGGCCGCACGCTCGAGGCGTTTCGCTTCGAACACGACGGGCGCACGGAGTATTTCGACCGCTCGGGGCAGAGCCTGCGGCGCTTCTTGCTGCGCCAGCCGGTCACCGGCTACCGTATCTCGTCGGGCTTCGGCATGCGACGGCACCCGATCCTCGGCTACATGCGGATGCACAACGGCATCGATTTCGCCGCACCGACCGGCACGCCGATCCATGCCGCCGGCGATGGCCGCCTCGTCCGCGTCGGGCGCAATGGCGGCTATGGCAACTACATCCGCATCGACCACGGCAATGGCTACCAGACGGCCTACGCCCATCTCTCGCGCTTTGCCCGCGGCATCAGCACCGGTGGTCGCGTCCGCCAGGGTGATCTGATCGGCTATGTCGGCTCGACCGGTGTTTCGACCGGCCCCCACCTGCACTTCGAGGTCATCCGCAACGGCCGCCACGTCAACCCGCTGACCGTAGCACAGCCGCCCGCAACCCAACTGGCGGGCGATGCGCTTCGGCGCTTTCAGCGCCACGTCGCGCAGATCGACGCCATCCTCAAGCGCGAGCAGGAGCGCACCCTCGTGATGCAGACCACCTCGACGCGCCTCGCCGCCCGCAGCGACGGGTGACGGCCGCTCGGCGGCGACGCCACGGCATCGCACACGCGCGGGCGACCGGCCGCCGTACCCTGCCGGGCCGCGTGGCGAGCCCGAGCGACATGGTCTGCGGGTTGGTCGAGCCATGGGGAAAAGGCGCCGGACGCACCAGCTGCCTTGGCGGGCTCGCCGCCAGACGCTACCTGACCGATGCGCGAAGCTTGGACCTCGTAACGTCCGCTGGGGACGATGGTGCGGTCGAGAAGACTCGAACTTCCACCCCGTTTCCGGGACAGCGACCTCAACGCTGCGCGTCTACCAATTCCGCCACGACCGCACGTCGTAGGCCTTCAGAAGCGGCGCGGGATGTAACAAATGCCTGATACCGACGCAAGCGTTCTCGACCGGCCGATCGGTTTTCGCCGGTCCCCCGCACCCATCGCCTATGCGACCGCCGTCACCACGATGGAAGCGCACGTCGCCGCCATGCACCAAGGCGAGGCCGACGAACTCCTCTGGCTGTTGGAGCACCCGGACGTCTACACCGCCGGCACCAGCGCCGACGCCGCCGAGTTGCTGGATGCGGGCGACGTCCCGGTGGTGCGCACCGGTCGCGGCGGGCGCTTCACCTATCACGGCCCCGGCCAGCGGATCGGTTACGTCATGCTCGACCTCAAACGACGCCGCCCCGATGTGCGTTGCTTCGTCCATGACCTCGAAGCCTGGTTGATCCGCGCCTTGGCGAAGCTCGACGTGGTGGGCGAGCGGCGCGCCGGCCGCGTCGGCATCTGGGTCAGGACCCCGACGGGCGAGGCCAAGATCGCCGCCATTGGGGTCCGCGTGCGCCGCTGGATCACCTATCACGGCGTCGCCCTGAACGTGGCCCCGAACCTGGAGCGCTTCGCGGGCATCGTGCCCTGCGGCCTTGCCGGGTTCGGTGTCACCTCGTTGGCGGCACTCGGGCGCCCGACCGACGACGCAACGGTGGACGCGGCGTTGCGAACGGCGTTCGTCGAAACGTTCGGCCGGCTCAACGACGTTGCAGAGGTGGATTTTGGGGCGCCGCGGCGCTAGCTTCTCCGACGAAAGATGGGGAAGGACGAAGCATGGCCTCGGTCTCGTTGCGGCGGACGGTTTTGGTGGGAACGTTGTTGGTGATGACGGCTGGCGTGGCCGAAGCCTCGTGTGATCTGATCATGCCGGGAGCCGATCTACGCCGCTGCCAACTGGACGGCGTCGACCTGCGCGGCGTCGACATGACCGGCGCCGACCTCCGCGCGGCATCGTTCAACCGCGCGAGCATGCAAGACGCCATCCTCGACGAAACCCGCTGCGAGCGGGCCCGCTTCATCTCGGCCGACATGACCGGCGTCTCGTTCGCCCGCGCCAACCTGGTCGAGGCCGACTTCACCAGCACCCGTCTCCAAGGCGCTTCCTTCGTCGATGCAACGATGGTCCGCGCGCGGTTCTTCCGCGCCGACCTGCGCGGCGCCGATTTCACCGGGGCCCGCCTCAGCAACACCGACTTCCACCAAGCCCAGCTCGAAGGCGCCACCTGGGTCGACGGCACCACCGAATGCGGCCCCGGCTCGATCGGCCGCTGCGTCCCGGTCACGCCGCCCCGCTCCGACGCCCTGGCGGAAGAACCCTCGCCGATCGGCGGCTGAGCGGCACGCGTCGGCCGACCAAAGGGCAAGGCCAGGGGGGGACTTGATAGTCCCCCCTGGCCCCCGGCACCGGCTCCGCCGGTGCACTTGCAGGAGGCGGTTGGAGCGTTTTCGGGTTGGGTTGAGCTTCGCCCATCCCACATCGCCGGCATGACCTGCGCCACCACCTTGGCGATGGGGTTACGGCCGAGCGCCGCCGACCGCAATCAGCCCCTCATGCGGTCGGTTGGCCGTAGTCGCCGTCGCTCACCGGTTCCAGCCAGTTGGCCGTGACGCCGGCCAGGGCTTCCTGCATGGCGACGTGCGTCATGAAGGTGTCGGGAC
>RECO01000139.1 GCA_007694015.1 Geminicoccaceae bacterium
TGCTACGCCGCTACGCCGCTCCGCATCCGCCAGCCCGAAGGTGCACCAGTGAGCCGCTACGTCACCCTGATCACTGGGGCTCGCCTGCTCGACCCGGCAAGCAGCCGCGACGCGTTCGGCGGCGTGCGCATCGAGGACGGGCGCATCACCGACCTCGGCCCGGCCGTTACCGCGGCAACGGCCCCGGCCGGCGCCACCGTCATCGACGCCTTGGGCCACGTGCTGGCACCGGGACTGGTCGACATGGCCGTGCATTTCGGCGAGCCGGGCGAGGAGGAAAAGGAAACCTTCGACAGCGGCTCCCGGGCCGCGCTCGCCGGCGGCGTCACCTCGCTCGCACTCCTGCCCGACACCGACCCGATCGTCGACGACCCGGCCATGCTCGAATACGTCGCCCGGCGCTCGCGGCGCGTGCGCGGCGTCAAGGTCCACCCGATGGCCGCGCTCACCCGCGGCTTCGGCGGCGAGCAACTGGCCGAGATCGGGCTGTTGCGCGAGGCCGGCGCCGTCGCCTTCACCGACGCCACCCGGCCGCTCGCCGACAGCCGCGTGCTGCGCCGCGCCCTCGCCTACGCCAAGCCCTTCGATGCCCTCATCGTCCAGCGCCCGGAGGACCGGACCCTCGCACCTTCGGGCGTGATGAACGAGGGCGCCATCGCCACCCGGCTCGGGCTCGCCGGCATCCCGCACTGCGCCGAACTCATCATGCTGGAGCGCGACCTCCGCCTGGTCGAGCTGACCGGAGCCCGCTACCACGCCAGCCAGCTTTCGACGGCTGCCGCCGTGGGGGTGATCCGCGCCGCCAAGGCCAGGGGTCTGCGCGTGACCTGCGACGTCAGCCCGCACCACCTGACGCTGAACGAGCTGGAGGTCGAAGGCTACCGCACCTTCGCCAAGGTGCGCCCGCCCCTGCGCACCGAAGCCGACCGCCAAGCGCTGGTCGAAGGCGTGCTGGACGGCACCATCGACGCCATCGCCTCCGACCATCGCCCGCAGGACCAGGACAGCAAGCGTCTGCCCTTCGCCCAGGCCGCCTTCGGCGCGATCGGCGTGCAGACCATGCTGCCGGTCTGTCTGCGCCTGGTCCACGAGGGCACGATCCCGCTCTCGACGCTGCTGCAGCGCCTCACCGCGGGTCCGGCCGCCGTCCTGGGTCTGAACGCGGGCCGCCTCGCCGTCGGCGCCCCTGGCGACCTCGTCCTGTTCGACCTCGAAGCGCCTTGGAAAATCGCGTTGCGCGACCTCGAAAGCCTCGCCAAGAACACCCCCTTCGAAGGCCGCCTCGTCCAAGGCCGCGTGCTGCGCACCTTCGTCGACGGCCGCGAAGTCTTCCGCTTCGAGGACGCAGCATGATCGACCCGATGGGTGGCCCCGCCTTCTGGTGGCCCTTGGTTGCGGCCGGCATCGTCGGCTACCTGATCGGCGCCATCCCCTTCGGCGTCATCCTCACCAAACTCGCGGGCGCCGGCGATCTCCGCCAGATCGGCTCCGGCAACATCGGCGCCACCAACGTGCTGCGCACCGGCAAGAAAAGCCTGGCCCTCGCCGTACTCGTGCTGGACGCCCTCAAGGGTGCCGTGCCCGCCGCCCTCGCCTTCGCCTGGTTCGGCCCCGACATGGCCAAGGTCACCGCCCTCGCCACCGTCGTCGGCCACTGCTACCCGGTCTACCTCCGCTTCCAGGGCGGCAAAGGCGTCGCCACCGCCGCAGGCGTCCTCTTCGCCCTCACCCCCGTCATCGCCCTCGTGGCCCTCGCCGCCTTCGCCGTGGTCGTCGCCCTCTCCCGCTACGTCTCGCTCGGCTCCCTCACCGCCGCCGCCGCCGCCCCACTCGCCGCCTGGAGCCTCGGCTACAACCAATACCAGGAACTCCTCGCCCTCATCGCGCTGCTCATCGTCGTCAAACACGCCGGCAACATCCGCCGCCTCCTCAAAGGCACGGAAAACAAGCTCGGCGCCAAGAAAAGCTGAAGAAAGCTCAAGGAAAGCCAAGGGGGCTTTTGGTCCCCTTGGAAACCCCCGAGCGAGCCCGATCGTACACTTGTGGGTGGCCGACCACCCCATACCGGCTGGGCATGGTCGGCGGCGATGGCGAGGCCGCGGCCTCGGTATTGTTAGGACCTTGCACCTATTCGTGCTAAACTTTCCACCGCTTTTTGGACCTGGTCGATCACCTCCGAACGTGCCCGCACCGCCACCGCGGGCCGGCCGAAAAAAAACGATTCTACAAAACGAACTGTCCCACCCCACTTTCGTTCCCACACAAGCCTTTGGCCTGGGGATAACGGATATTATGACAAATTCCCCTCCCCACGTCGACAACGGCAACGCCGTTGTTCGGGGGGTCCAAGGGGGGACCATCAAGTCCCCCCTTGCCTTCCCCTTCCCTCCCCTCCCCTGCACCCCTTGTTGACCTTAGGTCGCAACCAAGGTTAGGGGGCGGCAGCGTTTTTCTCTTCGAGGACATCCATGTCGAAGCTCATCGTTACCGACCGTGAAGGCAAGGTTCACGAGATCGAGGGCCGGGCCGGTTGGTCGGTCATGGAGATCATCCGCGATGCGGATTTGCCCATCGAGGCCGCCTGTGGCGGTTGTTGTGCCTGTGCCACCTGTCACGTCTATGTCGACGAGGCGTGGCAGGCGAAGCTGTCGCCGGTGGGCGACGAGGAGGAGCTGATGCTGGACGAGGCGTTCGAGCCGCAGCCCAACTCGCGCCTGTCCTGCCAGCTCAAGTGGTCCGACGAGTTGGACGGCCTCCAGGTCACGCTGGCACCCGAGTTCTGAGCATGGCCGCCGGGCGGGCGGCCGACCTCGCTCGGTTTCTTCAGGACAACGCCCGCTGGTTGGTCGGCGGTCTGGTCCTGTGCTTTGCCTCCAGCTTCGGCCAGACCTTCTTCATTGCCCTGTTCGCGGAGGATTTGCGCCTCGAACTGGGCCTGAGCCATGGCGCTTGGGGCAGCCTGTATGCGGCCGGCACGCTCGCCTCGGCCGCCGTCTTCATGGCCCTCGGCAAGCTCGCCGACGACGTCGAACCGGTGCGCCTGGTCGGCTACGTCTTCGTCGGCTTGGCGCTGGTCGCCGTCGCCATGGCCAACGTGACCACGGCCTGGATGCTGGGCTTGGTCGTGTTCGGCCTCCGCTTGGGCGGCCAGGCGATGATGACCCACGTCGCGGTCACGATCACCGCCCGCTGGTTCCTCGCGACCCGCGGCAAGGCGTTGGCTCTCGTCTCGATGGGCCACCCGCTGGGCGAGGCCGTGCTGCCGGCGTTGGCGGTGCTCGCCATCGCCACCTTCGGTTGGCGCGGGGCGTGGTGGGCGGTGGCGGCCTTGCTCGTCCTGGTCCTGCTGCCCCTGAGCCTGACCCTCCTCCGCCGGCCACGCATCCCGCTGGGCCGCCCCGCCGCGGCCGGCGTGGCGGCGGCCAGCCGGGGCTTGGGCGGCCGCGACTGGACCCGCGCCGAGGTGGTGCGCCATCCGTTGTTCTGGTTGCTCCTGCCGGGGTTCATGGTGTCGCCCGCCTTCGGCACCGCACTCCTGTTCCAAGGTGCGCACCTCGTGGCGGTGAAGGGCTGGCCGATCGAGGCCTACGCCCTCGGCTTCATGGCCTATGCCGCCTGTTCGGTCGTGGGTTCGCTGCTGTCGGGCGTGTTGGTGGATCGCGTCGGCGCTGCCCGCCTGCTGCCGTTCTATCTGGTGCCGCTCGCGCTCAGCTTGGCGCTCGCCGGCACGGTCGACCGGGCGGCCGTGGTGTTCGTCTATCTGGGGCTGTTGGGCTTCGGCACCGGTTTCGGGTTTGCCCTGGTCGCGGCGCTCTGGGCCGAACTCTACGGCACGGCGCATCTGGGGGCGATCCGTGCCATCGCCTCGGGTGTGGGCACCTTCGCCACGGCCTTCGGTCCGGGCCTGACCGGCCTCCTGCTCGACCAGGGCGTGCCCATCGAGCGGCAACTCGTGGGCCTCGGCGGCGTTACGTTCCTGGTGTGCTTCGCCTTCGCGCTCCTGGCCGTGCACATCCGCCGCCTGCAACGGGGCCTTGGCCCGGCACCCGATCGGGCGTAAGCCCACCCCAAACCGAGGGAGGAAGCCCATGCGCTACTTGCACACCATGGTTCGCGTCAGCGATCTGGACGCATCCCTGCACTTCTATGCGACCGTGTTCGGTCTGAAGGAGGTGCGCCGGGTCGACAACGAGGGTGGGCGCTTCACCCTCGTGTTCCTCGCCGCCGACGAGGACGTCGACAGCTTCAAGCAAGGCAAGGCGCCAGCTTTGGAACTCACCTACAACTGGGACCCGGAAGCCTACGGCGGCGGCCGCAATTTCGGCCACCTGGCCTACGAGGTGGACGACATCTACGCCACCTGCCAGCAGCTGATGGACCACGGCATCACCATCAATCGCCCGCCCCGCGACGGCCGCATGGCGTTCGTCCGCTCGCCCGACGGCATCTCGATCGAGTTGTTGCAGAAGGGCGACGCCAAGGCGCCCGCCGAGCCCTGGTCCTCGATGCCCAACACCGGTTCCTGGTAGCGCCGCATGAGCAAGACCATGTTCGTGACCGGCGGCAGCCGCGGCATCGGCGCTGCCATTTGCCGCCTTGCGGCGCAACACGGCTATGACGTCGCCATCGGCTATGCCGGCCGGGCCGATGCGGCCGAAGCCGTCGCCCAGGACGTCCGCGGCCAAGGCCGGCGCGCCCTCACCCATCAGGTCGACGTCACCGATGCCGAAGCCCTCGCTGGCGCCTTCGATGCCGTCGAAGCGGCGCTCGGCCCGGTGGACGCATTCGTCAACAATGCCGGCATCGCACATCGCGCAGCCCCGCTCGCCGACCAGGACCTCGCTACCATCCAGCGCGTGATCGAGGTCGACCTGACTGCCGCCATCCTTGCCGCCCGCGAAGCCGTCCGCCGCATGGCGCGCTCCCGAGGCGGCAAGGGCGGCGTCATCGTCAACACCTCGTCGATCGCACCGCGGATGATGGGCGCCGGTGGCCTCCTGCCCTACGCGATCGCCAAGGGCGGCATGGACGTGTTGACCGAGGGGCTGGCCCGCGAGGTCGCCCACGAAGGGGTCCGTGTCTGCGGCATCAAGCCCGGCCTGATCGACACCGACATCCACGGCGACATGGGCGTGGGCGACCGCATCGGCGACCTCGGCCCCAAGGTCCCCATCGGCCGCGCCGGCACCCCCGACGAAGTGGCCGCAGTGGTCGTCTGGCTCTGCTCGGATGCCGCCTCCTACGTCACCGGCACCCACATCGACATCGCCGGCGGCCGCTGAGCCAGCGAACGTGGGGGACGAACCGGGCCCGAGGAGCTTGGGACCCGCTTCGTCCCCCACGGCGGCCATCCCGGCGCCTTGCGGTTACGGGTGGCGGGCCCAGCGCTCGAGGCCGGGGCGCGGGTCGGCCGTGGGCTGCCAGCCCAAGGTGGTGAGAGCGGTCGCGTCGACCTCCAGAGGCTCGAGCAGGCGCTGCGCCATGTCGCCCCGGCCGAGGGCTTGCATCATGGCGCGCAGAACCCGCGGCGACACGGCGAGGAGATTGGGTGGCCGGCCGAGGCCGCGGCGGAGTGCGGTGATGATGTCGGCCAAGCTGACGGGCAGGGTGTCCGCAACGAGGAACGGACGACGCAGGATGCCGGGCGCTTCGATCGCGGCGACGACGGCTGCGACGACGCTGTCGACGCCGACCAGTGAGCGCGGCGCCTCGAAGGCACCGAACGGCAAAGGCAACGGCAGTCGCGCCAAACGCAAGAGGCTCGCGAGATTGCCCTGAGCACCCCTGCCGTAGACCAGCACGGGTCGTAGCGCCGCCCATTCGATATCCAAGCCCGCAAGACCGCGCTCGGCTGCCAACTTGGCCCGCCCATACGCGTCGGTCGGGTTGGGCGGTGTCGTTTCGGCGAGCCGGTGCGGCGCACTCGGGCCGGTTTGGGCGCGCAACGAAGAGACGAACACGAAGCGCCGCACACCCTGCTTTTGGGCGGCTTTGGCCAATTCGAGTGTTGCCGTGGCGTTGGTGGCGAACATCTCCGCGTCGCCAACGCCGCGCGGTTGATGGGCAAGGCCGGCGGCATGGACGACGACGTCGATCCCCGCCAGCGCCGAGGCGAGGTCGCGGGGTGCGCGGAGGTCGCCGACGACGACGCCCGCCGCACCCGGCGGCAACGATCCGGACTGGCGCAAGAGGGCGCGGACGTCGTAGCCGCGAGCCAACAGGACCCGGAGGAGGTGGTGGCCGATGAAACCGGAAGCCCCGGTCAGCGCGACGCTCGGTTTGGTCATGGGATTGGTGCCGCGCGAGGCCGGGTGAACCGCCAAAGACAGCTCCCCACCAAACCGGCGCCGAGGCCAAGCGCGAGCACGTCGATCGCCCAGGACATGGTCACAACCGTCACGGTGGCGAGGGCGACGAGGGCCAAGTTCAGGACGGCAACGTCGCGGGCCACCTGCAAGGGTGTCATGCCGTGGTCGGTGGCGCGCTGGTAATAGTGGGTGCGGTGCGCTTGCCAAAACCGTTGGCGGCGAAGGATGCGTCGGGCGAGGGTCAAACCCGTATCGGCCACGTAGTAGAGGGGCAGCAGCAGGGCTGCCGTCAGATGGCCGGCGCGGACCAACTCCAAGATGAGCACGCCGGCGAGAAAACCGATCGGCAGCGAACCGACATCGCCGAGAAAAAGGCGAGCGGTAGGCTTGTTGAAGGGCGCAAAGCCCAGGAGCCCGCCCGCGAGGGCTGCTGCCAGGAGCGCCGTCCACGGCTCGACGATCCCGGCGAGGCCGAATCCGCCAACGGCCAGTGTCAGCGGCAACATCTGCGCCACCGTCATCCAGTCGAGGCCGTCCATGAAGTTGACGAGGTTGACGAACCAAACGCCGACGACCGTCAGCATCAGCCATTCGAACGGCCAAGGTCCAAGCCAGGGCAAAAAACGCCCGTCGACTGCCAAAACCCCGATCACGGCCCCGACCACCGCGGTTTGGACGGCGAGGCGCAGCCCCACGCCCACCGTGCGCAGGTCGTCCCAGGCGCCGAGCAGGCCGAGGAGCAGGGCCGCTGCGGCCACCGCGGCAACGATCGCACTCCCGGGCAGCGGGGTCGTGAGCGGCAGCAGCGCGAGCCAGACGACGAGGGTTGCCGCCACGACTGCCCAGCCGCCGCCTTGTGGGGTCGGTTGGCGATGGCTGGAACGGGCGTTGGGGCGGGCGAGCGCGTAGCGCTGGAGCAAGGGCAGGCTCGCGGCGATGGCAAGTGCGGTCAGGATGCCGGTGAGCGCGAGGGCGATGACGGCCGCGGTCATGGCCGCGATGCCGGCGGCACCACCCGCTGCCGATCGGTGCGCCGTTGGATAACGCGCAGGAAAGACTCGTCAACTGCGACTGTGTCTGCTTGCATTCGCCACCGTTACTGCTGCGCACGTCAGGTCGACGGCGCGGGCCATCGAGACGGAGTGCATTTGAAGCGACTGCTCGCCATTGTCCACGACGTGATCATGGCCGCTCTGGCGCTGGGCATCGGTCTCGTCTTGCGCTACGGGCCGAACGATCTTCCGGCAACCGAAGCGATCGTGCTGGCGTTGGCCGTTTTTTGCGTCATCAGCGCCGTTGTGTTCCGCTTGTTCGGGCTCGCCCGCGGCATGTGGCGCTTCGCGTCGCTGACCGACCTCCGCCAGATTGCATTGGCGGCAACGGTGGTGGTCGCCGCCTTCCTCTTTGCGATGTTCGCGATCAACCGTTTGGACGCCATTCCGCGGTCCGTGCCGGTGATCACCTGGTTCGTCCTGGTCGTGCTCCTGGGTGGACCGCGGATCCTCTATCGCATGTGGAAGGATGGTGGCCTCGACGTCGTGCGCAGGCTCGGACGGTTGGAGCCGGAGGCCCAGAACCTCCTCCTGCTTGGCAGCGTCAGCGAGGCCGACCACGCACTCAGGAGCCTCGGTAGCGACGCCGGGCGGCGCTATCGCGTGGTCGGGATCGTCGAGATGCAGGCGAAAAAGACCGGGCGTTGGGTCCGCGGGGTCGAGGTCCTGGGTGAGATCGATCGCTTGCCCGACGTGGTGCAGCGTTTGGCGGGGCGCGGGCTCGCCCCGCAGGCATTGGTGCTCACCAAATCGGACCTGCAACCAGCCGCGTTGCGGCACCTGACCGAGCAGGCGGTGGCCCTGCGACTGCCCGTGAGGCGTCTCGCCTCGGCGCCGGGCCTGGATCGACCGGAGCCGAGCCTGGAGGCGATCACCATCGACGACCTGCTCGGGCGTCCAGCCGTGCGGTTCGATGTCGAGCCGGTGCGGCGGTTGATCGCTGGACGGGTCGTCCTGGTGACCGGGGCGGGCGGGAGTATCGGCAGCGAGATCGTGCGGCAGGTGGCGGGCTATGGCCCCAAGCGTATCGTGCTGCTCGATCACGGCGAGTTGGCCCTCTACGAAGTCGATCGGCTGCTCGCCGAGCGGTTTCCTGCGGTCGAACGGGTGGGCCTGTTGGCCTCGGTGCGCGATGCGGACCGCATCGGCGAGATCTTCCGCGAGCAGCAACCGGCCTTGGTGTTCCACGCGGCGGCCCTGAAGCACGTGCCACTGGTGGAGGCGAACGTCGCCGAGGGCGTGCTCACCAACGTGTTCGGGACCCAAATCGTCGCCGATGCCGCCGTTGCCGCCGGGGCCGAGGCGGTCGTCGTCATCTCGACCGACAAGGCGATCCGGCCGACGAGCGTGATGGGGGCATCCAAACGGCTCGCCGAGATGTACTGCCAAGGCCTCGATGCCGAGGGCGGGCGCACCCGCTTCATCACGGTCAGGTTCGGCAACGTGCTCGGCTCCACGGGCTCCGTCGTGCCGTTGTTCAAGCGGCAGATCGCGGCCGGCGGGCCCGTCACGGTGACCCATCCGGACATGCGCCGCTACTTCATGACCGTCGCCGAGGCCACGTCCCTGGTGCTGCAGGCGGCGGCGATCGAGCGCCACCGGGAGGAGCGCCGGGGCTTGGTATTCGTGCTCGACATGGGCGAGCCGGTCCGCATCGTCGATTTGGCGCGGACGATGATCGTGCTCGCAGGTCTCCGCCCCGATGTCGACGTGCCGATCACGTTCACCGGCCTGCGGCCCGGCGAGAAGCTGTTCGAGGAGCTGTTCGACGGCGGCGAGCGGCGCAATCCGGCCGCGGTCGAGGGCGTGTTCGTGGCTCGGGCACAGATGGTCGAGCGGGCGCGCCTTCGAGGCAGCCTCGACCGCTTGGCCCTGGCGGCGCAACGGGGCGACGAACGGGCCGTGCGCCAGCTCCTCGCGGAACTCGTGCCCGAGATGGCGGTGCCAGCGGCGCCCCGGCGCTCGGTGGCCTGAGCTCGCTGGCTTTCGTGTCTCAAAGCGCCACGCCTTGGTGGTCGAAAAGGTAGACGTGGTCGGGGGTGACGGTGACGTGGAACTGGTCGCCCTGGGCAAGCGCCGGACGGCCTTGGACCAGGATGACCATGAGCGTGCCGTCGGGCAGGCGGGTGTAGACTTGGCTGGTACCGCCCAGGTTCTCGGCGAAGTCGACCTGCAGCTCCAGGCCCGCCTCGCTCCGGCCGAGTTCCAGATGCTCCGGCCGCAACCCGACCGTGACCGGCTCGCCCGCGGGCACCGGCCGCCTACCCTTGGTCGGCACCACCAGCTTGCCGTCGGTGAAGGCCGGATGCGCCACGGTCATCCATTCCGGCGTCACGTCGGCGACCTTCGCCTGCACGAAGTTCATCTTGGGTGAGCCCATGAAGCCCGCCACGAACACGTTGGCCGGATGATCGTACACGTCCGACGGTGTGGCGAACTGTTCGACGTTGCCGTTGCGCAGGACGACGATGCGATCGGCCAGGGTCATCGCCTCGATCTGGTCGTGGGTGACGTAGACCATGGTGGCGCCGAGCTTGCGATGGAGCAGCGAGATTTCGACCCGCATCTGCGAGCGCAGTTCGGCGTCGAGGTTCGACAAGGGCTCGTCGAACAAGAACAGCTTCGGCTGGCGGACGATCGCACGGCCGATCGCCACCCGCTGCCGTTGGCCGCCCGAAAGCTCCCTGGGCTTGCGCTGCATCAACGCTTCGATCTGCAGGATACGCGCCGCTTCGGCCACCCGCCGCTCGATCTCGGCCCGTGGCGTGCGCGCCATCTCCAAGCCGAACGCCATGTTCTGAAAGACGCTCATGTGCGGATAAAGGGCGTAGGACTGGAACACCATCGACACCTGCCGGGCCGCCGGCTCCTTGTGCGTCACGTCCTTGCCGTCGATGCGGACCTTCCCGGCCGAGACCTCCTCCAGCCCGGCGATCATCCGCAGCAAGGTGGACTTGCCGCAGCCGGACGGCCCGACGAACACGACGAATTCACCCTGTTCCGCACCCAGGCTCACCCCGTTGATGACGCGGGTCTGGCCGAAAGACTTCTCGACCTGGTCGAGTTCGAGGAACGACATCAGCGGCTCCGTTCGGGCAGCGGGAGGGAAGGACCGGGGGGACTTGATGGTCCCCCCGGCCCCCCCTGCAACCGAAGTGCCGACGGCATGGCCGTCGGCTGGGGGGCACGGGGGGCCAAAAGCCCCCCGAGACTTTCTTGCCGCGTCATCGTCCACCCATTCCCCGCAACGCCGAAGCACGCTCGTCGGCGGCGTTGCGGGCCTCGAACAGGTCGAGATAAACGGCGTAGGCGAGGTCGTGGGCCTCGGCCCAAGCGCTTCGTCTCGGGACGGGGCGGTGGGTTGGGGCCATGGCGTCGAGGGCGTCGAAGGTGGTGGGGTGGTGGCCGGCGGCGACGGCGGCGATCATGGCGGTGCCGAGGAGCACGGGTTCGTCGACGTCGACGTCGATGAGGGCGGCGCCCAGCGCGTCGGCGTAGAGCTGTTTGAGCAGGGGGTTGCGGCGGTGGCCGCCGGCGAGGGTGACTTCGTCGAGGGCGTAGCCGTGGTGGTTGAGGTGCAGGAGGATGTGGCGGGTTTGCAGCGCCAGGGCGCGGGCGGTGGCGTAGTAGAGCTCCAACAGCGAGCGGTGGTCGGTGTCGGGCCCGGCGCCGGTGGCGAGGGCGCGGACGTCGCCGGCGCCCAGAGGGGCGCGGTTGCCAAGCCAGTCGGGGACCAGATGCCGGCGCCAGGCGAAGGCCGGGCCTTCCGCCGCGAGGGCGGCTTCGATGGCGGCAACGACCGCTTGGTGGCTCGCGGCACTCGCAGCACCGGGGCTGGCCGGATGGTGGGTCAGGATGGCATCGAGCGCGGCGCCGGCCATGGTGAGGCCGGCTTCGTGCATCCAGATGCCGGCGAACACGGCGTCGCGAAACGGCCCCCAGACGCCGGGGATGCGGCGGGCATCGCGGGCGAAGGCGAGGATCGAGGTGGAGGTGCCGCCGATCAGGGCGAGACGCTGGTTCATGCGGCCTCGAAAGCCGGCACCGAGGGCGCCGAGGGCGCCGGCCTCGGCGTCGATCAGGCCAATGGCGACGGGCGTGCCGGCTGGCAGGCCCGTGGCTTTTGCCACGTCCGGCCGGAGGTGGCCGTGGACGGCGCCGACGGGGCGGCCGCCTTCGGTGAGGACGCCACGCTGCAAGAGGTCGTCGATGCCGAGGGCGGCGAGGAGGTCGTGCTGCCAGGGGGCTTCGGCGGCCGGCAGATAGGGCCACTTGCAGGCGAGGCCGCAGAGGCTGTGGGCCTCGCGGCCGGTGGCGCGCTGGGCGAGGGCGTCAGAGAGATCGCGGACGGCCGTGACCTTGGCCCACGCCTCGGGTGCCGCCTGCTTCACCCACAGCAGCTTGGGCAGGTGCATTTCGGGGGAGATGCTGCCGCCCAGATGGTCGAGATAAGCGTGGCCCGTGGCGTCGATGGTGCGGGCCTGGGCTTCGCCGCGGTGGTCCATCCAGCAGAGGACGTCGAAGCCGAGGGCGGGGGCGAGGCCCTCGAGTTGCACCGAGGAGGTGGCGTCGAAGGCGAGCCCGGCGACGCGTCGGGCCGCTTCCGGGGCCTCGGCGGTGCAGCGCCGGATGGCCTCCACCACCGCTTGCCAGAGTTGGTCCATCAGGTAGACCGCTTGGCCGTCCTCGGGGCGCTGCAGGTCGAGAGGGGCCGTGCCGGTGGCGAGCAATTGGCCCTTGCCATCGAACAGACCAGCCCTCGCCGTCAGGGTGCCGACGTCGACCGCGAGATAGGTTGGCGCGGTCACGACGCCGGCTCCAATA
Source organism: Geminicoccaceae bacterium (assembly GCA_007694015.1). Classification (GTDB taxonomy): domain Bacteria; phylum Pseudomonadota; class Alphaproteobacteria; order Geminicoccales; family Geminicoccaceae; genus RECO01. Next base: position 12,185 of record RECO01000139.1, read on the forward strand.
GGGCGAGGGCGGTGGTCTCGTCGGTAGCGAGGCGGTTGACGTAGCCCGCCTGCAAGAGCCCCCGCATCACCGGCGCCTTGTGGGGGCCGCCGGCGGCCATGATCGACACCGGCAAGCACTTCAGGTCCTTCGGGTTCAGCGCCATGACGCGGTCGTTCAGGGGATGGTCCACGGGCTCGCCCAGGGCGTTGCAGAAGACGCCGAGGAGATCACCCACCGCACCGGCGGCGCGCAAGGCCGCCGTGCTCTCGACCACCGCCTGGGTCCGGCCGAGCAGCGAGCGGGGGGAGAGATCGCCGCAGGTCACGAGGGCCACGTCGGCCGATTGGGCGCGGCGCATGGTCTCGGCGACGCCGTAGTGGGTGAGGAGCGTCGCCTTGCTCTCGCGGCTCGGGCAGTAGATGGGCGCGGTGAAGTAGAAGCACTCGGCGCCGAGGGCCTGGGCCAGAGCGGTCGAGACCTCGAAGGTGTTGGTGCCGGAACCGCGGGCGAGGCCGCCCATCAAGGAGACGACCCAGCTGCCGTCCAGCCGGCGCGGGGCGATGCGGGCGATGGCGGCGCGGAGCGTGCGGCCCCAGCCGACGGCGATGCCGCGGCCGTCGGCGAGGTGGGGTTCCAAAAGAGCGGCGGCGGCCTCGCCGATCACCCGCTGCAGATCGGCGTCGTCGGGGACGGTGGGGACGACGCTGACGGCCATAAGGCCGAAGCGGTGCCGCAGACGCTCTTCGAGCGCCACGCAGGCCGCCAGGGGGAGGCGCACCTCGATTCGGACCGAGCCGTCGGCGCGCAGTTGGCCGACGATGCGGTTGACCCTGATCCGGGTCAGGCCGAGGCGGTTGGCGATTTCCTGCTGGGTCATGCCGCCCATGAAATAGTACCAGGCGACCCGGGCCTTGAGCTGTTCGGCGTCGTCGATGGCAGCGGGCTGGAGCAGGGGTGCGCTCATGACCGCCACCGAGAAATTTTCCATAATCCTGGTTTTCCCCAGCTCAAGATATTGGAAAACAAAGATTCATGGGTCCGACAGTTCGTTTTGTAAAAACGTTTTTCCGGCCGGTGCCGAGGTCGTGGCGGCCGTCGCCGACAGCCCCCGATCATAGCACTGTTTAGGAACGAAATCACGATGCCTCCGTCGCCGCCATCAGCGGGCGAAGGCGGTGCGGAGGATGTCCATGGAGCGGGCCATCCGCGCCAGCACCGCGGCGTCGTCCAACTCGAACGGGTAGAAGACCTCCAAAAAGACGGGGCGCTGGCCGAGGCCGCTGCCTTCGATCAGGTCCTTGGCGGCGTGGGGATCGACGCGGCCCGGCTTGGTGAAGTCCCAGTGGCAGTCGAGCTGGTAGTCGGTCTGCTGCAGGTGCAGCGCTCCGATGTGGCCGGCGAGGTCGTGCAGCCAGGGGCGCATCTCGCCGTGGTCCGTGCCGTAGAGCGGTTCGTAGGTGCCGTGCCCCCAGTCGACGCAGAGGCTCCACGGCACGGGCGCACCGCTCAGGTCGTCCATCAACTGGCGGGCCTGCCCGATCGTCCACGGCCATTCGCGCCGCATCGGCGTGGGCTCGACCAGCAGTTCGACCAGCCCCCGTTCGTGGGCGGCCTGGCTCAACCGGCGCATGCGGGCCACGAGGTCGGCGTAGTCGGCTTCGGGCAAGGCGTCGGCCTCGTGCCCGTCGACCCTGGAGGCGATGGCGCCCAAGGGGCCGCCGACGCGGGGGATGCCCGCGTCCTTGGCGAAGTCCATCGCCCGCACCAGCCAGGCTTCGGCAAAGGCGCGCACCGCCGGCTCCGGGTGGAGTAGTTGGTTGAAGGTGTAGTGGGCAAGGCCGATGAAGGCGCTGTGGATGGTGATGCCCTGGGCGGCGGCCGCCGCCCGGGTTTCCTTGGCGAGCTTCGCCTTCACTTCGTCCGGCCACATCGGATCGATCAGGTCGAAGGAGAGCTGCACGAGGTCGGTGGCCAAGTGCTGGCGGACGACCTCGGTCCAGAGCGCTGGCGTGACCCAGCGCTTGACGCAGAAGGAGAGGTTGACGCCGAGGGGCTGGGTCATCTCCGGTCTCCGTTACTTGGTGGCGCCCATGGTCAGCCCGCGGATCATGTGGCGGGAGACGAGCAGCGCGAAGACGACGACGGGCAGGACGATCAGCGTGCCGGTGGCCATGATCTTGCCCCAGGGCAGCTCGTAGCCGGCCATGAAGCTGGTGGCGACGACGGGGCCGGTGATGGCGTCGCGGCGGGTGAGCACCAGCGCGTAGAGCAGCTCGTTCCAGGAGAAGATGAACGAGAAGATGCCCGAGACGGCGATGCCCGGCAGGCCCAGGGGCACGTAGATGCGGCGGAAGATGGTGAACTGCGAGGCGCCATCGAGGCGCGCCACCTGTTCCAGTTCCGAGGGGATCGAGCGGAACTGGTCGGTGCAGATCCAGACCACGATCGGCAGGGTGAAGGTGAGGTAGATCAGGATCAACACCAGTTGGGTGTCGAGGATTTGCAGCTGGCGGGCGAGCATGAACACCGGCAGCGCCAACACGATCGGGCTGATCATGCGGTTGGTGATGAACCAGAACCACAGCTCGCGCTTGGCCTTGAATTCGAACCGTGCGAGCGCATAGGCCGCAGGGGCCCCCAGCGCGATGGCGATGGCGGTGACCGACAGCGCCACGATCAAGGAATTGGTGATGGCGTGGACCACGGTGCGGTCGGCCCAGACCTCCGCATAGTGCCGAAAGGTGGGCTCGAACAGCCAGACCGGCGGCGAGGCCAGGATGTCGGTCTGCGCCTTGAAGCTGGACGAGACCATCCAGAAGAACGGGAACAGGGTGAAGGCGAGGATGACGACGAGGCCGATGGCATGGCCGGCCCGGTCGAACAGGCGGCGGTCCATCAGCGGATCTCCTGGTAGACGTAGCGGATGTAGAGCCGGCTCAAGACGATGGTGATGATGAAGAGCAGGATCGCCTGGGCGGAGGCGTAGCCGAGGTCGAACACCCGAAAGCCGACGCGCTGGATGTAGATGGAGATGAGGTCGGTGGCGGCCCCCGGCCCGCCGCGGGTCATGACGAACACCATGTCGAACAGCTTGATGGTGTCGGCCGTGCGCAGAATCAGCATGGCGGTCAGGCCGGGCAGGAGATAGGGCAGCTGGATGTGGCGCAGCATCGCCCAGGTGGAGGAGGTCTCGAGCTTGGCCGCCTCCTCGATTTCCTGCGGCACCATCGACAGGCCGGCGAGGAACAGGAGCGCGCAGAAGGGCGTCCACTGCCAGATGTCCATGATGGCGATGGCGGCGAAGGCGCCGGCCGTCGTCCCCAGCCAGTCGAGCGGGCCGAAGCCGAACCAGCCGATGATCTGGTTGGCGACGCCGAAGTCGCGGTTGAAGACGAGCCGGCCGACGAGGCCCACCACCGCGTAGGTGGTGGCGAGCGGGATGACGAGCGTGACCCGGCACAAGGAGCGCATCAACCCGAGCCCCGGCTTGTGCAGGAGCAGGGCGATGGCGAGGCCCAAGGCGAGCTGGAAAGGCATTACCGTCAAGAAGAACCGCCCCGTCAGCAGCAACGAATCCCAGAAGGTCGGGTCGTTGAACACGCGGACGTAGTTGTCGAAGCCGATGAACGGCATGCCGTCGCGCGGGCGGGTGATGTTGAAGCGGTGGAACGACGTGTAGAGCGCGAACAACAGCGGCCAGATGCCGACCGCCAGCAAGGCGATCACCGCCGGCGCCAGGAAGGCCGCGGGCGTCCAGCGGCGATAGCCCGGATCGAGGCGCGCTCTGGCCACCCGCCTACTCCAGATTGGTGTGGTTGGCGCGCATGGCGTCGGGTGTGACCTCCAGCTTGGTCTTGAGCTGGTCGATCATGCCCTCGAACAGCACGTATTGCGCACCCTCGTAGAGCGAGCCCATCGGCAGCACGGACGTGCCAGGCCCCTGGTCGTCGGCCATGGTCTGCGCCGGAATGACCAGAACGTGATCGGCCGCCCGGGGACACGCCCCCTCCGGCTGCGCCGTTACCACCAGCGTCTTGGCGCCGTCGGCCTTCGCCACGCCCATCAAGGCCGCAACGGTCGAAAAATGGCCCGGCCCGGCCGACACGATCAGCAAATCCCCATGGCCCAAATGCGGCGTGGTCATGTCGCCCACCACCGAGGCCTTCAAGCCCAGATGGAACAGGCGCATGGCAAAACCTTTGATCTGCAAGCCCTCGCGCCCCACCCCGTAAAGCGCGATCCGGTTGGCCGCCGCAATCACGTCGCAGGCACGGCCGATCTGGTCATGGTCGATGCGCTCGAACACGGCCGCAAGGTCGCCAAGCGCGCGGGCGTAGAAGGTTTGCATGGCGCGGTTCCCTCGAGGAAAGGGGAGAGGAGGAGAGAAAGGTAAAGGAAGGCTAGGGGGCTTTTGGCCCCCTAGGACCCCCGAGGCGACGGCTGCGCCGCCGCCACATTTGCAATGTGGCAGCGGCAGCGCCGCTGCCTGGGGGGTTCAAGGGGGGACCATCAAGTCCCCCCTTGCTTTCTTCCTTCTGCCTTCTTCCTTCTGCCTTTACTGCAACAACTCGCGGCGGCCGTCGTAGTAGCCTTCCGCTTCGAGGATGCGTTCCATGCGGGTGCCGATTTCCTCGGCGCCGGCCATGGTGGAGACTTCGCCGAGCATCATGCGTGTGCCCCATTCGGCGATGATTTCGGAGATCTCGGGCCAGGCCGGGAAGCGCGGGCGGAACTCGGGCACGCCGTCCTGCCAGCTTTCGACCATCGGCTCGACGAAGGCGAAGCGCTCGCGGATGTCGGGTTCTTCGTAGATCGCCATGCGGCCGGAGACGCCGCCGGCTTCGACGTAGTCGCGGGCGATGGCTTCGGAGGTGGCCCACTGGATGAAGAGCCAGGTGGCGGCCTGTTCGGCCTCGCTCGCTTGCGAGGTGACGGCGAGGGAGAAGCCGCCGAGGGCCGGCAGGCGGCCGGCGGGGCCGGCGGGCTCGGGTGCCACGCCCAGGCAGTCGATGATGCGCGAGGTCGCGGGATCGGTGAGGGTGCCGTAGAAGGCCGACCATTCGGTGATCATGGCGACCTGGCCCTGGGCGAGGGCGTTCACCGCTTCGGCGTGGTCGAAGGCGACGATGCCGGGCGGCA
>RECO01000114.1 GCA_007694015.1 Geminicoccaceae bacterium
GGCCGGCGGCTCTTGATCTGCGGCAGGATGTCGAGGCTGTTCTCGTCGGGCAGCATCACGTCCATGATCGCGGCGTCGCCGACGCCTTCCTCGACCCACTGCCAGAAGGTGGATGCCGCCCGCGTCGCCTGGACGCGGAAGCCCTGGCGCGACAGCGCCCGGCTGACCACGGTGCGGATCGAGTTGTCGTCCTCCGCGAGGAGGATGGTACGTTCGGTCATGGCTCAGCGCCCCCCGGCTTCGACATGGGCGGGCAGGCTGACGCGGAACACGGTCCCTTGCGGGTGGTTCTGGAAGCCGACGACGCCACCATGGTCGTTGATGATTTTGGCGACCAGCGACAGTCCGAGGCCCGTGCCCTTGGCCTTGCCGGTGACGAACGGGTCGAACAGCTGCGAGGCGAGATCGTCGGGCACGCCCGGACCGTTGTCCCAGACCTCGATGGTGATCGGCAGCTCCAGGCGCTCGCGGCTGTTCTTGTGTCCGATCCGAAGGCCGTGGCGATAGTGCGTGACGATGCGCACCTCGCCGGCGTTGGCGGGTGCCGCCTCACAGGCGTTCTTCACCAGGTTCAAGAACACCTGGACGAGCCGATCGCGGTCGCCCGCCACCGGCGGCAGGGAGGGGTCGTAGCGCTCGACGATCGAAAGATGCCGGCCGAAGCCGTTTTCGGCCAAGCGCCGGACGTGCTCCAGGACGCGATGCACGTTGACCGGCTCCGGCGTGACGGGGCGCGGCTCGGTGAACTGCTCCATGCGGTCGACCAGCGCCACGACGCGGTCGGTTTCGTCGCAGATGAGCCGGACCAGCACCCGGTCCTCTTCGTCCAGCCCCGCTTCCAGGAGCTGCGCCGCACCGCGAATCCCCGAAAGCGGGTTCTTCACCTCGTGCGCGAGCATGGCCGCGAGCTGCGAGACGGAGCGCGCGGCCGACCGGTTGGCCAGCTGCTGGTCGAGCTGGCGGGCGACCGAGCAGGGATGCAGGACCGCCAGCACGTGGCTCGGCGGGTCGCCCACGGGCGAGACGTGGACGTCGACCAGATGCGAATCGCCGCGTCGGGTGCTGAACGGAATGCCATAGTCGGAGATCGACGCCCCCTGCTCGGCGACCTGCCCGATCAAGGCGACGACGTGGGAATCGGCAGGCACGACGTCGACCAGCGGCCGCCCCCGCAGATAGGCGTCGCTGCTCGCGAGCATCGCCTCGCCGGCCGGGTTGACGTAGGTGAACGCGAGGGCACGATCGACCAGCACGATGCCGCCGGGCATGGCGTTCAAGACGAGCCGATCGATCGGGTCGTCGACTTGGTCGGCGACCCGAGCCGGGGATGACCAAAGTTTGGGCACGCCTACTACTCCACCCAACGAACCGCGGCAAATGCCTAGATTTGGGGCAACGTAGCGACGCCATGCCGCCAACACAACCATTGTTGGGTCTCGACCCTGGCCCAAGCCCGTGCTTCATGCCGCCGCAGGCGAAGACGGCTTGGGAGCGGCCATGGACGGGACGGCGGGCGGGACCTTTGCGGTCGTCGTCGGGGCTGGGAGCGGCACCCGCTTCGGGGGCAGACCGAAGCAATATCGCCCGCTCGGCGGGGTGCCGGTGTTTCGCCGAGCGCTCATGGCCTTTGCCGGACACCCCCGCATCGACGGCGTCCTGGCCGTCATCGGCGCCGACGCCGAAGCCCCGTTTCGCCAGGTGGCGGCGGGCCTCGACCTCTTGCCGCCGGTGATCGGCGGCGCCGAGCGAACGGCCTCCGTGCAGGCGGCACTCGACGCCCTCGCCCCCTACCGGCCGGCGCACGTCCTGATCCACGATGCCGCCCGGCCCCTGGTGCCGCGGGCCGTCATCGACCGCGTGCTCGACGGCCTCACCCGGTTCGATGCCGTCATCCCGGCGTTGCCGGTACGCGACACCCTGAAGCGGACGGTTGCTGGCATGGTTACCGGCACGGTGCCGCGCGATGGGTTGGCCGCCGTGCAGACGCCGCAGGGCTTCGATTACCGCTTGCTGCGCGACGCCTATGCCCAGGCGGGGGGTGCCGCGGCCACCGACGACGCCACGCTGGTCGAACGGCTGGGCCTTGCCGTCCACGTCGTCGAGGGCGATCCTCTGGCCATGAAGATCACCGACCCGAACGACCTCGACCAGGCCGAGCGCCTGTTGGGCAACCCGATGGGCACCCGGCCCCTCCTGCCCCGCGTCGGCACCGGCTTCGACGTGCACCGCCTGGGCCCCGGTGCGGGCGTCGTCATCGGCGGCCTCACCATCCCCTGCCCGCTCGCCCTGATCGGCCATTCGGATGCCGATGTCGGCCTGCATGCGCTGACCGACGCCATCCTCGGCACGCTCGGCGACGGCGACATCGGCACGCTGTTTCCGCCCTCGGACATGCAATGGCAGGGGGCCGACAGCGCCATTTTCATTCAGGAGGCCTGCCGGCGGGTCAGGGCGCGGGGCGGCGTGCTGCACCACCTGGATCTGACGATCCTGTGCGAGCGGCCCAAGATCGGCCCGCACCGGGAGGCGATGCGCGCCCGGATCGCGCTGATCTGCGAACTCGAAGTGGCCCAGGTCAGCGTGAAGGCGACGACGACCGAAAAGCTCGGCTTCACCGGCCGCGGCGAGGGCATCGCCGCGCAGGCCGCGGCGACCGTCCTGTTGCCGTCATGACGCCCGATGCCGCCGCCACCGTGCTGGCGCACTGCCGGGCGCTCAGCTGGCGCCTCGCCACGGCCGAAAGCTGCACGGGCGGGCTGATCGCCGCCCGCCTGACCGAGATTGCCGGCAGTTCGGACGTGGTCGTGGGTGGCATCGTCGCCTACCACAACGACGCCAAGCGGCGGCATCTGGGGGTCGCGGCCGACACGCTCGAGCGCGAGGGTGCGGTCAGCGAAGCGGTGGCATTGCAAATGGCGAGAGGTGCCCAGTTGGCCTTCGATGCCGACCTCGCCGTCGCGGTCACCGGCATCGCCGGGCCTGGCGGGGGCACCGCCGCCAAGCCCGTGGGCCTCGTCCACCTCGCCGTGACCGCCCGCGGCCTGGCACCGCTGCACCGCCGCTGCGTTTTTCCAGGCGACCGCCGCCAAATCCGCGCGGCGACGGTCGAGGCCGCCCTGGATCTGCTGCTCGAAGCGCTCGCCGCCTCAGCCGCGTGAGGCCGCGAGCCGGGCGCGCTCGGCGTAGGAAGGCTGCGCCTCGCGCGGCCCGTACAGCGCGATCGCGCGGGCCTCGAACGCCGCCACCATCCGCCGCACGGCTTCGTTGAACAACAGACCGATCAGCTTCTGCAGCACCTTCGACTTGAACTCGAAGTCGACGTGAAAGTCGACGATGCAGCCACCGTCCTCGGCCTCCTTGAAGGCCCAATGGTTGTTCAAATAACGGAACGGCCCGTCGATGTATTCGACGTCGATCTCGCGGTTTTCCGGATGCAACTCGACCTTCGAGGTGAACCGCTCGCGGTAGACTTTGAAGGCGATGATGAGGTCGGCGTAGAACACCTTGCCCTGGCGGCGGGTAATGCGCGCGGCTTTGCACCAGGGAAGGAATTCCGGGTATTTTTCTACTCCGGCGACGAGTTCGTAGAGCTGGGCCGGGGTGTAGGGCAGATGGCGTTTTTCGGCGTGGGTCGGCATGGGATCAGCTGGCTGCGGCGTCGAGTTGGGCCGTGCGCGCGGCGCGCAGGCGTTGGAAGTCGTCGCCGGCGTGGTA
>RECO01000026.1 GCA_007694015.1 Geminicoccaceae bacterium
CGGCGATGACCCGTCACCGGCTCGACCGCGAGGCGGTGCTGAAGCACATCGCCGAGAACCCCGGCCAGGTTACGAAGCGCGACATCGCCAAGGCGCTCGGCGTCAAGGGCGGCGAGCGGGTCGAGCTGAAGGAGATCCTGCGCGAGTTGCAGCACGAGGGGCTGGTCGAGCGCGGCCGCGGCCGACGCATGATCGCCCATGGCGTGCTGCCGCGGGTGGTGGTGGCGCTGGTCACCGCGGTCGACGACGACGGCGATCTACGCCTGCGCCCCGCCGCTGGTGACGCCGACCCCGAGACGGTCCTGCATTTGCCGCTCGAAGCCGTCCGCGGCCGCCCGCCCGGTGTCGGCGACCGCGTGCTGGTCTCGACCGAGCGGCGGCCTGACGGCGCCTATGACTGCGCTTTGATCCGCATCCTGCCGCAGGAGGGCGGCCGCGTCGTCGGCGTGGTCGAGGCGGTGGCCGATGGCTTCTATCTCCGCCCCGCCAACCGCAAGCAGCGGGCGATCCGGCTCGACCCGCACCTGCTGGAGGGGGCGGTGCCGGGTGACTTGGTCAGCGCCGAGACGCTGGGCCCGCAGCGCCTGGGCCTGGGGCGCGGCCGCGTCGTTGCGCGCTTCGGCACGGCCGACGATCCGCGCCAGTTCAGCCGCCTTGCCGCGGCCGAACTGCAACTCCCCGAGGCCTTTGCACCCGAGGCCCTGACGCTGGCCGACCGGGCCACGGTGCCGGGCCTGCAGCACCGCGTCGACCTGCGCGGGTTGCCGCTCGTCACCATCGACGGTGTGGATGCCCGCGACTTCGACGACGCGGTCCACGCCCGACCCGACGACGACCCCAAGAACCAAGGCGGCCACGTCCTCACCGTCGCCATCGCCGACGTTGCCCACTACGTGCGGCCCGGCGACGCTTTAGACCAGGAAGCGAAGAAGCGCGGCAACTCGGTCTACTTCCCGGACCGCGTCATCCCCATGCTGCCCGAGCCGCTCTCCAATGGCGTCTGCTCGCTCCGGCCGAACGAGAACCGCGCCTGCTTCGCCGTCGAGATGGTGATCGACCGCAATGGCGCGCTCCTGCGCCACCGCTTCGGTCGCGGCCTGATGAGGTCGGCGGCGCGGCTGGTCTACGAGCAGGTGCAAGCCGCTGTCGACGGTCAGACCGACGACGTCACGGGGCCGTTGCTCGAGCCCGTCATCCGCCCGCTGTTTGCCGCCTGGGCCGCGCTTGACCGCGCGCGGCAAGCGCGCGGCACGCTCGACCTCGACCTGCCCGAACGGGTCGTCCAACTCGGCGACGACGGCAAGCCGGTGCGCATCGCGACGCGCGAGCGGCTGAACGCACACCGTTTGATCGAAGAGTTCATGGTGCTCGCGAACGTCGCCGCCGCCGAGACCCTGCAGCAGCGCAAGCGCGCAGGCCTCTACCGCGTCCACGACCGGCCCGACCCGGTCAAGATCGAGGCGCTCGCCCAGTTCCTCCAAGGCCTGGAGATCGGCTGGAAGGCCTCGGGCCTGCGCACGCCCAAGGACTTCGACAAGCTGCTCGCCCAGGTCCGCGAGCACCCCTTGAAGGAGACCATCAACGGCTACGTGCTGCGCGCCCAGTCCCAGGCCGTCTACGCCCCCGACGACATCGGCCATTTCGGCCTCAATCTCCGCCACTACGCCCACTTCACCTCGCCCATCCGCCGCTATGCCGACCTCGTCGTGCATCGCGCCCTGATCGAAGCCCTCGACCTCGGCCCCGGCGGCGTGCGCCACGTCCAGGGCGATCTGGTCGGCGTCGGCCAGGACGTGTCGCAATGCGAGCGGCGGGCGATGGAGGCCGAGCGCAAGACCGTCGATCGCTACGTCGCCCTGTTCCTGCAGGACCGCGTCGGCGCCCGCTTTCCCGCGCGCGTGACGGGCGTGCAGAAGGTGGGCCTCTTCGTGCGCCTCGACGAGGTGGGTGCCGACGCCTTCGTCCCCATTTCGACCCTCGGCCACGAATTCTTCGTCTACGACGAGGCGCAGAGTGCCCTGTTCGGCGAGCGCTCGGGGGAGCACTTCGGCCTCGGCGACCGGGTCGAGCTCGAACTGGTCGAGGCCGACAGCCTCACGGGTGGGCTCTTGGGCCGCATCGTCGACCACGTCCCGGTGCAACCGCGCAAGCCCAAGGGCCGGCTGAGCCGGCGCATGGAAGGTGCCGGCCGCCACCGCGGCGGGCGGCGCCGCGGTTGACATTCCGGCCTCCGTGACGCACTTTCCGCCGCCGAATTCGCGTCCGAGGAACGACCATGGCCAAGCCGCAGACCGTCTTGATCAAGCTGGTGAGCACCGCCGGCACCGGGTACTTCTACACCACCAGTAAGAACACTCGGAACACCACCGAGAAAATGAAGATGAAGAAGTACGACCCCAAGGTCAGGAAGCACGTCGAGTTCACCGAAGCCAAGATCAAATAAATTGGTGTCGTGACGCAGCCGGCCATCGGCATCGACCTCGGCGGCACGAAGAGCGAGGTCATCGTCTTGGACCGGGCCGGCGCGGAACTGCGCAGGCGGCGGGTGCCTTCACCCAGGGGTGACTATCGCGCCACCATCGAAACGATCGCGGGCTTGGTCGATTGGGCGGAGGAAGAAGTCGCTGCGACCTGCAGCGTCGGTGTCGGTCATCCAGGCTCACTCTCGCCAGCCAGCGGCCTCATCCGCAACGCCAATTCGACCTGGTTGAACGGCCAGCCCTTCGGCCGCGATCTGGAAGCGCGTCTTGGCCGTCGCGTCGCCATGGCCAACGACGCCGATTGCCTCGCCTTGTCGGAAGCGACGGACGGCGCGGGAGCCGGGGCGACGTCGGTGTTCGCCGTCATCATCGGCACCGGCACCGGTGGCGGTCTGGTTCTAGACGGCAAGTTGATCCGCGGCGCCAACGGCATTGCCGGGGAGTGGGGCCACAACGCGCTGCCCTGGCCGACGGCGGACGAGTTCCCAGGGCCCGGTTGCTGGTGCGGCAAGCACGGCTGCATCGAGACTTGGCTCAGCGGCACCGGCCTCGGCCGGGCGGCGAGCGAGGCGCTCGGCCGTCCCTTGACCGGCGCCGAGGTTGCCGACGCCGCCATGGCCGGCGATCCTGACGCCCTCGGTCAGATGTACGCCTATGCCGAGCGTTTCGCCAAGGCCAGTGCGACGGTCCTCAACCTGTTCGATCCTGAAGTCGTCGTCCTCGGCGGTGGGGTTTCGAACGTCCCGCTGCTGTACGAGCTGATTCCCCCCGCCTGGCAGCGCTGGGTCTTCGCCGACGCGATCACGACGCGACTGGCTCGCGCCCAACACGGCGACAGCTCCGGCGTGCGCGGTGCTGCCTGGCTCGGCCGCACTCGAGCGTCCTGATGGCGTCATGCCTCCGCTTTGTCGGCTGCGGAGGCAGCAGCGCTGGACGGCCGGCTGCTTCGAGTTGATCGGTCGAGCGGTGGACGCCGGGGCGGATCGGTTGTTCGGTGAGCAGGGCGAAGACGCGCTCGACTTGGTCGATTCGGTACGCGCCGGTAGGGGTGAAGTGGACGTGCCGGTGCGGGCGCTTGGCGACCGCGCTGCGCCGTCGCCGTCGACTCGATCGCAACTGCCGCTCTGCCCCTCACGCCCCTCCCGACGCTCCGCTCGGGATCGGGGAGAGTTAGAGCGTTTTCCGGTATGCTTGACCGTCCCGCACCCCCGCCCACCGGGGTCCCCACGCTGC
>RECO01000157.1 GCA_007694015.1 Geminicoccaceae bacterium
GGCCCTCTCCTCACGGAACGTAAATGCGGACGAAGGGGTTGCGGACCGTGCGCGAGCCCTCGGGCCAAATCCCCCACCAGTAGAGCAGGTGGAGGGCGAAGCCGTCCGGCTGGTCGTGCTCCCAGCGACTGTAGAAGTGGGTGAGGACGAAGCCGGCCAGCGTGCCCTCGATGATGACGCCGGCGTACATGCCGCCGATCAGGCCGACGAGCAGCGGGAAGAGATGGTCGATGCGCCAGAGCAGGATGGTCGGCGGTTCGTCGATGGTGCGGGGCATGCGCAAGGTGGTGGCGGGCATGGCAATCCTCCTCGAATTGCGGCCATGCTGCACCACCGCGAGCGGGAAGAACTGCGTGCAAACGAGGCCCGTCGCGGACCTTCGGCGGTGCCGAAGTGCCGGGGGCTCCTCTAGACCTGCTTCATCAGGGTCCGTGGGATCATCATGATCGAGAAAGCGGCGACCAGGCAGGCCAGGGGTGCGTAGCCCGGCGGTACCGGAAAGGGCGAAATCAGGACCACCGCCAACAAGGCGACACCGACCTTGACGACCTCGATGGTCCAGCGGTGCAGGACCGGCGAGCTGAAGTCGAAGCTGTGGCGGGCCTTGCGCCAGGCCATGTGACCGTCGACCAGCGCCGGCACCGCCAAGAGGATCAGGAACGGCAGCCAGGCCAGCAGCAGGAACAACCGCTGACACACGGTGGCGAGCCAGAGGAACACGATCTCGAAGCGGTTGACGATGTAGGGCACCACCCAATGGTTGAGGCTGTCGAAGGCGTGTTCCGGGTGGCGCGGCCGGTAGAGAAAAACGTCGGCCCAGTGCCGCAGGCCGGTGTCGACGACCAGCACGTCGAACAAGGCGCTCCCATGCAGGACCACCCACGCCGCCGCCCGCGGTCCGAGGTCTTGGACCAGCCAGTCACGCTCGACGTGCATGGCCCAGAGCACCCAATCCAATGGCACGAACATCAAGGCCACCAGCTGGATCAGGGTGAAGACCTTCAAAGCCCAGTAGATCCAGGCGGCTGGAGAGCGCGCGTTGAACATGCTCACGGTTCGATCCCCCAGCTGTGCAGCAACAGGGGCTCGAGACCGGCGAGCAGCCAGCGCCGGATGGCCGCGTCTTCGCCCGGATCAGGGGGTGCGTAGCGGACGGAAAGGACCGTCCGGCAATCGAGGAACACGGGCAACGGGACGGTCGTCAGCGGCTGCCAGGCCCCCTCCTCTGCGATGATGCGCAACCCCGGCAGGCGTTCGTGGCTGTCCTCCAGCAATCGGTCGAGAAAGGCCCGGGCGCGATCAGGTGGCGACGCGGAGAGCGCCTCGCCGAAGGCCAGAACGGCCCGCTGCACCAGCCACACCGCCAAGGGTATCGGCTGGCGCCCGGTCGGCAGCGCCAGGTCCAGCCCGAAATGGACCACCAGGCGGGTCGAGAGATCGACCAGGGGCGGCGCGTCGTAGTGGAGCAGGTCCCAGGCGATCGCCGCGTCACGGACGGTGAAGCACCCGGCGACAGGGCCGCCATGGAGGGCACGGACCACCGGCGGCGCCAGGACCGGCACCGGCTCGGGGGCGTGGCAGGTCACGGCCGCTCCTCCGGCCAGCGGAGGATCGGCAGCCGGCCTTTGACGACCTTGGCACCCGAGAGATAGGCGAAGAACTCGAGGTTCGGCAGCGCCCCGAAATAAGGCGGCGGCACCAAGGGCGCATCTTCCTCCATCAAGCGCTGGGTGGCGCCCGCGCTGTAGAGCATCGGCGCATCGGACAGGGTCGAGGCCGACTGCATGTGCATCAGGTACTGGAGCCGGGTGCGCGGCAGTGCTTCGGCGACGTATTCCTGGGTCTCGCCGTCCTTGATCCGCAGCGCGACCAGGTTGTTGCAGTTGCCGAGGACCATCCGGGTCTTGTGGGTCGAGCCCAGCTTGGCGGCGAAGTCGCCGAGCGTCTGGGTCGCCAGAAACAGCCGGACATTGGCGCCGCGGCCCTTGTTCAAGAGACTGATGAAGGGATCGCACACCACCTCGGCGGCCTCGTCGACGAAGACGCTCACCGGTCGATTGGAGACGCCGTAGTTGTAGCGCTCGCCAGCGACGGCCGTGAGGTCGGCGAGCAGGATCGAGCCGATCGCCTTGCCGACGAAGCCGTCGGTCAGGGTGTCGAGGCCGAGATACACCACCTCCGCCCGGCGGATCATGGTCTGGGTGTCGGAGATGCCCTGATCCTCCGAGCGAATCCGCCTGGGGCTCAACAGCTCGGCCATGACGCCGTTCGTCAGCTGGGACATGATCGGCATCAAGGACGCGATCATCTTCGAGTAGTGCTCGCGGTTGTGCTCGTAGCGCTGCAGCAGTTCCTCGACCGCCGGGCTCTCCCATTCCGGGTGCGATTGGATGCTGCGCCGGTAGAAGGCGACGAGCTTGGCGACGCGGGTCTCGACGTTGCGCGCGGTGCGAACGTCCTCCGGAATGCGATGGTCCCAGTCGGCGATGATGGTGCGGAAGTGGTCGCTCAAGAGGCGATCCAGCAGTTCCTCGACCGACCCCTGCAGATAGCGCTTGATGGCGAGCAGGTTCGGCTGCTGGCCGGTACCGACGAGGCCGGTGACGACCTGGGTCAAGGCCATCTGCGAGAAGGCCTTGAACGGATCGCCGTCGCTGCCGCTCGCGGTCTGGATGAGGGCGGCGATCCGTGCTGCAAGCTCCGTCGGGCGCGTGAAATTCGCCATCGGATCGATCCGCACGGAGCGATCGGGAAAGGCCGGGTGAAAGAAGCGAAAGCGGGTCTCGTCACCGGCCAGCGCACAGGCGCGGCGCGCGTTGAGGGCGAGATCACGATCCCCCTTCGGGTCGATGACGATCACGGTGTCGCCGGCCAGCACGCGCTGCGCGATCAACAGGTCGAAGAGCCGCGTCTTGCCGGCGCCGGTGGTGCCGACGATCAGGGTGTGGCCCATGGCGTGCTGCAAGGGCAGGGTCAACGGCTGCTCGCGATCCGCGCCGATGCCGTGCAGCCAGCCGGCGCCCAAGGACTCCCCTTGGCGTGCGGGGACGATGGAGCGCACGTCACGCTTGGCCAGGTCGAACGCCGCTTGGGCCTGGGGTTGGCCCCATTCGAAGCCGTGGCCGAGATAGAGATCGTCGCCGCCGACACGGCGGAGGATGCGCCGAAACGACCGAAGGTCGAGGAACCAAAGGGGACGGCCGCGGAGCAAGGCGAGGCGCCGTCCGTGCAGCGCCGCTTGCGCAATGCGCACGATGGCCAGGACGGTGCAGAACAGGGCGGCGAGTTGAAAGGGTTGGGCGGGCAGATCGATGCCGGCCGGAACCGCCACGGCGACCAGCGCGAACAACGCCCAAGTGGTCGCCGAATAGAGGTCGTAGTTGGGCCGATAGGCGAAGCGGTAGTTCATCGGATTCGCGCCTCGAGATGGCGGCCGTTACGGCGGAGACCGGCCGATCGGGGTTCGGCCTCCCCAAGCCGAGCGCGGAGGGCAAAGATCGCTTGGCGGCCATGGGGTTGGCCGGCGTCGGTCAGGAACGCTGCACAGGCTTGATCCGTGATGCGGACCCAATGCTCGCCCCTCAGCGGCAGCGGAGGCTGACGGGAGTGGGGCGGGCCGACGTCGCGGAGCCACCCGAGAAAGCGTACGACCTCGTCGTCCTCGGCAGTCGGCGCATCGACGGGAAGAGGCCGATCCATCGGGGCATCTGG
>RECO01000095.1 GCA_007694015.1 Geminicoccaceae bacterium
AGCGAGCCGACCAGGCGGTTGCTCAGAGCTTCAGCATTGCGGCTGGCGGCGGCCAGGTTGTTCTCGACGCCGGCCACGCCCGACTCACCATAGGTGATCATGTAGCTGAGCACGTAGCTGCGGCCGTCGGAGAAGGCGTTGTCGACGTCGGCGATCTGGACGATGGCCTCCATGTCGGTGGTGGCGTTCAATCTGGTCTCGAGCGCATCGAGCGCCGTCTCGGTGACGTAGCCTTGCTGGACGACGCGCTCGAACGTGGCGTTGTAGGCCACGGCCACGCCCTGCAACTCGTCGAAGGCCTGGCGATAGGTCGCCAAGAGACCGCGCATGCTCTCCAATCGGGCGAGCGTTGCCGGCTGGCGCGCCTGCGCCTGCAACTCGCGCAAATAGCCACCTGCGGCGTCGAGCTGCTCGGCGATCTGCGGAATGCGCTCTTCGCGGCGGTCCAGATAAAGATCCTTCATCCAGATCCGGGCGGTGTTGAGCCGGCCTTCGAAGCCGGCCACCTGCTGCATCTGGCGCGCGGTGTGCCGGTACTCGGTGAAGCTCTGATAGGCCGTGTAGAGCCCCATCCCCGCCACGAGCGCGGTGATGACGAGCAGCACCAACAACCCGCTGAAACCGAAGGTTAGCCTGGGGCCGATGCGGAACTTGGAGAGATAGGCTTGCATGGTTGCGACCTCTGCTGGAACGGCGGCGACGCGGCCACCCTCGACGTCCGAGGCCTACCAACCAGGGGTAAAGAAACACTTACGCTGCCGATTTCCTCGAGAGCTTGGGCGAACAGGGCGGGCTCTGCTATAGACGCTTCGACGTCGACGACAGACCAAGGTCGGACATGGCCGGACATTCCCAGTTCAAGAACATCATGCACCGCAAGGGACGCCAGGACGCCAGGCGCGCCAAGGTTTTCACGCGGTTGCTGCGCGAGGTGCAGGTGGCGGCGAAGAGCGGCTTGCCCGACCCGACCATGAACCCGCGCCTGCGCATGGCCGTGCAAGCGGCGCGCGCCGAGAACGTGCCGAAGGACAAGATCGAGAACGCCATCAACAAGGGCTCGGGGGGCGACGGCGAGAACCTCGAAGAGATCCGCTACGAAGGCTACGCGCCGGGCGGTGTCGCCGTGATCGTCGAGGCCTTGACCGACAACCGCAACCGGACCGCCTCCGACATCCGCGCTACGTTCAACAAGCTCGGCGGCTCCTTGGGCGAAACCAACTCCGTGAGCTTCCAGTTCCAGCGGATCGGGGAAATCAAATACGCGACGGAGGCCGGCGATGTGGACACGGTGCTCGAAGCGGCGATCGAGGCCGGCGCCGACGATTGCCAATCGAGCGAGGAAGGCCATGAAATCACCTGCGCACCCGACGACCTGAACACCGTGCGCGAAGCCCTCGAAGCCACGCTCGGGACCGCCGAACACGCCATTCTCGCTTGGCGGCCGCAGGTTACGGTGCCGGTCGAGGGCGACACGGCCAGCACCGTCATTCGGCTGTTGGAGACCCTGGACGACAACGACGACGTGCAGCGTGTGGTGGCCAACGCCGACTTCCCCGACGAGTTGTTGGAGCGCCTTGCCTCCTGAGCCCCAAGTGCGCGCCCAGGCGCTGGCGGCGGCCGCCGACGGTCGCCGCTGTGCCCCCGCCGCCGCGCGCAATCTCCAACCCTTGACCGCGGCGTTGGCGGCCTTGCTGCCGCCTAAGGGGCGCGTCCTGGAAGTGGCGAGCGGCACCGGCCAGCACGCGGCGCACTGGGCCGGCGCGTTCCCCGCGATCATCTTCCAACCGAGCGACCCGGAGCCCGCCGCCCGCGCCAGCATCGCCGCCTGGCGCGACCACACGGCGCTTGCGAACCTGCTCGCACCGCTCGCCGTCGATGTGACGGCACCTGCGTGGTGGCAGCCCCTCGAGCCGGGCTTCGATGCCATCATCGCCGTCAACCTCACGCACATCGCCCCCTGGCAGGCGACCTCGGGCCTGTTCCAGGGGGCCGACGCCTTGCTGAGCTCGTGCGGCCGGCTGGTCGTCTACGGCCCCTTCGCCGAGCACGGCGTGTTGGAACCCGAGAGCAACCGGCTGTTCGACCGAAGCCTGCGCGCCCAAAACCCCGCCTGGGGCGTGCGCGACGTGACCGATCTCGACGCCCTCGCCACGTCGCACGCACTGGTCCGCAGCCAGCGCATCGCCATGCCGGCGAACAACCTGGTGCTGGTCTGGGAGCGTCGCCCGTGCGCCTGATCGGACTCGATCCGGGACTGACCCACACCGGCTGGGGGGTGGTCGACAGCCGCGGCAACCACCTGGCCTTCGTTGCCTGTGGCCGCGTCTCGACCCACGCCGGTACGCCGCTGGCAGCGCGCCTCGACCAGCTCTATCGCGGCCTGCAGGCGATCCTCGCGGCGCATGGCCCGGCGGTGGCGGCGGTCGAGGAAACGGTGGTCAACACCAATGCCGGCTCGTCGTTGAAGCTCGGCCAAGCCCGCGGCGTCGTCTTGCTCGCCGCCGCCCATGGCGGCTTGGCGGTGCACGAATACGCCTCGAAGACGGTCAAGCGCGCCCTGGTCGGCACCGGCGGTGCCGACAAGACCCAGGTATCGTCGATGGTGCAACGGCTCTTGCCCAGCGCCGGTGCGGTGAACGCCGATGCGGCGGACGCCCTCGCCGTAGCACTTTGCCACGCCCACCACGCGGCCACCCACGAGCGCTTGCGGCGGGCGATGGGGACGGTGCCGTGATCGCCCGCCTCAAGGGCACCGTCGCCGAGATCGGCGAGGACCATCTGGTGGTCGACGTCCACGGCGTCGGCTACCTCGTGCAGGCCTCGCCGCGGCTCCTGCGTGCGCTGCCGGGCGAGGGCGGGGCCATCGATCTCATCGTGGAAACCCAGGTGCGCGAGGACGCCATCACCCTGATCGGGTTTGCCAGTGCGGCCGAAAAGCGCCTGTTCAAGCTGTTGCAGGGCATCCAGGGCGTGGGATCCCGCCTGGCGCTGGCGATCCTCGGCGTGCTGGAGCCCGACGCCTTCGCCAAGGCCGTGCTCGCCGGTGACAAGGCCGCCATCACGCGCGCACCAGGCGTCGGACCGAAGCTCGCCCAGCGCATCCTGGCCGAGTTGAAGGACCGGATCGGCCAGCTGCCGGCGAGCCCGCAAGCCCTCCCCACCGGGCCAGCCCCCGCCGGCAGCGCCGTCGACGACGTGCTGGTCGCCCTGGCACAGCTCGGCTACGCCCGGAGCGAAGCCTACGACGCCGCACGGCAGGCCAGCGTCGAACTGGGCGAGGGGGCGGCGGTGCAAACCCTCTTGAAGCGGGCCCTGCAGCAATTGGGGCAGCAATCGGGAGCGCGCGGTGGCTGAGCGGATGATCGACGCGACGGCGCAGCCGAACGACGCCGACGTCTCGCTGCGCCCGCAGCGCCTGGCCGAGTTCATCGGCCAAGCGCAGGCGCGTGGGAACCTGCAAGTGTTCATCGACGCCGCCAAGAGCCGGCGCGAAGCCCTCGACCACGTGCTGTTCGCGGGCCCGCCCGGCCTCGGCAAGACCACGCTGGCGCAGATCGTGGCGGCCGAGCTCGGCGTCGGCTTTCGCATGACCTCGGGCCCGATCATCGTCCGCGCCGGCGATCTGGCAGCCCTCCTGACCAATCTGCAGCCGCGCGACGTGCTGTTCATCGACGAGATCCACCGCCTCAGCCCGCAGGTCGAAGAAATCCTCTACCCGGCGATGGAGGACTTCCAGCTCGACCTGATGATAGGGGAGGGGCCTTCGGCGCGCTCCGTGCGCATCGACCTCGCCCCCTTCACCCTGGTCGGCGCCACCACCCGTGCCGGCCTTTTGACCACACCCTTGCGCGACCGCTTCGGCATTCTGACGCGGCTCGATTTCTACCGCGTGGAGGAGTTGGAAACGATCCTGCTCCGCGGCGCCGGCATCCTCGGCTTCGACCTCGCACCCGAGGGTGCGCGCGAGATCGCCCGGCGCAGCCGCGGCACGCCGCGCGTCGCCACCCGGCTCTTGCGCCGGGTGCGCGACTTCGCCACCGTCGACGGGGCGGGTACGGTCGGCGCCACCCTGGCCGACCAGGCCCTGCGCCGGCTCGAGGTCGACCAGCGCGGGCTCGACCGGCTCGACCGGCGCTACCTGTCGGCCATCGCCGAACACTATGGCGGCGGTCCCGTGGGCGTCGAAACGCTCGCCGCCGCCTTGGCCGAACAACGCGACACCCTGGAAGACGTGGTCGAGCCCTACCTTTTGCAGCAGGGCCTGTTGCAGCGCACACCGCGTGGTCGCATGCTGACACGCGCTGCCTGGGCGCATCTCGACCGCCGCCCGCCGCCGAGCCTGGAGGGCGATCTGTTCGATGCCTGATCCTGCCCAAGCCCATCGCTTTGCGGTGCGCGTCTACTACGAGGACACCGATGCCGCCGGCATCGTCTACCACGCGCAATATCTCTGCTTCATGGAGCGGGCGCGCACCGAGTTCATGCGGGCACTCGGCATGGACCATAGCCGGCTGTTGGGCGAGCACGGCTGTGTGTTCACCGTCAGGCGTCTGACCTTGGACTTCGTCCAGCCGGCCCGGCTCGACGACCTGTTGGAGGTGGTGAGCACGGTGCGCACCGTGCGGGGTGCGCGCATCGGCATCGACCAGGACGTGTGCCGGGATGGACAGATCATGGCGGCCGGCAAACTCGAATTGGCGATCGTCGGCGAAGGCCTGAGAGCGAAGCGACTGCCGGCCGATCTGGCGGCGGTGTTCCGGGCTTGGAGCGTCGCTTGACAAGGGCCCGCAAGCCCTGTTCACGGAGCCGACGAAGCCGAGATCGGCCGTCAACCGTTCAGCCCAAGTTCAACCAATATCGGCTTTTTCCCGCACGCACGAATGCGTGCGTGGGCGTTGAGGGCAAGCTTGCATGAACGATCTGCTCGAAGAACCGCTCGCCGCGCATGGTGTCGGCCTCTGGGACCTGGTATTGGCCGCCGACATCGTGGTCCAGGCGGTCATGCTTTCCCTGGTCCTCGCTTCGATCTGGAGCTGGATGGTCATTTTCGACCGCTATTTTCGGTTGCGCCGGCTGGCGGCGTTGGCGAGCAGCTTCGAGCGCGCCTTCTGGTCGGGGGCGGACCTGAAATCCCTGTTCGATCGCGCGGCGAACGAGCGGCACCCGCTGGCGGCGATGTACACGGCGGGTTACGAGGAATGGGAAAGCGCCCGGCGCCCGAGCGATCCCGCCGGCCGCGCCAACCTCGTCGCCCGGGTCGGCACGGTGATGCGCCTCACCCTCGACCGCGAGACGACCCATCTGGAGCGGAACGTCGGCTCCTTGGCGACCATCGGCGCGGTGGCCCCGTTCGTCGGCCTGTTCGGCACGGTTTGGGGCATCATGAACAGCTTTCAGTCGATCGCCATGGCCGGCAGTGCCACGCTCGCGGTGGTGGCTCCCGGTATCGCCGAGGCGCTGCTCGCCACGGCGCTGGGCTTGGCCGCGGCTATTCCCGCCGTCATTTTCTACAATCGCCTGGCGCGGGACATCGACGGCTATGCCGGCCGGCTCGCGAGCTTCGCCGACGAGGTGAGCGTCGAGATCGACCGCCAGATGGACCGCCAACCCAACGTCCCCGGGCGGGCGGCCTGAGCCATGGGTGCTCCGATCGCCACCTCACCCACCTCCGGCCGTCGCGGCGGACGCCGGGGACGCCGGTTGATGGCCGAGATCAACGTCACGCCGTTCGTCGACGTGATGTTGGTCTTGCTGATCGTGTTCATGGTCAGCGCACCGCTGTTGCTCGCCGGCGTCCAGGTCGACCTGCCGCAGACGCGCGCCGCCGGCATGCCGGGGCAGGACGACCCGCTGTCGGTCAGCGTCAACGCCGAAGGCCAGGTGTTCGTCCAGGAGACGCCGGTGGACCTCCGCCAGCTCGGCCCGATGCTGGTGGCGATCAGCAACGAAAACCGCGACGTGCGTATTTTCGTCCGGGGCGATCAGAGCTTGACCTATGGCCGCATCATGGAGGTGATCGGCACGGTGAATGCCGCAGGCTTCAGGCGGGTGGCGCTGGTGAGCGAGCCCCTGCAAAGCGGCAATTGAGGACCCGTCCTTGAACCCTCTGGCGCTCCTCGGCTCGCTCGCGGTCCACGCGCTGGTGGTGCTGGCCGTCGTCGTCGGCCTGCCCTCGACGGCGACGCGGCTGGAGCTCGGCGATGCGATCACGGTCGATCTGGTGAGCTTGGAGGAGGCCGAGGCCCTGTTGCAGGCCGTCCCGGTCGCTGCTGCACCCCTGCCCGAACGCCAAGCGACGCGCACGCCCGACCCGAGCCCGCCCGACACCCAACCCTCGGCGGAGCCAGCGGGAGCCCCCACACCGCCCGTCGCCGCGGCGCCGGAACCCGAGCCGGCGCCCGAGCCGACACCGCCGCCGACGCCGGTGGCAACCCCAGCGCCACGGCCGCCTGCGCCGGAGCCGGCACCCGTTGCCGAGGCCCCGGCGCCGGAGCCCGAACCGGTGGTGGAAGCCCCGCCGCCCGCGCCTGAGCCGGAGCCGACGCCGCAGGTCGCCGAGACCGCACCGCCACCGGCCGCCGAGGCAACGGCGCCCGCCGCCGTCGCCGGCACACCCCGGCGCCGGCCGGATGTGCCGCCCCCGCAACAGGTGGCCCAGGCGACACCGCCGGCCGAAGCCCGCCGCCAAGGTGCGCCGCAGCCGAACCCGGATGCGCGCCAACAGCCGCGGCAGCAGGAGGACCCGCTCGACGCCCTCCTACAAAGCGTCGAGCAGATCGAGCGCCGCGTGCAGGCCGACGAAGCGCGCGACACCGCCGGCCGCAGCGAGGTCGCGGCCGCAACCGGCGGTGGTCAAGATATGCGGGTGCAACAGCTCGGCCGTTTGATCTATGATCAGATCATCGGCTGCTGGACGGTCCCGGCTGGCCTCGAAGGGCTCCGACAGGTCGGCCCGGTCGAGATCCGCACCGAGTTCGGACCGAGCGGTGACGTGGTGCGCGCCACCGTCGAGAACCAGGAGCGGCTGCACACCGACCGCGTGTTCCGCTCGGTGGCCGAGAGTGCCGAACGCGCCATTCGGAGCTGCACGCCCCTTCGGGGCATGCCGGCCGATCTCTTCCCGCAATGGCGGCACACGATCCTCGTCTTCGACCCTTCGACCCTCACCGCAGGTGGCTGATGTCCAACACCCTCCTCACCAAACTCGCCGTTCCCGTCCTGCTCGTCGCCAGCCTCGGTCTCGCCGGCTGCGAGACCACCGGCAGTGCCACGGGCGGGCCGGCCGCAGCCAGCGGCGCGAATGCCGTGCCGCCGGCGATGCGGCAGATGAGCGCCCAAGAGCAGCAACAGATGGAGGAGATCCTCGCAATCGCGCTGCCGCAATTGGAGCGTTGCATCGGCCCGTTCGCCGCGGCCGCGCTGGAGCGCGGGATCGATCGGGTGGAGTTCCTCTTGGAGTTCGAACCCGACGGCACGCCGCGCGGCATCGGCTTCGCCGACCCGGAGCGGATCGACGCCGACCCGAACTACCGCGCCGTGATCGAAGTCCTGGTGCAGGGAATGCGCGGCTGCCCGCGGCTGCAGAACATGCCGGCCGGCACCTACGAGATGTGGGAGTATCTCCCCATCACCTACTCCACCCAAGCGATCTGACGCGGGCAGCGGGGCGACGTCCATGCGCACCACCCGCCGTCAGGCGATGACCTCCCTGGCCGCCGTCGGTGCCCTGGCCTCGGCCCCGGCGGCTGGCCAGCTCACGGTGACCATCGACCGCGGAACGGTGCGTCCCTTGCCCATCGCCGTCAGCCCCTTCGCCGGCGGCGTCGCCGCGCAACCCGAGATCGGCCTGCAGATTGCCGAGGTCATCGGCGCCAATCTGGACCGTTCGGGACTGTTCCGGACGATCGACCGCAGCGCCTACATCCAGACCCCCGACGACCTCGCCGACCAGGGTCCGCGGTTCGCCGACTGGCGGCAGATCAACGCCGAGGCCCTGGTCTCGGGCCGGGTCAGTGCCGTCGATGCGACCAACATGGCGGTCGAGTTTCGCCTGTTCGACGTGCTGACCGCGAGCGAGCGGCGGGGCCTGCGCTACACGGCGCCGATCGACGACTGGCGCCGCGTGGCCCACAAGATCTCCGACGAGATCTACAGCCGGATCACCGGCGAAAGCGGCTATTTCGACACCCGCATCGTCTACGTCTCGGAAACCGGGCTCGCCACGCAACGGGTGAAGCGCCTGGCGATCATGGACCAGGACGGCGCCAATCATCGCTTTCTCACCCGCGGCGACAGTTTGGTGATGACGCCGCGGTTCGCGCCCGACGGCGAGACCATCGCGTTCCTCAGCTTCCGCACCGGTGAACCGCAGGTCGCGCTGATCGACGCCAGTGGCGCCAACGACCGCCTGCTCGGGCGGTTCGATGGCATGACCTTCGCGCCACGTTTCTCGCCCGACGGTCAGCGCTTGGCGATGTCGCTGGCGGCGGGCGGCAGCACCAGCCTGTTCATGTACGACCTGCGCACCCAGGAGATGACGCGGCTCACCAGCGGGCCGCACATCGACACCTCGCCCAGTTTCAGCCCGGATGGCGGGCGTCTCGTGTTCAACTCCGATCGCGCCGGCAGCCCGCAGCTCTACGTGATGGACCTGGGCAGCGGGCGGGCCGAGCGCATCAGCTTCGGCGGTGGCCGCTACTCGACCCCGGCTTGGTCGCCGCGGGGCGATCTGGTCACCTTCGTCAACCAACAAGGCGGCAGCTTCCACGTCGGCCTGATGCGGCCCGATGGCGGCGACGAGCGCTTGATCACGCGCAGCTATCTCGACGACGGCCCGCGCTTCGCGCCCAACGGCCGGGTCGTCGTGTTCGAGCGCCACGATCGCGCCTCCGGCCGGATGCGCCTTTTCACCATCGACGTCACGGGCTTCAACCTCCGCGAAGTGGCAACGCCCCTGGATGCCACGGACCCGGACTGGTCACCCCTGCGCCGATAAGCCCCTACCCAAACACCACACCCGGCACGACCGGGTGTCCCTGTTCGAAAGGACGATCATCGATGCGCGTTCTCGTCGTTATCGCCTGCCTCCTCCTGGTCGCAGGCTGTGCCCGAACCTCGCCGGAGGATCCGGCACTCACCGGCGGTATTTCCGCCCAGGGCCTGGGCGCTGGCGGCGCCGCTGCCGGCACCTTCGCCCCCGGCAGCCAGGCAGCACTCCAGGCCGAGGCCGGGGATACCGTGTTCTTCGCCTTCGACAGCTCCGTGCTCCGCCCGGAATCGCAGGCCGTGCTGCGCCAGCAGGCCGCTTGGCTGCAGCGCAACCCCGGCATTCGCGTCACGGTCGAGGGTCACACCGACGAACGCGGCACCCGCGAGTACAACCTTGCCCTCGGCGAGCGCCGCGCCAATGCCGTCCGCAGCTTCCTGATCGCCCAGGGCGTGGCTGCGGACCGCATCCGCACGGTGTCCTTCGGTAAGGACCGCCCCGCCGTCCTCGGCTCCAACGAACAGGCATGGGCGCAGAACCGGCGGGCCGTGACCGTCGTCGCCGCGCCTGTGAGCTGAGCCATGCGCCGAGCCGGCCTGCTCGTCACCGCTTCGTTCGGGGCCGTGCTCGGTCTCGCCGCCGCCGGTGGGGTTGCGCCCCCGGCGGCAGCGCAGTCCATGGATGCGGGCGAGATGGTGGTTCGCCTGCAGGAAATGCAGGAGGAACTCGCCCGACTGCGCGGTGAAGTGGAGGAACTGCGCTTTCGCCAGCGACGGCTGGAGGAAGCCATGGCCGCCGCCCCGGCGACGCCGCCCACCGCAGCACCGACCACGGTCGCGCCGCCGAGCCCAGCGCCGGCGCCCGCACCCGCCCCGGCATCGCCGTCCCTGCCCACGGTCGGCGGCACCCTCGGCGGCGGGCCGCCCACCGCCGACACCCTGCTCGACCAGCCCGACCTGCCCGCCGGCTTCGATCGGGGCATGGCCTTCGCCCAGGCCGGCCGCTGGGCTGCAGCACGGCAGGAATTCGACGCCTTCGTCGCCGCCAACCCGAACGATCCCCGCGCCCCCGAGGCCGCCTTCTGGTCGGCCGACAGCCTGTTCGTCGAGGGCGAATTCGGGGCCGCCGCAGCAGCATTCGCAGCGAATTATCGGGCCTTCGGCGCCGACGCCCCGTTTGCGGTCGACAGCCTGCTCAAGGTGGCGATGTCGCTGATCGAACTCGGCGACCGGGAGCGGGCTTGCCTGACGCTCGACGAGCTGGTCCGCCGGCATCGAAATCTCGGCCGCGCCCTGGAGGCGGGGGTTGCCCGCGAACGCGCCCGCGCCGGCTGCCCCTGAGCCGGTAGCTCTCGACGCGGCCGGCTTCGACCGGTGCATGGCCGCGCTCGGCCCCTTCGAGCCCGAGCCGCACCTAGCACTGGCCGTGTCCGGCGGTGCCGACAGCCTCGCCCTCATGATCCTGGCATCGCACTGGCTGGGCGCGCGAGGCGGCCGTGGCACCGTCCTCACGGTCGACCACCGTCTGCGCGCTGCGGCAGCGCGTGAGGCCGCATGGGTGGCGGCCATCGCGGCCCGCTTGGGCCTCGCCCACCGCACCCTCCCCTGGCAGCACGACGGCCACCGTGCGTCCGCCGCCGCCGCGCGTGCGGCTCGCTACCGGCTGTTGGACGAGGCCTGCCGCGAGCTCGGCTGCCTGCACCTCCTGCTGGCGCACCATGCAGGCGACCAGGCCGTCACCCGCGCGATGCGTGCGGAACGTCGGTGGGGCTTGGGTTTGGCGGGCATGCCGGCGGTCCGCGAACTCGACCACTGCCGCCTCCTGCGCCCGCTCTTGAGCGTGCCGCGCGCGCGGCTTCAGGCCACCGCCGCCCGGTTCGGCTGGGGCTGGATCGAAGACCCGAGCAACCGCGATCCTTCCGCGGAACGCAACCGCACCGCACCGACCGCGCTGCCGGACGGGCTCGTCGCCGCGCGCAGCGAGCTGGAGCAGCGTGCGACGAGGGCGTTGGTCCGGCTGGCTCACATCGACCCGCTCGGGGCCGTCACCCTCGATGCCCTGGGTTTTGCCCGCCTCGACGCCGAGGCAGCCGGACTGGTGTTGCAAAGGATCACCGCGTCGATCGGTGGCCGCCGCTACCCGCCATCGCTCGCCCGTGCGAGGACACTTGCGGGCGAGATCCAAGCCGGCCGCCGGCGCACCACGCTCGCCGGCACGCTCATCGAACGCACGGGCGACCTTTTGCACGTTCGCCGCGAATGGCAGCATCTGCGCTGCACCCGCGTCGCACCCGGCGCCAGCACGCTGGTCGACGGCCGCTTTCGGGTCACCAACTCGAACCACCAGCCGCTCGACGTCGCCGCCCTCGGCGCTGCCGCCGCCCAAGGCCAGGCCAAGCCGTCAAGGCAGGATTGGCGGGTCCTCGCGAGCCTGCCCACCGCCTGTGACGTGCTGCGCAATGGCTCGTGGAACCTCCTTTGGACACCCCGATATGCGCTCGCACCGGCACCCTTTGCCGCAGGACTCGTTGTTTCGAGGTTCGACTTGCCTACGTAACCGGAACACGACACTCTCCGGTGTCCGTGCATTGACGCAAAGACGATGGAACCGCGGCACAGCGAGGAAGGCTCTTGAACAACTTCGGCAAGAATCTGGCACTCTGGGTCATCATCGGCCTGTTGCTGATCGCGCTCTTCAACCTGTTCCAGGGGCCGACGACCCGCGCTCCGCAGACCACGCTCGCCTTCTCCGACTTCCTCGACGAGGTCCAGCAGGGCCGCGTGGTCGAGGTGACCATCCAGGGCGAGACCATCACGGGTCAATTCACCGACGGCAGGACCTTCACGACCTTCGCGCCCAACGACCCGAACCTGGTGAGCAACCTCCGCGACAGCGGGGTCCGCATCCGCGCCGAGCCGCGCTCCGACGGCATGCCGTCGCTCCTCGGCGTTCTCGTGTCGTGGTTCCCGATGCTGCTGCTCATCGCCGTCTGGATCTTCTTCATGCGGCAGATGCAGTCGGGCGGCGGCAAGGCCATGGGCTTCGGCAAGTCGAAGGCGCGCCTGCTCACCGAAAAGCACGGCCGCGTCATGTTCTCGGACGTCGCCGGCATCGACGAGGCCAAGGAAGACCTGCAGGAAATCGTCGAGTTCCTGAGGAACCCGCAGAAGTTCCAGCAGGTCGGCGGCCGCATCCCGAAGGGCTGCCTCCTCGTCGGCCCGCCCGGCACCGGTAAGACGCTCCTCGCCCGCGCCATCGCCGGCGAAGCCAACGTGCCGTTCTTCACCATCTCCGGCTCCGACTTCGTCGAGATGTTCGTCGGCGTCGGTGCGTCGCGCGTCCGTGACATGTTCGAGCAGGCCAAGAAGCACGCGCCCTGCATCGTCTTCATCGACGAAATCGACGCCGTCGGCCGCCACCGTGGCGCCGGTCTCGGCGGCGGCAACGACGAGCGCGAGCAGACCTTGAACCAGTTGCTCGTCGAGATGGATGGCTTCGAGGCCAATGAAGGCGTCATCCTCATTGCCGCCACCAACCGCCCCGACGTGCTCGACCCGGCGCTGCTCCGCCCCGGCCGCTTCGACCGTCAGGTCGTGGTGCCGAACCCCGACGTCGTCGGCCGCGAGAAGATCCTCCAGGTCCACATGAAGAAGATCCGCATGGGCTCGGACGTCGACCCCAAGGTCGTCGCCCGCGGCACCCCCGGCTTCTCCGGCGCCGACCTCGCGAACCTCGTCAACGAAGCCGCGCTCATGGCCGCGCGGCTGGGCAAGCGCGTCGCCTCCATGGCCGACTTCGAGGCCGCCAAGGACAAGATCATGATGGGTGCCGAGCGCCGCTCCATGGTCATGACCGAGGAGGAAAAGCGCCTCACCGCCTACCACGAATCCGGTCACGCCGTGGTCGCTTGGCACACGCCGTCCTCCGACCCGATCCACAAGGCCACCATCATCCCCCGCGGCCGGGCGCTCGGCATGGTCGTGCGCCTGCCGGAAGGCGACCGCATCTCGGTCAGCCGCGAAAAGCTCAAGGGCGACCTTGCGGTTGCCATGGGCGGCCGGGTCGCCGAGGAACTCGTCTTCGGCCACGAGAAGGTCACCGCCGGTGCCGCCTCCGACATCGAGCAGGCGACCAAGATCGCGCGCCACATGGTCACCCAATGGGGCATGAGCGACGAACTCGGCCCAGTCGGCTACACCGAGAACCAACAGGAAGTCTTCCTCGGCCACTCGGTGGCGCAGTCGAAGAACGTCTCCGAGGCGACCGCGCAGAAGATCGACCAGGAAATCCGCAAGCTGGTCGATACCGGCTACCAGCGCGCAACCCAGATCCTCAACGACCACTACGACCAACTCGACGCCGTGGCCAAAGCCTTGCTCGAGCACGAAACGCTCAACGGCGAGGAAATCAACATGGTCATGCGCGGCGAGCCCCTACCGGAGCGCCGCCCCGAACCGACCCCGGAACCGACGCCGCAGCCACAAGCCCCCGCCGGCCGCCGTGGCTCGGTGCCGACCACCGCCCGCCCGCCCCACCGCCCCATCCGCCCGAGCCCCCAACCGGGTGCTGGCGACTGAGGCCGGGAGAGCAACAGGGTAGAGAAGCAAGGAAGGGGGGACTTGATGGTCCCCCCTTCGACCCCCCAAAGCAGCGGCGTTGCCGCTGCGACAGGAGGGAGAGGCAGCGGCCCCACCGCTGCCTTTTTTTGTGGCTGGGGCCGCACAGGCGGTAAACGAGGCCTGACCTGACGTTTCGGGAGTCCTCGATGCTGCACGCCTTCACCCTCCTCCTCCTGTGCCAACTCGTCGGCGAAGTCGTCGTCCGCGCGCTGGGCGTGCCCGTGCCGGGGCCGGTGCTCGGCATGGTGCTGCTGTTCGTAGGCCTCTGCATCAAGGGCTCGGTCCCGCCCGCCTTGGACGAGGTCGGCGGCACGCTGCTCCGCCACCTCTCGCTCCTGTTCGTGCCGGCCGGGGTGGGCGTCATCAGCTATCTCGCCCTGATCGAGGCCGAGTTGCTACCGCTCGCCTTGGCCGTGGTGCCCGGCACCCTGATCGCCCTGGTCGTCACGGGCTGGGCGATGAGTTGGCTCACCCGCCGGCAGCCCGAGGACGAACAACGATGACCGAACCCCTGCCCCAGCTTTGGGTCTACCTCGGCACCTCGCCACTGGCGGCGCTGACGCTGACGCTGGCGGCCTATCTGGCCGGTGACGCGCTCTTTCGCCACACCGGCCGCCCGGCGCTGCTCAACCCCGTGCTGGTCGCGATCCTCCTGATCGGTAGCGTGCTCTGGCTCGGCGGCGGCACCTTCGAGGGCTATTTCGAGGGGGCGCAGTTCGTCCACTTCCTGCTCGGCCCGGCAACGGTCGCCTTGGCCATCCCCCTCTACCGCGAACTGGAACGGGTCCGCCGCTCCCTGCCAGCACTCGTGGCGAGCCTCGTCATCGGCTCGCTCACCGCGATCGTCGCCGCGGTCACCCTCGCCTGGCTCACCGGGGCCACCACGGAAACCCTCGCCTCCCTGGCGCCGAAGTCCGTCACCACGCCGGTGGCCATGGGCATCAGCGAGGCCCTCGGCGGCATCCCGGCGCTGACGGCCGCCCTGGTCATCCTCTCCGGCATCGTCGGGGCCGCACTGGGCCCCGCCGCCTTGCGCCTCGCCCGCATCCGCGATCCGCGCGCCCAGGGCCTGGCTTACGGCGTGGCGGCCCACGGCCTCGGCACGGCCCGGGCTTTGCAAACCAGCCAAATCGCGGGTGCCTTCGCCGGCATCGCCATCGGCCTCAACGCTCTCGCCACGGCCATCCTCTTGCCGCTGCTCTGGCG
Organism: Geminicoccaceae bacterium; assembly: GCA_007694015.1. GTDB lineage: Bacteria > Pseudomonadota > Alphaproteobacteria > Geminicoccales > Geminicoccaceae > RECO01. Next base: position 14,812 of record RECO01000095.1, read on the forward strand.
CTGGCTCGCCCCCTTGCTCTGAGCCCGCCGCGGTGCTTCCCTTCGCGCGATCGGGGAAGCCAAGGACACCAAGCCAATGACCGTCGTCGTCATCGCCCGCGTCGAAGCCCTACCCGGCCACGAGGCCGAGGTCGAAGCCCTCCTGCGTTGGCAGGTCGGCCCCACCCGCGACGAAAAGGGCTGCCTCAACTACGACCTGCACCGCGACAACGCCGAGAGCACCGTTTTCTGGTTTCACGAGACCTGGTCGAGCGAAGCGGACCTCGCCGCCCACGCTCAGGCCGAGCACATGGTGACCAACCGCGCCCGACTGAAGCCGCTCCTCGCCACCGCCACCCAGGTGCACCGGCTGACGCGCTTGGCCTGAACTCGGCCCGCGCCCGCACGTCGGTCTTGACGGCGTCGGTGCGGCTGCTATGGCCGCTGTCATGTGCACCACACCACACCTCGTGCTGCGACGACGACGTCGCTGACCGACCGCCTCTTCGGGGCGGTCGTGTTTTCGTTGCGACCGTCGACCCCGTTGCGAGTTCCGTGATGTGCACCTACCGCCAAGAAGCGCCGGCCGACCTGCCGGCGATCGAACGCCTCCTCGATCAAGCCTTCGGCCCCGATCGGCACAAAAAGGCGTCTTACGCCTTTCGTCGTGGCGTGCCGAACGTGCCCGACCTCGCGCGCGTCGCCGTGGATCACGCGGGGCGGCTCGTCGGCACCATTCGCTTTTGGCCCATTCGGGTCGGCGGGGTGCCCTCCCTGCTGCTCGGCCCGCTCGGGGTCGAGCCACGCAGGCGGGGTGAGGGCATCGGTCGCACCCTGATCCGCGATACGCTGGCATTGGCCGCCGAAGACGGTGCGCGGTCGGTGTTTCTGGTGGGCGATCCTGCCTATTACCGCCCGCTGGGCTTTTGGCCGGCGGGGGCGGCGGTTCGCATGCCGCACGAATCGCCGGCACGGCTGCACGGCCGCCCGCTCGGGTCCGCCACCACGCTCCCCAATGGCCTGATCACCCCCGCCAGCCCCATACTGCGCGCAACGGCCTGAGGTTCGCTGACTGTCGCCAGCGGGCCTTTTCGGTTAGGTTGCCCTCATGCCGTCGGCCCGTCGCCACCTGCCGCTCAGTCGCCGCCGCACCCTCGGCCTGCTCGTCGGCGGGCTCGCAGCACCCGCGGTCGCCAGGGCCGACGTGGCACTCCGCGTGCGCAGCTTCAGCATCGCCACGGGCGGTCTGGGCGGGACCTACTACCCCGTCGGCGGGGTCCTCGCGAACCTGCTGACGGCACCGCCCGGTGGGCTCGATTGCCGGCCCGGTGAGCCCTGCGGCGTGGTCGACATGGTCGCCGTGGCGCAAACTTCCGAGGGCTCGGTCGCCAATGTGAAGGGCCTGCGCCAAGGCCTGGTCGACAGTGCCTTCTGCCAGGCGGACGTCGCCTTTCAAGCGTGGCGCGGCGAGGGGCCGTTCGTGACCGAACCCATGCCCAATCTCCGGGTGATCGCGAGCCTCTACCCGGAGATGGCGCAACTGGTCGTCCTCGACGAAGCCCAAGCCCGTCCGTTGCGTCTGGCGATCGGTGCACCCGGTTCCGGCACCCGTGTTGCGGCCGAGCGCCTGTTGCACGGATTCGGTTTGGACAACGCCGACACCGAGCGGCTGGAACTCAACCCCGGCCCGTCGATCGATGCCATGCTCACGGGCCAGCTCGACGGCTTTTTGACCGTTGCCGGCTTGCCGACCCCGGCCGTCCACGAAGCGCTGGAGCTGCTCGACGCGCGCCTCGTCGGGACGCATCTCCAAGCCGCCCGCGAGTTCCTGCGCGAACGCTCGTTCTGGGGGCTCCGCACCATCCCGGCCGGTCTTTATCCAGGCCAGGAACGGACGCTGCGCACGCTTGCGGTCGCCGCCCTTTGGGTCGTGGATGCCAACCTCGACGACGGTCTGGTGTTCGAAATCCTGGCGGCACTATGGGCACCCGAAGCGGTGCCGGTGCTCACCGCGGGCCACCCGGTCGGCGCCCACATCACGCTCGCCAGCGCGTTGGAGGGCATCAGCGTGCCGCTGCACCCGGCCGCGTCCCAGTTCTACCGCGAACAGGGTTTGTTGGGGCCCGCAGCCGGCTTTTCCCACCCGCCGCCGCCCCTGATCGGCCCACCTGAACCGCCCGAAGCCGACCCAGCACTGCCGCTGCCCCTGCTCAGCCCGTGAGACGGATGCCCATGGACCGCCAGCCCATCGTCCCCGTCGACACCACACCCGCCAAGATCGTCTACGCGCTCTACGGCGGTGGCTTCCTCTTGGCACCCTTGGCATTGGCGGGCTTGGTCTACGCCTACCTGCTGCGCGGTCGCAGCCCGCTCCTGGACACCCACCTCGCGTTCCAAATCCGGACCTTC
>RECO01000090.1 GCA_007694015.1 Geminicoccaceae bacterium
GGAGCCGAACGCTCCGATTGCGCCTGTGCACTAGGACCCCCCAAAACGGGCAGCGGCAATGCCGCTGCCGGGGGGGCAAGGGGGGATCATCAAATGCCCCCTTGCTTTTTGACTCACGCTTACGGTGCCAGCCCGCGGAGGCGTTCGCCGCGGCGGCGGAGCAGTTCGAGGGTGGTGAGGAGGGCGATCGAGATCAGGACCAGGAGGGTGGCCACCGCCAGGATGGTGGGGCTGATCTGCTCGCGGATGCCGGACCACATTTGGCGCGGGATGGTGCGCTGCTCGGGGCCGGCGAGGAAGAGGACGGCGACCACCTCGTCGAACGAGGTGATGAAGGCGAAGAGTGCTCCGGCGATCACGCCCGGCAGGATCAGGGGCAGGATGATCTTGAAGAAGACGACGCGCGGGCTGGCGCCGAGGGATTGGCCGGCGCGGATCAGGGTTTTGTCGAAGCCGACCAGGGTGGCGGTGACGGTGATGATGACGAAGGGGGTGCCGAGGACGGTGTGGGCGAGGATGATGCCCAGATAGGTCTGGGTCAGGTTCAAGGCGCTGAAGAAGAAGAACATGCTGGCGGCGGTGATCACCAGCGGCACGATCATCGGCGAGATGAGGAGGCTCATGATCAGCGTGCGGTAGGGCATTTCGCTGCGGGCGAGGCCCAAGGCGGCCACGGTGCCGAGGACCGTCGCGAGCAGGGTCGAGCATATGCCGATGAAGATGCTGTTGCGGAGCGAGCGGATCCAGGCGGCGTTGGTCCACATGTCGTGGAGCCAGGCCCAGCCGAACTCGGCGCTCGGCGCCATCATGCCGTTGGTGAAGATGTCCCGATACCAGCGGAGCGAAAAGGCGTCGGCCTCGAGCGCCAACATGCCCGGCGTGAAGGTGAAGAAGGGCTGGGCGTTGAAGCTGAGCGGAATGATGATCAGGATCGGCATGATCAGGAAGAAAAAGACCATGCCGCAGATCAAGAGGAAGAGATAATGCCAGAGGCGCTCCAACGGGCTGGCATAGGGCGGCAAGCGCATGTCGATCAGCCGAGCTTGATGTTGTCGATGCCGATGAGGCGATTGTAGGTCCAATAGAGGATGAGGACGCCGGCGAGCAGGACGCCGCCGAGGGCGGCAGCGAGGCTCCAGTTGAGCGTGCTCTGCATGTGAAACGCGATGATGTTGGAGATGAGCTGGCCGCTCTGGCCGCCGACGAGGGCGGGCGTGATGTAGTAGCCGACGGCCAGGATGAACACGAGGAGCGAGCCCGCACCGATGCCGGGCACGGTCTGCGGCAGGTAGACTCGGCGAAAGGCGGTGAAGCCGTTGGCGCCGAGCGAGCGTGCGGCGCGCATGTAACTCGGCGGGATCGTCTTCATCACGCTGTAGAGCGGCAGGATCATGAACGGCAGCAGGATGTGCGTCATGGCGATGACGGTGCCGGCCTGGTTGTAGATCATCGACAAGCGGTTCGTGTCGCTGATGATGCCGATGGCGACCAGGCTGTCGTTGACGACGCCCTGCGACTGCAGGAGCGCGATCCAGGCCGTCGTGCGCACGAGGAGGCTCGTCCAGAAGGGCAGGAGGACGAGGATCATCAACAGGTTCGAGTAGCGCATCGGCAGGGTCGCCAGGAGATAGGCGACGGGAAAGCCGAGCAGCAGGCAAAGGCCGGTGATCAACGCGCTGAGCCAGAGCGTGCGCCAGAACAGGGCCAGGTGGAGGCGGCGGTCGGCGTCTTGCGCCCGCACCGTACCGTCGGCGTTCAGCCGCAGGTCGACGGCGTTGAGGTAGAACGCGGGCGTGACGCTGCGCGCCGCCACCGTCATGCCCTGCCAGAGTTCGGTTCGACCCCAGGTCGCATCGTGGGCGATCAGCGCTTGCTTCGCGTCGGGCCCTGCGAAATCGGCGGCACGGCGTCCGGTAGCGGTCAACAGGGAGCGGGCACCGGAGAACTCGCGGTTGACGCGGCTCGCCACCTTGCCGAGGTCGCGGCTCTCGCGGGCGGCGATCAGTTCGTCGACGAAGATGGCAAAGGTCTCTTCGCTCGGCAGATCGCGCGTGTCCCAAGTCTGCAGGGCGGCGGCCGTGCGCGGCATGTAGTTGGCGAAGGTGGGCTCGTAGACGCCGAGCCATAGCATCTTGCCGACCGGGACGAGGAAACTGAAGACGATGAAGGCGAGGAGGGGGGCGACCAGGAAGAACGCACGCAGACGGGCCATCCGCATGCTGCGCTCGAGCTTGGTCCGAAGCGGCATGCCGTCGGCGGTGCGCAGGGCTTCCGTGGTCGCGACGGGCCGGGTCGCGGCGATGTCGCCAAGCGTCGTGGTGGCCATCCAACCCCTCCGGCGGGCAAGGCGGCAGCGGGGTTCAGCCCCCGCTGCCGGATTGCGGGTCGATCAGTTGAGCAGCCAGGCGTTGAACCGCTCGTTGATCTCTTCCTGCCGGTCCGCCCAGAACTCGGCATCGCTGACGATGTAGAGATCCATGTTGGCGGGGTTGGTCGGCATGTGCGGCTGCATCTCCTCCAGGACGTAGGGGAAGGAGGACTGACGCGCCGGGCCGTAGGAGATCCACTCCGCCTGGTCGGCGAGGCGCTGCGTGTCGGTCGAGAAGCGCACGAACTCCAGGGCCGCCTCGAGGTTGCGCGTACCCTGCGGGATGACCCACAAGTCCATGTCCATGACCTGGCCGCTCCAGACCACCTCGAACGGCGCGCCCTCGAGCTGGGCGCCGAAGATGCGGCCGTTGTAGGCGTGGGTCATGACGACCTCGCCGTCGGCCAGGAGCTGCGGCGCCTGCGAGCCGGCTTCCCACCAGACGATGTCGTCCTTGATGCGGTCGAGGACGGCGAAGGCCTGGTTCAGCCCCTCATCGGTAGCGAGCACGGTGTAGACGTCCGCCGGCGCCACGCCATCGGCCATCAGCGCCATCTCCATGATGCCCTTGGGCCACTTGCGGACACCGCGCCGGCCGGGGAACGCTTCGGTGTCGAAGAAGTCGGCGATGTGCGTCGGGCTCGTCTCGAACGCGGTCGTGTCGTAGGCGAAGATGTTCGACCAGACGATGGTCGCGATGGCGCAATCCTGCAGGGCGCCCGCGATGAAGTCTTCTTCGGCCGGGGTGCCGTCGGGGGCTGGCGGCAACATCGACCAGTCGAGCTCGTGCAGGAGGCCCTCGTCGCAGAGACGGATGGCATCGGACAGCTCGACGTCGACCACGTCCCAGGTGACGTTGCCGGCGCGGACCTGGGCGACGATGGTGGAGACGTCGCCGGTGTAGTCCTCGGAGATGATCCGGATGCCGGTCTGCTCCATGAACGGCTTGTGATAAGCCTCGACCTGGCTGAGCGTGTATTGCCCGCCCCAGGACACGACGGTGAGGGTATCGCTCGCCGACGCCGGCGCGGCGAAGGCCAATGCCACGGCGCTGGTCGCGAATACCAGCTGACGAAGCCTCGTCTGCATGCAGTGTCTCCCTTTCATGTGATGAACGTCCTCTCCACGCCTGGCGGCTAAGCCGCGTCCAGCGCGCGGCAATCCTCGACGTGCCAGCCGACCATGGTCGTCTCGCCGGGGGCGAGATGCACGTGGCCGGTGCGGTTCGGCACCTTGATGATGAAATCGTCGTGACCGCAGACCCGCACCCGCGTGCGGATGTGGTCGCCGTGATAGATCAACTCCTGCACTCGAGCCTCGAACACGTTGGGCAAACTGCCCGGCTCGGCGGCGACGGTGACCCGCTCGGGGCGCAGCGAGAGCAGCGTCGGCGTGCCGACGCCCGCGACGTTGACCTTGAGGGCGCGGACCAATTCGCCGCTCGGCAACTCCACGTCGCAGTGCTGGCCGTTCTCCTCGCGCACCTTGCCGACGATGCGGTTGTTCTCGCCGATGAATTGGGCAACGAAGGCGTTCGACGGCCGCTCGTAGAGTTCCTCGGGCGTCGCCAATTGCTGCACGACGCCATCGTTGAAGACGGCGATGCGGTTCGACATCGTCAGCGCCTCCGACTGGTCGTGGGTGACGTAGACCACAGTCACGCCGAGCCGTTCGTGCAGGTGCTTGATCTCGTACTGCATCGCCTCGCGCAGTTGCTTGTCCAAGGCGCCGAGCGGTTCGTCCATCAACACCAATTTGGGCTCGAACACCAAGGCACGCGCCAAGGCGACGCGCTGCTGCTGGCCGCCCGAGAGTTGCGCCGGGCGGCGCGCGCCGAATTGGCGGAGCTGCACCATGTTCAACGCGTCGCGCACCCGCCGGCTGACGTCGGCCTTGTCCATACCGCGGACTTCGAGCGGGAAGGCGAGGTTCTCCTCCACCGTCATGTGCGGGAACAGCGCGTAGTTCTGGAACACCATGCCGATGTTGCGCTTGTGCGGCGGCACGTTGTTGATCGGTTGGCCGTCGAGCACGATCTCGCCGTGCGTCGCCGTCTCGAAGCCGGCCAGCATCATCAGGCACGTGGTCTTGCCCGAGCCCGAGGGGCCGAGCATCGTCAAGAACTCGCCGGGTGCGATGTCGAGGTTCAGGTCCTTTACGACCAGCGTCACGCCGTCGTAGCTCTTCTGCACCCCGCTGAAACGCACATAGGCATCGGCGCTGGTCATCCGACCACCTTCCGTCTTCACCTTCGTTCGGCCTTCCCTGGCAAGCTGCGTGCCACCTGCCTTGCGGCGGCCGCGCCTTGGTTATGCAAGCTTGCCGCCATGGTCGGTGCACAAATCGCAGGCGTCAAGCGCGCGCACTGAGCAGGCGCTTGATCGAGGCGAGGCTGTCGGCCTCGCTGGCGGGCTTGTCGCGGCGCCAGCGGGCGATGCGCGGAAAGCGCACCGCAATGCCGGATTTGTGGCGCGCCGAGACCTGGATGCCCTCGAAGGCAAGCTCGAACACCTGCACCGGCGCCACTTGCCGCACAGGCCCGAAGCGCTCGACGACGTGGCGGCGGATCCAGCGGTCGAGCTCGGCGATTTCCTTGTCGTCGAGCCCCGAATAGGCCTTGGCGAAGGGGACGAGCCGGCCGTCGTCCCAGAGCGCGAAGGTGTAGTCGGTGAAGAGGTTGGCCCGCCGCCCGCTGCCGGCCTGGGCGTAGATCAGGACGGCATCGACGCTGAGGGGATCGAGTTTCCACTTCCACCAGTCGCCGCGGCGTCGCCCGGCCCGGTAGGCGGCGTCGCGCCGCTTCAGCATGAGGCCCTCGACGCCATGGTGGCGCGCCTGCAGCCGCAGGGCAGCGAGGGCGGGCCAATCGGCGGCCTCGACCAGGGGCGACACGCCAAGGGCCGGCGGCGCCGTCGCTACGAGCGCCTCGAGGCGGCGGCGCCTCTCCCCCTGGGCGACGCCCCGGACGTCCTGGCCAGCCTCCTCCAGGAGGTCGTAGGCGAGAAAGCGGACCGGCGCCTCGCGCAGGCTTTTGGCGCTGAGCTTGAGGCGGCCGATGCGCGTTTGGAGTGCTGCGAACGGCATCACGCCCGCGTCGTTCCAGGCCAGGATTTCGCCGTCGAGCACGGTGCCGTCCGGCAGCGCGAGGCCGGCGCGCTCGATCTCGGGAAAACGCTCGGTGACCAGTTCCTCGCCGCGCGACCAGAGATGAACCGCACCTTGGCGTTTCACCAATTGGCCGCGGACGCCGTCCCATTTCCACTCGGCGAGCCACCTGTCCCGTGGCCCGAGGCTGGCCGGTGCGGCCTCCAGCGGGGACGCCAGAAAGAAGGGATAGGGGCGGCTTGCATCGGCCGCTCCGTCGTCGCCTTCGAGCAGTTGCTGCCAAGCCGCAGGCGTCGGCCGCCAGGGGCCCATCAGCCGATGGCCGACCACGGCCGGATCGAGGTCGGCGAGCCTGGCGATGGCGCGCACGACGAGCCCGCGCGACACGCCGACGCGCAAGGCTCCGGTCAAGAGCTTGTTGAGGACGAAGCGTTGCTCGCGATCGAGCCCGCGCCACCAGCCGAGCACCGCCGCTTGGCGTTCGGGTTCGGTAAGGTCGCGCAGCGGCAGAATGCGGGTTTCGAGCCACGCCGCGAGGCCGAGTTCGAGGGAGGCGAGGGTCGTGGGCACAGCGTCGAGCAGCAGTGCCACGGTTTCCGCGCTGTCGCCGACCGCGGCGTAGCTCTCGTCCATCAGCCAGGGTGGCAGATCGGTCGCCTCCAGCGCCCAGGCGCGCAAGGTGGACGAGCCGACCAGGCGCTTGATGCGCTGACCGGTAAGGAAGAAGAGCGCCCAGGCCGCGTCCGCCGGCGCGGCGGCAGCGAAATAGGCGACCATCGCGTCGATCTTGGCGTTGGTCTTGGTGGTGGCATCGAGGGCGGCGTAGAGCGCGGCGAAGGCCTTCATCCGTCATCGCCCGCGCCGTCGCGGAGGCTTTGGATGGCCACCGCATCGAGGCCCTTCGCCTCCCTCAGATAGCGGGCGACGGTGTCGGTCTGGCCGTGGGCACAGATCACGCGGCGGGCACCGGTTTCGTCGACGGTGCGGATCAGATCGGGCCAATCGACGTGATCGGACAAGACGAAGCCGCGGTCGTAGCCACGCCGCCGCCGCTGGCCGCGCACCCGCATCCACCCCGAGACGAAGGCGGTCGCGGGGGCGGTGAAGCGGCGCATCCACGTCGTCGCCATGGCCGACGGCGGTGCCAGGACGAGTTCGCCGCGAAAGCGCTCGCTCTTCGGCTGATCGCTCACCGCGGCCGTCGGCGTGAGGGCGACGCCCGCCTCGCGATAGGCCTCGACCATCGAGACGAGCGCACCGTGCAGAAACACGGCGCGGCCGTTGCGCTGGCCGAGCTCGGCCAGGAGGCGCTGCGCCTTGCCGAGCGCGTAGCAAAAGACCAGCGAGGTGCGGCCGCTCTGGGCGTTCGCCTCCCACCAGGCGACGAGGTCGTCGATGACGCGCGCCCCCGGGTCCCAGCGGTAGATCGGCAAGCCGAAGGTGGCCTCGGTGACGAAGCCGTCGCACGGCACCAGCTCGAATGGCGCACAACTCGGATCCGCCTCGCGCTTGTAGTCGCCGGCCACCACCCAGACCTCGCCCTCGACCTCGATGCGCACTTGCGCCGAGCCGAGGACGTGCCCGGCCGGGTGCAGCGAGACCTTCGCGTCGCCGAGCGCGAACGGCGCGCCATAGCCATGGCCGGTGAACGGCAGATCCGCCCCCAGGCGCCGGCGGAGGATTCCCTCGCCGATGGCCGCGCCGTGATAATGGCCGTGGCCGAAGCGGGCATGGTCGCTATGGCCGTGCGTGACGACCGCCCTCGGCACGGGGCGCCAGGGATCGACGTGAAAGCCGCCGGCAGGGCAAAACAAGCCCTCGGGCGTCAGTTCCAGTACCGCTCGTCGATCCCGCATCGGCCCTACCACGTGGTGTTGCCGCATAGGGTGGCGTCAGGTCGGCTGACGGCAAGAGCAAGGCCCACGCTGAACCGCGCGAGCCAAGCGAGGCAGGGGAGAGAGAGCGGCTCGGTTCAGGCGGCTTCGAGGCTGGTGACGAGCGCTTTGACGCGCGCCTCCAAGCGCTTGGTCTCTGCGGCCACGTCCGCGGCGACGGTGGTCAGATGTGCCGCGACCTGCCGCGTTTCGCCCGAGGCGTCACGACTGGACGCGATGCCGGCGGAGGTTTCGACGGTCAGTTGCGAGACGGACTGGATCGACCGGGCGATTTCCTGTGTGGCGGCGTTTTGCTCCTCGACCGCCGCGGCCACGGCGTGGGTGACTTCGCTCACGCCAGCGACGGTGGTGCGGATGGCTTGGACGGCGTCGACCGTCGCCCCGCAGGCGGTGCGCACCTGATCGATCTGGCCGCCGATGCGCTGGGTCGCCTCGGCGGTTTGGCCGGCGAGGGCCTTGACCTCGGACGCCACCACGGCAAAGCCGCGGCCCGCATCGCCCGCCCGCGCCGCCTCGATCGTGGCGTTGAGGGCGAGGAGATTGGTCTGCGCCGCGATCTGCTCGATCAACTGCAGGACCTCGCCGATGGCTTCGACCGTGGCGGCGAGTTCGCCCACCCGCGCGTCGGCCAAGTCGGTCTGCTTGGCGGCTTCGCCCGCCGCGTCCCGGGTCACGGTCGTTTGCGTCGAGATCTCGTGAATGGAGCGGGTCAACTCCTCCGCGGCACTGGCGATGCCCTGGGTGTTGGCGCTCGAGGCCGCGGCCGCATCGGCGGCGCGGCCGCATTGCTCGGTGGAGGTGGTGGCGACCCGGTCCACCGCCAAAGCGTCGTCGGCGAGAGCGGCTGCCTGGGCCTGCAAAACATCGACGACCTCGCTCACTTCCTGGCGCAGACGGGCCGCCGCCTCGCCGGCGGCTTCGCGCCGGGCGCGGGCCGCTTCCTCGACGGCCTGTTGGAAGGTGGCAAGGGCGCCGGCCATCGCGCCGACGTCGTTCACTGCGTGGCGGTAGGGAATGGTGACCGCCGTGTCGCCGGCCGCGAGCGCCACCATGGCGCGGGTAAGCCGGGGGACGGGGCGCATCAGCCACGTCGCCAGGAGTGCCATGAGGAGGCCGCCCAGCACGGCCATCAGACCGCCCGCGCGCAGCGAACTGTCGATGACGTGGGCCTTGGCATCGGCGACCGCCTGGGCCGACACGCCGACGAAGAGCGCGCCCAGCACCTCGCCATCGGCGGCGAGGATGGGTTGGTAGACCGTGCGGTAGGTCTCGCCCAGGATCACCGCCTCGCCGCTGAACCGGAGCCCCCGCAAGACCGGTTGAAAGGCAGCACTGGCGGCACCCAAGCCCGTGCCGACGGCGCGCTCGCCTCGCGCGTTCTCGAGGTTGGTCGTCTGCCGGACGAAGTCGCTGCGCGCCTCGTCCCAGGCAAAAACCGTGGCCCGTTCGCCCGTGAGGCGGCCGACCTCGTCGATCAGGTCGTGGTCGGCGAAGGGGGCGAGGCGCGCGGCTTCGATGCGGGCGACGCGGCCCGCGCGGTCGACGGTGACGTCGACTTCCGGCCGGGCCTTGGCCAACAGCGTGGCGGCGATCAACAGGCTTTGCTCCTGCCGCTCCTGGGCATGGCGTTCGGCGTCGTCGGACACGGCCGCGAGGATGGCGAAGGCCACGCCGCCGATGGCGAGCACCAGGAGGGCGACGGCGGCGGCGGTGGTCTTGACTGGCAACGACAGGCCGGTGACGAGACGAATCATGCGAGGTCTCCTTCGCGCCCGTGCCCGAAATTGACCGCCCTTCGCCAACATTCGGTTAACGCGGCACCGCAATCCTGGGCGGCGGGCTCGGCTCTTGGCGCCGGCCGCGGGCCTCACTAGGGTGCGGCCGCGTTCGAGGAGGCAGGCATGCACGCAGTTTTCTGGCACGACGGCCGTTGGCACGAGCAGCAGCCGAAGGTCCTGGGGCCAATGGATCATGCCATGTGGATGAGTTCGTCGGTGTTCGATGGTGCCCGCATCTTCGCCGGCACCGCCCCCGACCTCGACCGGCATTGTGCGCGCGTGGTCGACAGCGCCAGGAAGATGCTGCTGCAGCCCACCAAGTCGGCCGAGGAGATCCAGGGCCTGACAAGGGAAGCCTTCGCCCGGCTGCCCAAGGACAAGGCCTATTACGTGCGGCCGATGTTCTACGCCATGCGCGGCTTCGTGGCGCCGGACCCGGAGAGCACCGAGTTCCTGCTCGCCGTCTACGAGAGCCCGATGCCGGAGCCCGTGGGCGCCTCGGTCACCGCCGCCCCCTTTCGCCGCCCGGCGCGCGACGCCGCCCCGATCGACGCCAAGGCCGGCTGCAACTACCCCAACGGCCAGCGCGCCCTGATGTGGGCCCGCCAGCGCGGTTTCGACAACGCCTTGATCCTCGACCCGTGCGCCAACGTCGCCGAACTCGCCACCGCGAACATCTGGCTGGTCAAGGGCGGCGTGGCGAAGACGCCCGCCTGGAACGGCACCTTCCTCAACGGCATCACCAAACAGCGCGTGGTGGAACTGCTCGCCGCCGACGGGGTTGAGGTTCGGGAGACGACCCTCACCGTCGAGGATTTTGCCGCCGCCGACGAAATCTTTTCGACCGGCAATTACGGCAAGGTGCTGCCGATCGTGCGGTTCGAGGACAAGGAGCTGCAGCCGGGGCCGATCTTTCGCCGCGCGCGGGAACTGTATTTCGACTACGCCGCCAGCCAGAAACTCGGCTGAGGCCAACAGACGGGAGGACTTCCATGGTACTTGCGATCATGCAGGATCGCCACGGCGGGCCGGAGGTCTTGCAGACCGCCGACGTCGTGCTCAGTGGTCCCGCCGAAGGCGAGGTCACGATCCGGCACACCGCCATCGGCCTCAACTTCATCGACTGCTACGTCCGCTCCGGGCTCTATCCGCTGCTGGAGCCGCCCGGCACGATCGGCATGGAGGCGGCCGGCGTCATCGTGAACCAGGGCCCCGGCGTGCGGGGCTTTCACGAGGGTGACCGCGTCGCCTATGTGTGGAACACACCCGGCGCCTACGTCGCCGAGCGCAACGTGCCGGTGCGCTGGGTGGTGAAGCTGCCGGACAACGTCGAGGAACAGCAGGCGGCGGCGATGATGCTCAAGGGCATGACCGCCGAATACCTCCTGCACCGCATGACCGAGGCCGGCCCGGGCGACAAGGTGCTGGTGCACGCCGCAGCCGGCGGCGTCGGCCTCATCCTCACCGCCTGGGCCAAGCACAAGGGCTGCGTCGTCATCGGCACGGTCAGCACCGAAGCCAAGGCCGAGGTCGCCCGCGCGCACGGTGCCGACCACGTCGTCATTACCGGCGGCAGCGGCGACTTCGCCGAGGAGGTGATGGACCTCACCGGCGGCCATGGCTGCAAATACGTCTACGACGGCATCGGCAAGGACAGCTTCGAAGGTTCGCTCGCCTCGCTCGCCAAGCACGGCCACTTCGTGAGCTACGGCAACGCCTCCGGCAAGGTGCCGCCGTTCGACATCGCCCGGCTCACGCCCCGCTGCGCCCGCATCTCCCGCCCGTCCCTGTTCCCCCACATCGCCACCCGCGAGGAACTCGACGAAGTCTCGACCAACCTGCTCCAGGCCATGGCCGACGACATCGTCAAGGTCGACATCAACCAAACCTACCCCCTGGCCGAAGCCGCCCGCGCCCACGAAGAACTGGAAGGCCGCAAGACCACCGGGCAGAGCGTGCTGTTGCCGTAGAGGAAGGGAAGGGAAGAGAAGGGAAGAGAAGGGAAGGCTAGGGGGCTTTTGGCCCCCTAGGACCCCCGACGCGACGGCTGTCGCCGTCGCGACTTGGTGCATGGGGGCTGGGCCAAGGGCGCGGGAAATTGGCTGTAACGCTTTGAGGAAAAAGCGAAAAAGGCCATTCTGGGTTCGTTTTGACCAGGCGTTTTTTGCCGCGGCGCCGCTGCCGCCTTTGCCGATCCCCTGATCATACTCCATTTAGGTCGATAATCCCAGTGGCCGACGGCGTAAGCCGTTGGCCGGGGGGGTTCCAGGGGGGATCATCAAATCCCCCCTGGCCTTTGCCTTTCCCTGGCGCCCCGCGGGGCCTTCCTTGTGGCCTTTGGTCGCCTCTGCTACACCGCCTCCTTCTTTGCGGCGGTGCTGCAACCATCAGGCAACTTTCGAGGTGGCTTCGGGTTTTGGCCGACGAAACGCTGACCAAGGCGCTCGATATCGTGCCGATCGAGGAGGAGATGAAGCGCTCCTACCTCGATTACGCGATGAGCGTGATCGTAAGCCGGGCGTTGCCCGACGTCCGAGACGGGCTGAAGCCCGTGCATCGTCGTATCCTGTATGCGATGGATCAGGGGGGCTACGGCGTCGGCCGGCCGCACCGCAAGTCGGCGCGCATCGTCGGCGACGTGATGGGCAAGTACCACCCGCACGGTGACAGTGCCATCTACGACGCCATGGTGCGGATGGCGCAGGACTTCTCGATGCGCCTGCCCCTGATCGACGGGCAGGGCAATTTCGGCTCGCTCGACGGCGACCCGCCGGCGGCGATGCGCTACACCGAGGCCAGGCTGGCGCAGGCGGCCTCGACGCTTTTGGCCGACATCGACAAGGACACGGTCGACTTCCGGCCGAACTATGACGAGAGCGACGAAGAGCCGGTGGTTTTGCCGGCGCAGTTTCCGAACCTGCTCGTCAACGGTGCGGGCGGCATCGCCGTCGGCATGGCGACCAACATTCCGCCGCACAATCTGGGCGAGATCATCGACGCGTGCACGGCCCTGGTCGACCGCCCGGACATGGACGTTTCCGAGCTGATCGAGATGGTGCCGGGGCCCGATTTCCCGACGGCCGGCATCATCATGGGCAAGGCCGGCATCCAGCGTGCCTACCTCGAGGGCAAGGGCGGCATCGTCGTGCGCGGGCGCGCGGCGATCGAGGAGATCCGGAAGGACCGGTTCGCCATCGTCATCACCGAGGTGCCCTACCAGGTGAACAAGGCGAAGCTGGTCGAGCGCATCGCCGAGGTGGTGCGGGAGAAGAAGGTCGAGGGCGTCTCCGACCTGCGCGACGAGAGCGACCGCCGCGGCGTGCGGGTGGTGGTGGAGCTGAAGCGGGATGCCGACGGCGAGGTGGTGCTGAACCAGCTCTACCGCTTCACCACGCTGCAGACCTCCTTCGGCATCAACATGGTGGCGCTCTCGGGCGGGCGGCCGCAGCAGTTGACGCTGAAGGTCATCCTGGAGGAATTCCTGGCGTTCCGCGAGGAGGTGATCCTCCGGCGCAGCGCCTTCGACCTGCAAAAGGCGCGCGACCGGGCGCACAACCTGATCGGGTTGATCGTGGCGGTCGCCAACATCGACGAGGTGATCCGGCTGATCCGCGCCAGTGCCGATGCCGACGAGGCGCGGGCGGCGCTGTTGGCCCGCGACTGGCCGATCGCCGACATCGGCCCGCTCTTGGCACTGGTCGACGAGGCGCCGACGGGGACGGGCGGCACCTACCGGCTGAGCGACGTGCAGGCCAAGGCGATTTTGGACCTGCGGCTGCAGCGGTTGACCGCGCTCGAGCGGCAGAAGCTGGAGGACGAGATCAACGAGCTGGGCGAGCGGATCGCCGAGCTGCTCTCGATCCTGCGCTCGCGCGAGAAGCTCCTCACCGTTCTCAAGGACGAGATGGCGCTGGTGAAGACGAAGTTCGCCACGCCGAGGCGGACCGAGATCGACGAGACCGGCGACGTCGACATCGACATCGAGGAGCTGATCCCGCGCGAGGACATGATCGTCACGGTCACGCGCAAGGGCTACATCAAGCGGGTGCCGCTCGCCACGTACCGGGCGCAGCACCGGGGCGGCAAGGGCCGTTCCGGCATGGCGACCCACGAGGACGACTTCGTCACCCGGCTGTTCGTCGCCAACACGCACACGCCGGTCCTGTTCTTCTCGAGCCTCGGCAAGGTCTACAAGCTCAAGGTCTACAAGCTGCCGCTGGGCACGCCGCAGGCGCGCGGCAAGGCGATGGTCAACCTGTTCCCGCACGTGGCGGCCGCCGAGAGCATCACGGCCGTCATGCCCTTGCCCGAGGACGAGGGGACCTGGGCCGATCTGCACGTCATGTTCGCGACCAACCGCGGCAAGGTGCGGCGCAACGACCTCTCGGATTTCACCTTCGTGCCGGTCAACGGCAAGATCGCCATGGGGTTGGAGGACGACGACCGGCTGGTCGACGTGCAGGTGTGCGAGGCGGGCCAGGACATCCTGCTCGCGGCCAAGGGCGGCAAGTGCGTGCGCTTCCCGGTGACGGCGGTGCGCGTGTTCCAGTCGCGCAGCTCGACCGGCGTGCGGGGGATGGACCTGGCCGCCGGCGACGAGGTGGTCTCGATGTCGGTGTTGAAGCACGTCGCCATCGACATCGAGGAGCGCGACGCCTATCTGCGCTCGCGCCGCCGCACGGGCGAGGAGGACGAGGGTGCCGTGCTCGATGCGGCCCGTGTCGCCGAGTTGGCGGCGGCGGAGGAGATGATCTTGACCATCACCGAGCGCGGCTACGGCAAACGGACCTCGGCCTTCGAGTATCGGGTGACCAACCGCGGCGGGCAGGGGATCATCAACATCGAGACCTCGGCGCGCAACGGCGCGGTCGTGGCGACCTTCCCCGTGGGCGACGACGATCAGATCGTGCTGACGACCTCCGGCGGCCAGGTGTTGCGCACGCCCGTTAGCGGCGAGCGCGGCGTGCGGATTACCGGCCGCAACGCGCAAGGCGTGATCATCTTCGACGTGGGGGCCGACGAGCGGGTCGTCTCGGTGGCGCGGATCGGCGAGAACGGCGAGGCGGAGGCCGCGGCGGTGCCGGACGATGGAGGCGCGAACGGTGGCGCGGACGATGGCGCGGACGGGGGAGGCGCGGTGTGACGGTTCGCGTCGGCGTCTATCCGGGCACCTTCGATCCGATCCACAACGGTCACATCGACATCATCCGCCGCGCCACCCGCATGCTCGACAAGCTGGTCGTGGCGGTCGCGGCCAATGCCGGCAAGGGGCCGTTGTTCACCCTGGAGGAGCGCACCCGGCTGGTCGAGCGTGAGGTTTCGCTGTTGATGGCGGGCAACCGCACCAATGGCTGCCGCGTCGTCGTCAAGCCGTTCTCGAACTTGCTGATGCACTTCGTGAAGGACGAAGGCGGTCAGTTCATCATTCGCGGGCTGCGCGCCGTTTCGGATTTCGAATACGAATTCCAGATGGGCGCCAACAACGCGCGGCTGAACCCGGACGTCGAGACCATGTTCTTGATGGCGGCCGAGACCACGCAGTTCATCTCGTCGCGGTTCGTCAAGGAGATCGGTGTGCTCGGCGGCGACGTCTCGAGCTTCGTCTCGCGCCATGTCCACGAAGCCTTGCTGGCCAAGTTCCAGGAGGCGGGGCCCGCCGGCTGATGCGGCTCGATCATTTCGATTTCGACTTGCCCAGGCGGCAGATCGCGCAAATGCCCGTGAGCCCGAGAGAACGGGCGCGGCTGTTGCACGTCGGCCTGGAGCTTGTCGACCGCCGGGTGGCCGATCTGTTGGATTTGCTCGATGCCGGCGATCTGATGGTGGTGAACGACACCAAGGTGATCCCGGCCCGGCTGTTCGGCCGGCGGGGGGGCGCGCGGATCGAATTGCTGCTGCACGAGCCCTTGGGCGGCCATGCTTGGCGGTGCTTCGCCAAGCCGGCGCGCAAGCTGCGCCCGGGCGACCGGGTCGAGATCGCACCGGGCTTCGCTGCCCATGTGACGGCGCAGCTCGGCGGCGGCGAGGTCGAGGTCGACCTCGTGGCCGAGCGCGATGTCGAGGCCGCGCTCGAGACCCACGGGGTGATGCCGCTGCCGCCCTACATCCAGCGGCCGGTCGAAGGCGCGACGCGCGACCGCCACGACTACCAGACCATCTTCGCGGCACGGCCGGGGGCGGTGGCGGCACCGACGGCGTCGTTGCACCTGACGACCGCCTTGATGACGGCGTTGGCGGCGAAGGGCGTGCCGCTCGTGCGGCTCACCCTGCACGTGGGTGCGGGGACGTTTTTGCCGGTCAAGGTCGAGGACAGCCGGGACCACCGCATGCATGCCGAGCGGTTCGAAGTCGACGCGGCGGCGGCGGCCACGCTGACCGCGCACCGGGCGGCCGGTGGCCGGATTTTCGCCTGTGGCACCACGGTGCTGCGAACGCTCGAGACGGTCCATCGGCCGGACGGTCGCTTCGTGGCGATGCAGGGCAAGACCGATCTGTTCCTGCGGCCGGGGGTGGCGATCCGCAGCGCCGACCGGCTGTTGACCAACTTCCACCTGCCGAAGTCGACGCTGTTCATGCTGGTCGCGGCGTTTTCCGGTCTGGAGCGGATGCGGCGGGTCTACGCCCATGCGGTGCGCGCCGGCTATCGCTTCTTTTCCTATGGCGATGCCTGTCTGTTGGAGCGCACCGCCCGATGACCGGCTTCGGCTTCGAGTTGGTGGCGACGGACGGCCGGGCGCGTGCCGGGCGGCTCACCACGGCGCACGGGGTGGTGGAAACGCCCGTGTTCATGCCGGTCGGCACGGCCGCCACCGTCAAGGCGATGACGCCCGAGATGGTGGCCTCGACCGGGGCCTCGATGGTGCTCGCCAACACCTACCACCTGATGCTGCGGCCGGGAGCGGAGCGCGTGGCGCGGCTCGGCGGGCTGCACCGCTTCATGCGCTGGCCGGGGCCGATCCTCACCGACAGCGGCGGCTATCAGGTGATGTCGCTGGCCGACCGCCGGACGATGAGCGGGGAGGGCGTCACCTTCGCCTCGCATCTGGATGGCTCGAAGCACCACCTGACGCCCGAGCGCTCGACCGAAATTCAGCATTTGTTGGATGCGACGGTCACCATGCAGCTCGACGAGTGCCCACCCTGGCCGATCGCGGCCGAGGCGTCGCTGGCCTCGATGGCGCTGTCGCTGCGCTGGGCCGAGCGCTCCAGGCGCGCCTTCGTCGCCCGGCCCGGCTACGGCCAATACGGCATCGTCCAGGGCAGCAGCTTCTCGGACCAGCGCCTGGCCTCGGCCCAAGGGCTCGTGGCGATCGGCTTCGAGGGCTATGCGGTGGGTGGGCTTGCCGTGGGCGAGCCGCAGGAGGTCATGTTCCGGGTGCTGGACGAGACCTGCCCGGCCCTGCCGCTGGCCCAGCCGCGCTATCTGATGGGGGTGGGCAAGCCCGACGACATGGTGGGGGCGGTGCTGCGCGGGATCGACCAGTTCGACTGCGTCATGCCGACCCGTTCGGGCCGGACGGGCCAGGCCTTCACCCGCTTTGGCCCGGTGAACCTGAAGAACGCGCGGCACAAGGACGACCCGCGGCCGTTGGACGAGACCAGCGATTGCCCGGCGGCGCGCGACTACAGCCGGGCCTATCTCCACCACCTGGTCAAGTCGGGCGAAATCCTGGGTGCCATTCTGCTGACATGGAATAATCTCTGGTTCTACCAGGCGCTGATGCGGCGGCTGCGGCTGGCCATCCAGGCCGGCGACGTCGAGGGCTTTGCCGCCGCGTTCCTCCAGGACTACCGCCAGGGCGATCTCGCGCCTTGGCCCAGTTCCTCTTGACCCACGGCCATCCCTGACGATGATCCGCGCCGGGCGCATAGCTCAATTGGCAGAGCAGCGGACTTTTAATCCGCGGGTTCAGGGTTCGAGTCCCTGTGCGCCCACCAGCGCCGGCCGACCGTGCCGCGCGGTCTTCGGCAGTA
>RECO01000168.1 GCA_007694015.1 Geminicoccaceae bacterium
TTAGGGCGTTTTCCGTTTAGGTTGAGCTTCGCCCATCCCGCACCCCCGCCCGGCCACCCACGAGTGTACGGTTCCATGGGCGGCCGGGCGGGGGTGCGGGATGGTCAAGCCTTTCGGAAAACGCTCTACGCCACCGCCTGCGGCGCACCGCGGCCGATGTGGCTGCCGTGGCCCTTCGCACCCACGATCTTGCCGTCATTGGCGACGACCTCGCCGCGGACCAGGGTCATCACCGGCCAGCCGGTGACATCGAAGCCTTCCCAGGGGGTGTAGTCGCTGCCGTGGTGCAGCTTCGACTGGGTGATGGTCTCCTGGCGCGTCGGGTCCCAGAGTGCGAGGTCGGCATCGGCGCCGGGGGCGATGGCCCCCTTCTTCGGATAGAGGCCGTAGGTCTTGGCGTGGTTGGTCGATGACAGTGCCACGAACTGCTGCGGGGTCAGGCGGCCCTTGCTCACGCCCTCCGAGAACAGGATCGGCAGGCGGGTCTCGATGCCGGGGATACCGTTCGGCACCCAGCGGAACGAGGTGCGCGCCTTCGGGTTCAGCTTGCCCTCGCTGCTTTCGTAGCGGAACGGGCAGTGGTCGGAGCTGAAGGTGGTGAACACGCCGCGCTCCAGGCCGCCCCAGATCGCTGCCTGGTCCGTGGTCGTGCGCGGCGGCGGCGAGCAGACGTACTTCGCCCCGGTGATGTCCATGTTGAGGCCCTTCAGGTCGTCGGCCGTAAGGGTCAGGTATTGCGGGCAGGTTTCGGCCAACACCTTCATGCCGCGCTGCTGCGCCCACTCGATCTGCTCCATGGCGGCGGCCGAGCTGACGTGGACGACCATCAAGGGCACGCCGATCAGTTGGGCGTGGCTGATGGCGCGGTGGACGGCCTCGCGCTCGACGATGTCGGGGCGGGTGGTGGCGTGGTAGTAGGGCTGCGTCTTGCCCGCGCCCTCGTGCTGGTCGATCAGGTAGCGGATGTTGTCGTAGCCCTCGGCGTGGATCATCACGAGCGCCTTCTCGCGCTTGGCGACGGCCATCACCTCCAACAGCGAGCGGTCGTCCAGGACCAGATCGTCATAGGTCATGAACACCTTGAACGAGGTGTAGCCGTCCTTCACCAGCGCCGGCAGTTCCTGGCCGAGGATGGCGGGCGTGGCGTCGCTGATGATGAGATGAAAGCTGACGTCGACGTGGCAGTTGCCTGTCGCAAGCGCGTGGTAGTCGGTGACGGTCTGGCGCAAGGAGGTGCCGCGGCGCTGCAAGGCGAAGGGCATGACGAGCGTGTTGCCGCCAGAGGCTGCCGCCGCCGTGGCGCTTTCGAAGTCGTCGGCCATGACGATGCCCTCGCCCGAGTACTGGGCGATGTGTACGTGGCTGTCGATGCCGCCCGGCATCACCCAAAGCCCGGTGGCGTCGATGGTCCGTGCGGCGTCGTTCAAGTCCGCGCCGAGTGCGGTGATCACGCCGTCCTTGATCCCGACGTCGGCGTGGCTGCGGTCGGACGCGGTGATGACCTCACCGCCCTTGATGACGAGATCGAACGTCGGCATTGCGGCGGGCTCCCGAGAAAAGCAAGAGTTCGACTGGTGGCAGAGACATCGCAGCGGGAAAAGCCCCTAAAGGGCTGGGCTGGGCTTGACGAAAGCAAAGGGGGGCCGCGCGAGCGGACCCCCTGCGCCGAAGCCAAGTCCAGCGGGTCAGCTCACCGCTGGCGAAGCCGACGGAAAGCGGCCAGGCCCGCCAACGCCGTTCCGAAGAACACCGCCGCCGCCGGCAACGGCGTGATGGTGACCTCGCCCGCCACGTTCTTGACGAACGACGCGCCCCAAGGGTTGAACACCTCGATGAACACGTCACCGGCAAAGACCCCCGGGCTGAAGTCGCCGAAATCGACTCCGAAGAAAACGCCGTTCATGCTACCGGACTCGAAGAAGATGGTTTCGGTCCCGAACGTGTCGTTGACTAGTAGGGCCATGAAGCCGCTGCTGCCGTTGAAATTGAAATTGGTCAAAGGCAGCAGACCACTGGCAGGTATGTTGTTGGGTTCAAAGTCAGCGCTGAATGTCAGCGGTTCGACGGTGTTCGGAACGAAAACCTTGGTGATGATACTCGCCGCACTCGCCGGGAGTACAACGAAGATGGCCAAAGTGAACGCAAGGACGAAACGCAGCATGGCAAAACTCCCGGGCAGATCCGTAACGAAAGAGCCATCGAAGTCACGAGAGCATGGGCGGACCGTGAGCGCAAGCCCCGCCGCATCGGCCGACCGCAGGCCGACCCGTCGATGCAGTGGCTGCCAAAAGTTCGGCCATTCGCAGCGCGCTTGCGGCCGCCGGTGGAGCGCCGCCCAGCGGAGCGCGCGGTCGTTGGCGGCAGCGCGCACGGTATCCTTGCTCGGTCGGCGCTGATGGCTGCACCGCACATCTTGCTCGTCGGCGGTGGCCACGCCCATGCACTCTTGCTCCATCACTGGGCCGCCAAGGGCGGCCCGCCCGGCCCGGTCACCTTGGTCTCTCCGGAGGACCACAGCCCCTATTCGGGCATGTTGCCCGGCTACGTCGCGGGGCATTACGGCTTCGGCGCGTTCCACGTTGACCTCGTCGGTTTGACCGAACGCGCTCGTGTGCAGCGCGTGCGCGACCGCGTGGTCGGGCTCGACCTACCGGGTCGGCAGGTCCTTTTGGCCGATGGTGGTGCTCTCTCCTTCGACTGGCTGTCGCTCGACACCGGCTCGACGTCGGGACTGCTACCGCTGCCGGGGGCAGCCGTTCACACCATGCCGGTCAAGCCGCTCCAGCCCTTTTTGACCAGGCTTTCGAGTTTCCTGCGTGGCCCCGCTGTGGCTGATCCAGCGCCTTCGGTGGTCGTGCTCGGCGGCGGCCTTGGCGGCATCGAACTGGCCTTGGCGCTGCAGCATCGACTCGACGAGTTGCGCCCGCAGGGCACCAAGGGCCGCGTTACGCTGGTCGAGCGTCAGCCGACGCTCGCCCCGCAACTCGACGCGAAGGTGGCCAGGAAGCTCGCTCGTTGGGTGCAAGCGGCCGGCGTCGAGATCCGCACCTGCGCCGACGTCGTCGCGTTCACGGCGCGTGGGGTCGAACTTCGCGACGGCACGTTCCTCGCGAGCGACTTCACCCTCACCGCCGTCGGTGCAAGGCCGGCGCCTTGGTTGCAGCAAACGGGGCTGGCACTTGATCCTGGCGGCTTCGTGCGCGTCGATTCGCACCTTACCTCCGTGAGTCACGACCGCGTTCTTGCCGTGGGCGACGTCGCCCACATGGACGCCAGCCCGCGCGAAAAGGCAGGCGTGTTCGCCGTCCGCCAGGGGCCGGTCCTGGCGGCGATCCTCGAGGCGCGGCTA
Source organism: Geminicoccaceae bacterium (assembly GCA_007694015.1). Taxonomy (GTDB): domain Bacteria; phylum Pseudomonadota; class Alphaproteobacteria; order Geminicoccales; family Geminicoccaceae; genus RECO01. The sequence goes on from RECO01000168.1 coordinate 3,350, forward strand.
CGGGGCCGACCCGTTCCCGCCTTCGAACCGCAAGCGGACTATCTGCGGCTCGTCTCGCTTGGCGCGAAGCGGGCTTTGGGCTTGAAGTACGGGCGCGTGGTCGGAGGGCTCGGGCTTGGGGGCGCCATCATGTGGCGGCTGAAGGACCGGATCGATCGGCGTTTCATGGCGACGGTCGGGACCGTGGATGTGCGAAGTCCATCAAAAGAGGGGCACGCGAAGGTGCCCCCCGGGTCAGTACGAGAGGGGTAGCACTAGTGCAGCGGCGCAGTCGGACGATTCACGTCCGACCGCGCCAAAGCTGCACGA
>RECO01000138.1 GCA_007694015.1 Geminicoccaceae bacterium
AGTGCATCAACGGCGCATCCGGAGCGGAACGCTCCGAATGCGCCTGTGCACTAGGGGGCCAAAAGCCCCCTAGCCCTTTCTACAATTTAGGAGAGATCGATGCAGCACCATGGCCGCTATGACTATTCCGCGATCACCGAGCGGCCAGATTATCATTATCCCAATGGTCGTCGTTTGGCCGTGTATTTGGGAGTGAACCTCGAACATTTCGCCTTTGGTGAGGGATTGGGAGCCGAGTTGGCGCCGGGTGGGCCGCCGCCGGACGTCTTGAACTATGCGTGGCGGGATTACGGCAATCGTGTGGGGGTTTGGCGGCTGTTGGGCTTGTTGGACGAGCTGGGGCTGCCGGCGACGGCTTTGGTCAACTCCAGCATGTACGACTACGCGCCGGAGGTCGTGGCCGCGTTTCGCGGGCGCGGCGACGAGATTGCCGGGCACGGGCGGACCAATGCGGAGCGGCAGAGCGCACTCGACGAGGTCGGCGAGCGGGCGCTGATCGAGGCGGCGACGGCGCGGATCACGCGGGAAGAGGGTAAGCCGCCAGCTGGCTGGCTCGGGCCTTGGATCGCCCAGAGCCACGTCACGCCCGACCTGTTGCAGGAAGCTGGGTATCGCTACCTCTTGGATTGGTGCCACGACGATCAGCCGGTCTGGTTCCGCACCCGCGGCGGCCGCATCCTCAGCGTGCCGTACCCGCAGGAACTGAACGACATCCCGGCGATCGTCGCCCGTAAGGTGGGGGCGAGTGAGTTCGCCGACATGATCGTCGATCAGGTCGACGAGATGGCCGAACAGTGCGCGGGACAATCCCTGGTGCTGGGAATCGCACTCCACGCCTACATCGTCGGCCAGCCCTACCGCCTGCGTCAACTGCGCCGCGCGCTGCGCCACGTCGTCGAGCACCCCCACCGCGAGCGCTTCTGGTTCACGACGGCGGGGGGCATCGCCCAGCACGTGAGCCTGCTGCCGCCCGGCATGGTGCCCGGCGACGGCGGCTGACGCGGCGCGCTCAGGTCGCCTGCAACCGCTCGGCGTGCCACGCCAGATGCTCGGCGAGGAACGTCGCAACGAAATAATAGGAGTGGTCGTAGCCGTCCTGGCGGCGCAGCGTCAGCGGCTGCCCTGCGGCAAGGGCTGCAGCTTCCAGCAGTTCGGGTTTCAACTGCGTGGCGAGGAACGGATCGGCCGTGCCGACATCGACCAGCATCTCGCCCGCGCGGTGGCCGTCCTCCAACAAGGCGGTCGTGTCATAGCCCCGCCATGCCGGGCGCTGCTCGCCGCCGAGATAACCCATCAAGGCCTTGAGGCCCCACGAGCAGCGCATCGGCGCCGCGATCGGCGCGAAGGCCGACACCGAGCGATAGCTTTCGGGGTGCTTCAACGCCAAGGTCAGCGCGCCGTGCCCGCCCATCGAGTGGCCGGTGATGCCGACCCGCGTCCGATCGATGGGGAACTCGGCGGCGACCAGGGCCGGCAGTTCCTCGTGGACGTAGGTCGCCATGCGGTAGTGCCGATGCCAGGGCGCCTCGGTGGCATCGACGTAGAACCCGGCGCCGGAACCGAAATCGTAGTCGGCATGTTCGTGCGGCAGTTCGAGCCCCCGCGGGCTCGTATCGGGGCAAAGCACCGCGAGACCCAAAGCAGCGGCGGCCGCTTGGAACTGCCCCTTGGTCGTGACGTTTTCCCACGTGCAGGTCAGACCCGAGAGGTAGACCACGAGCGGCACCGGCCCGGCCTCCACCTGCGGCGGCAGATAGAGCGAGAACTCCATCCGCGTGCCCGTCGCCTCGCTGCGGTGCGCGTAGACCCCTTGCACACCACCCCCGGCCTTGTGCCGGGCCAGGACTTCCAAGCTCATCCTCGTTCGCTCCGCGCTCAATAGACGACGACGCTGCGAATACTCTCGCCGCGATGCATCAGGTCGAAGGCGTCGTTGATCCGGGCCAAGGGCAGCTGGTGGGTGATCAACGGGTCGATCTCGATCTTGCCGTTCATGTACCAGTCGACGATCTTCGGCACGTCCGTCCTGCCCCGGGCGCCGCCGAAGGCCGTACCCTTCCAGACGCGGCCGGTCACGAGTTGGAACGGCCGCGTGCTGATCTCCTGGCCGGCGCCGGCCACGCCGATGATGACGCTCTCGCCCCAACCCTTGTGGCAGCACTCCAACGCCTGGCGCATGGTCTTGACGTTGCCGATGCACTCGAAGCTGTAGTCGGCCCCGCCCTTGGTCAGCTCGACGATTTCCTGAACGACGTCCCTGTCGCCGAGTTCCTTCGGGTTGACGAAGTGGGTCATGCCGAAGCGGCGGCCGAGGGCTTCGCGCGCCGGGTTGAGGTCGACGCCGACGATCATGTCGGCCCCCACCATCCGCGCGCCCTGAATGACGTTGAGGCCGATGCCGCCGAGACCGAACACGACCACGTTCGAGCCGGGCTCCACTTTGGCGGTGTTGACCACGGCGCCGACGCCGGTGGTCACGCCGCAGCCGATGTAGCAGATCGTCTCGAACGGCGCGTCTTTGCGGACCTTTGCCACCGCGATCTCCGGCAGCACGGTGTAGTTGGCGAAGGTCGAACAGCCCATGTAATGGCGGATCACCTCCTTGCCGAGGCGAAAGCGCGAGGTGCCGTCGGGCATCAGGCCCTGGCCCTGGGTCGAGCGGATCTTCTGGCAAAGGTTGGTCTTCGGGTGCAGGCAGTAGTCGCACTCGCGGCATTCGGGCGTGTAGAGCGGGATGACGTGATCGCCGGGCGCGACGCTGGTCACGCCGGCCCCCACCTCGACCACCACGCCCGCACCCTCATGGCCGAGAATGGCCGGGAACAGCCCCTCCGGGTCGTCACCGGAGCGGGTGAACTCGTCGGTGTGGCAGATGCCCGTGGCCTTGATCTCGACCAACACCTCGCCCGCCTTGGGCCCCTCCAGTTCGACCGTTTCGATCGAAAGCGGCTGGCCCGCCGCGAACGCCACCGCTGCCTGCACCTGCATCGTCGACTCCCTGCTCGATTGGGCCGAAGCCTAGAGGGTTTCCCCTTGGCCTGGAACCACCCGGTGCACGCTCTTCGCCGCTGGTCGGGATTGACGGCGCGGTGCGCGCGGCGGACCAAAAGGTCATGCAACGCAATTCCGAAGCCGATCGCCTGGCGCTGTTGCGCCTCGCCCGCACGCCCGGCCTGGGCCCGGCCGAGATCGGCAAGCTGTTGGCGCGGCACCAAGGCCCGGCGCGCGCCTTGGACGTGCTCTTGGAACTCGGCCAGGCGGCGCCGCGCCTGGCCCGGCTCGCCGACGTCGAACGCGAGTGGCGGGCGATCGAGGCTCTGGGCGCTCGCTACCTCTTTCGCGGTGAGCCCGACTATCCCCGCCTCTTGGCCGCGGTCGACCACAGCCCCTGGGTGCTCGCCGTCCTGGGCGACGCGGCAGCCCTGCACGGCCGGTTGGTCGCCATGGTCGGCGCGCGCAATGCGTCTGCCGGCGGGCGCAAGCTGGCGCGGGACATCGCCCGTGACCTGGCCGAAGCCGGCCACGGCGTCGTCTCCGGTTTGGCGCGCGGCATCGACGGCGCGGCCCACGAGGGTGCCTTGCAGGGCGGGCGCACGGTCGCCGTCATCGCCACCGGCCTCGACGTGGTCTATCCCGCCGAGCACGCGGGGCT
>RECO01000191.1 GCA_007694015.1 Geminicoccaceae bacterium
CTAGTGCACAGGCGCATTCGGAGCGTTCCGCTCCGGATGCGCCGTTGATGCACTAACTCCATGGAATCGTGCAGCTTTGGCGCAGTCGGGCGTGATTAGTCCGACTGCGCCGCTGCACTAGGGGGCCAAAAGCCCCCTAGCCCTTACCTTCTTCCTGGTCCTCAGATCTGCAAGAGGAAGATCAGGGCCAGGAGGGTGAGGAGGGCAGCACCGCCGTAGACCAGCTTGGCGACCAGCTCGTCGGCGCGGATGCCGAAGTCATAGGCGGTGACGCGGAGGCGGTGGGCGGCGTGCCAGACGGGGAGCAGCACGAAGCCGAAGAGGACGAGTTTGCCGAGCCAGTGGGAGGCGAAGCCGTGCGCGGCCTCAAAGGTGGTCGCACCGGGCAGGATCAGGCCCGTGGTGACCAGGATGACCACGGGCAGGAACAGGGCTGCGAACATGCCGCCGGCGGCGAAGGGCAGCCAGACCAGCGGTTTGTGCGAGGGGCGACGGGCGCTCATGGCAGCAACCACCAGATGAGAAGGAGGGTGACGACGCTGCAGCCGGCCCAGGCGGCGAACATCGCCTGGATGACGGTCGCGGGCGGCACGCGCTTCCCGTCACCGCTGCGCAAGGGCTTCATGCCCATGGGCGCCAGCTTGAACCAGGTTACCGCGTGGTAGACGGTGAAGAACAGGATCAGGAGCTGGACGACGAGGCCGAAGGGCGACTGCATGGCGCCGATGAAATTGGCGAAGGCTTCGGGTCCGCTCGCCAAGGCCCCGAGGCCCCAGACGAACAGGATGGTGTAGAGCGCGATGAAGATGCAGGACGCCTCGCGCGCCATGTAGTCGAGGTAGAAGGCGCGGTTGAAGCGCTTGTCGGTGATCCACCAGCGATAGCGGTCGACCTCCTGCACGTAGGGACGGCGGGCCATCTCAAGAGCCTCCCCTGGGCATGACGAAGCTCGTGAAGTAGTCGACCGCCGCGTCCATCTTGCCCTTTTGGATCGCCGTCGCCGGTTCGACGTGCTTCGGGCAGACGTCCGAGCAGGCGCCGACGAACGAGCAGTCCCACACACCGCCGTGGCCGGCAAAGGTCTCCAGGCGCTCGTCCCAGCCGGCGTCCCGGTTGTCGGCGTTGTAGCGGTACATCAAGGTCAGCGCCGCCGGGCCCATGAAGCCCTTGTCGAGCGCGTAGACCGGGCAGGCCGCGTAACACAACATGCAGTTGATGCACATCGTATGGTTCTTGATGTCGTCGAGTTGCGTCGGCGTTTGGATGTAGGGGCCTTCCTCCACCTCGCGCTTCTGCTTGGGGATGATCCACGGCTTGCCCTTTTCGAGCTTGTCCATGAAGTCGTCCATGACGATGACGAGGTCACGCTCGATCGGGAAATTGGCGAGGGGGCCGACGCGGATGGTGTCGCCGTACTCGCGGATGAACGCCTTGCACGACAGGGTGGGGCGGTCGTTCACCTGCATCCCGCAACTGCCGCAGACCGCCATGTGACACGACCAGCGGAAGTTCAAGGACGCGTCCAATTCGTCCTTGATGTAGGTCAGCGCGTCCAGCACCACCCACTCGTCACGGCAGGGGACGGTGTAGGTCTGGTAATAGGGCGCGTCATCGCGCTCGGGGTCGTAGCGCAGGACCTCGATCTGCTTGTTGGTCACGCTCACTCGGCGGCCTCCATCTTCTTGGCCTTGGCTTCGGCGGCACCGCCGTAAAGCCGTTCACCTGGGGGCGACTTGGTGATGACGACGTCGAGATAGTCGACCGTCGGCGTCTGGGTGCCCTGGTAGTGCGCCATCGAATGTTTGAGGAAGTTGGTATCGTCGCGGGCGGTGTGGTCGAGCCGCTGGTGCGAGCCGCGGCTTTCCTTGCGCTGCAAGGCCGAGTGCGCGACGGCCTCGGCGATCTCCAGCATGTTCTCCAGCTCCAAAATGCTGAGCAGATCGGTGTTGAAGATCTTGGAGCGGTCCTGCAACGCGAGCCCGGCGGTGCGCCGTCGCACGTCGGCGATGGTCTCGCAGGTCGCCTGGATGCGCGCCTCGTCACGGTAGATGCCGCAGCCTTCCTCCAAGGCGTTGGCCATGGTGCGGCGCAGCTCCGCGGTCTTTTCCTTGCGTTCCTCGCGACCGAAAAGCGCCTCGATCTTCTGCACGTGGTCCTTCGCCTGGGCATCGACGCGCTGCGTGTTGTCGGCCTTGCCGGCATCCCGTGCGAACTGCGCCGCATGCCGCCCGGCACGGTCGCCGAACACCAACAACTCGGTCAGGGAGTTCGAGCCCAGCCGGTTGGCGCCGTTGATGCTGACGGCGGCGCACTCACCGGCGGCATAGAGCCCCGCAATCGGCGTCTTGGCGTCGATGTCGGTGTGGATGCCGCCCATCATGTAGTGGACGACGGGCCGGACCGGCACCGGCACCTTCACCGGGTCGGCCAGCATGTAGGACGTGGCGAGGTCGCGCACGAAGGGCAGCCGCTCGTTGATCTTGGCCTCGCCCAAATGGCGCAAGTCGAGGTGCACGGCACTGCCATAGGGCGTCTGGATCGTGTTGCCCTTCTGGTCCTCGTGCCAGAACGCCTGGCTCAGCCGGTCGCGTGGCCCCAGCTCCATCGCCTTGTTGCGCGGCTCCGGCGTCGCCGGGCCGAGGCCGTAGTCCTGGAGATAGCGATGCCCGTCCTTGTTGACCAAATAGCCGCCCTCGCCGCGGCAGCCCTCGGTCAACAGGATCCCGGTGCCGGGCAGCCCGGTCGGGTGGTATTGGACGAACTCCATGTCCTTCAGCGGCACCCCGGCGCGGTACGCCATCGCCATGCCGTCGCCGGTCTTGATCGCGCCATTGGTGGTGAAGGGGAAAATGCGCCCGCCGCCGCCACTCGCGACGATCACCGCCTTCGCCTTGAAGACGTAGATCTCGCCCGTGCGCACCTCGATCGCGACGACGCCCGCCACTCGGCCGTCGTCGACCAACAGGTCGGTCGAGAAAAACTCGTCGTAACGCTTGATCGACGGGAACTGCAGCGACGTCTGGAACAGCGTGTGCAGGATGTGGAAACCGCTCTTGTCGGCGGCAAACCACGTCCGCTCGATCTTCATGCCGCCGAAGGGGCGCGTATCCGGCTTGCCCTCGGGCGTGCGGCTCCAGGGACAACCCCAGTGCTCCAGCCGGACCAGCTGGCGGGGCGCCTCCTCGACGAACAGCTCGACCGCATCCTGGTCGCACAGCCAGTCGCCGCCCGACACCGTGTCGTCGAAATGCGCCGCCAAGCTGTCGTTGTCGCGCACCACACCCGCAGCGCCGCCTTCGGCTGCCACCGTGTGGCTGCGCATCGGCAACACCTTGGAAACGACCGACACTTGGAGCCCAGGGTCGGTCTCGGCCACGGCAATGGCGGCACGCAAGCCAGCCCCGCCGGCGCCGATCACCGCAATGTCGGTCTCGACGACCTGCATCCCAATCCTCCCGCTGGCTGTCACAGCGGAAAGGTTAAGCCCTCTCCAGAAGCGTTCAATTCGCCATTATGCCCGCAACGATCCGCCGCAACCGGTGGTGCGGGATGAAGGAAGGGAGAGGGAAGAGAGCAGGGGGCTTTTGGCCCCCTGCACCCCCGACCGACGGCCAGGGCCGTCGGACTTTTGGGGATGGGCGCACGA
>RECO01000025.1 GCA_007694015.1 Geminicoccaceae bacterium
AGTGGCAGCGGCAACGCCGCTGGTCTCCTCCTAAGTGGCAGCGGCAACGCCGCTGGTCTCCTCCTAAGTGGCAGCGGCAACGCCGCTGCTGGGGGGTCCTAGGGGGCCAAAAGCCCCCTAGCCCTTCCCTTCTCCTCCCCTCGAGGGCCACCCCATGAGCCTCGTCACCGTCGATGATCTGGCCGTGCGCTTTGCCGTCGAGGGGGGGCAGGTCGATGCGGTGAAGGGGGTTTCCTTCACCCTGGAGAAGGGGGAGACCCTGGCGCTGGTGGGTGAGAGCGGGTCGGGCAAGTCGGTGACGGCGTTGTCGATTTTGCAGCTCTTGCCCTACCCCAATGCCAGCCATCCGAAGGGGTCGATCCGCTTCGAGGGCAAGGAGTTGGTGGGCGCGGACGAGCGGACGTTGAAGCAGGTGCGCGGCAACCGCGCCGGCATCATCTTTCAAGAGCCGATGACCTCGCTCAACCCGTTGCACACCATCGAGAAGCAGGTGGCGGAGAGCCTCGTGCTGCACCGGGGCATGACGCGGTCGAGTGCGCGCGGCCGGGTGTTGGAGTTGCTGCGGCTGGTGCGGCTGCAGGATGCGGAGAACCGGCTCGATGCCTACCCGCATCAGTTGTCGGGGGGGCAGCGGCAGCGGGTGATGATCGCCATGGCGCTGGCGAACGATCCGGCACTGTTGATCGCCGACGAGCCGACGACGGCGTTGGACGTCACCATCCAGGCGCAAATCCTGCAGCTTTTGAAGGATTTGCAGGCGCGGCTCGGCATGGCCGTGCTGCTGATTACGCACGACCTCACCATCGTGCGCAAAGTGGCGCATCGGGTGGCGGTGATGAATGGTGGGCTAATCGTGGAGCAGGGGCCGACCGAGCGGATTTTCTCGGCACCCGAGCACCCCTATACCCGCCACCTGCTCGCCTCGGAGCCGAAGGGAGCACCCGAGCCGCCGAAGCCGGATGCGCCGGTGGTGGTCGAGACGACCGACCTCAAGGTCCACTTCCCGATCCAGCGCGGCCTGCTCAAGCGCACGGTCGGCTACGTCAAGGCCGTCGACGGCGTGTCGCTCACCGTCCGCGAGCGCGAAACCCTCGGCATCGTCGGCGAGAGCGGCTCCGGCAAGACCACCCTCGGCATGGCGCTTTTGCGCCTGATCCGGAGCGACGGCCCGGTCGTCTTCATGGGCCAGAACGTCCAGGGCTGGACCTGGAAGCAGATGCGGCCCTTGCGCAAGCAAATGCAGATCGTCTTCCAAGACCCCTATGGCAGCCTCAGCCCGCGCATGTCGGTGGGCGAAATCGTGGCCGAGGGCTTGGCGTTGCACGGCTATGCCAACGATCCCCAAGGTTTGCGCCAGCGCGTCGTCGATGCGCTGACCGACGTCGGGCTCGATCCCGCCACCATCGACCGTTACCCGCACGAGTTCTCGGGCGGCCAGCGCCAGCGCATCGCGATTGCCCGCGCCATGGTGCTGCAGCCGCGCTTCGTCGTCCTCGACGAGCCCACCTCCGCCCTCGACATGTCGGTCCAGGCCCAGATCGTCGAGCTGTTGCGCGACCTCCAGGCCAAGCACGACCTGGCCTATCTCTTCATCAGCCACGACCTCCGCGTCGTGCGGGCCCTCTGCAACCGCGTCATCGTCATGAAGGACGGCGTCGTCGTCGAAACCGGCAGCCGCGAAGCCATCTTCGAACGGCCGCAAAGCCCCTACACCCAAGCCCTCCTCGCCGCCGCCTTCGACGTCGAAGTGAAAGCTGCCGAAGCGGCCGCCAGCTGAGGGCACGCCGGCCGAGCCGCCACCGTCGGACCTCGCCGGGTGTCATCAAACCGAAACATCGCGTGTACAGAAGCTGGCGTAGCGCCCGCCGTGTCGCCGGGTGCCATCGAGCCGAGGACCGTTGCCATGACCGATGCCGCCGTTTCCTCTTTGCCGCGCCGCCGTTTCCTGCAGGTTGCCGGTGCCAGCCTCGCAGTCGCCGGCAGTGGTCGCTTCAGCATGGCGACGGCACGGGCCGAAGCCGCGTTTCGCCTGCAGGTGCTGCACATCAACGACCTGCACAGCCGGATCGAGGCGGTCTCGCGTTCCAATTCGACCTGTTCGGCCGCCGACGCCGCCGAGGGCAACTGCTTCGGCGGCTATGGCCGGCTCGCCACCAAGATCCGCGAGCGGCGGGCCGAGCTGGCCGAAGCCGGCGTGCCGGTCGTCACGCTCGATGCCGGCGACCAGTTCCAGGGCACGCTCTTCTACACGACCTACAAGGGCAAGGCCGAGGTCGAGTTCATGAATGCCATCGGCTTCGATGCGATGGCGCTCGGCAACCACGAGTTCAACGACGGCCCGGACAATCTGGCGGCCTTCATCCAGGCGGCGAATTTCCCCGTCATCTCCGGCAACACCCGCGTCGATGCCAGCGAGGCCCTCGCCGCCGCCTTGCAGGAGCGCGCCGTCCTGGAGGTGGGCGGCGAACGCATCGGGCTTCTCGCCGTGCTCACCCCCGACACCGCCGTCATCTCCTCGCCCGGCCCGAACGTCACCTTCGAGGACGAAATCGCCTATCTGCAGCGCGCGGTTGCCGCCATGCGCAGCGATGGCGTCGACAAGATCCTGCTGGTCTCCCATGTCGGCTTTCGCCGTGACCAGGAGATCGCCGCCGCCGTCGAGGGCATTTCGGCCATCATCGGCGGCCACAGCCACACGCTGCTCTCCAACACGGTCGAAGGGGCACCGGCCTATGCCACGCTGGTCGAAAACCCGGTCGGCCGCGCCGTTCCCATCGTCCAGGCCTACGCCTTCAGCCGCTTTTTGGGCGATCTGGAGCTCACCTTCGATGCGGACGGCTACGTCGTCGCCGCCGAGGGCGACACCATCGTGCTCGACGCCTCGATCGAACCCGACGCCGACATCGAAGCCCGCATCGAAGAGCTTGCCGGCCCGATCGAGGAACTGAAGCGGCGGCCGGTCGCCGAACTCGCGGCACCGATCGACGGCAGCCGCGGGAACTGCCGGGCGCGCGAATGCGAGATGGGCAACACCGTGACCGACGCCATGCTGGCGCGGGTTGCCGACCAGGGCATCACCATCGCCCTCGCCAATGGCGGGGGCTTGCGCGCTTCCCTCGGTGCCGGCACCGCCACCGTCGGCGACGTGCTGACCGTCCTGCCCTTCCAGAACACGCTCCTCACCATGCACCTCACCGGCGCCGACATCGTTGCCGCCCTGGAGCACGGCGTGAACGCCATCGAGGACGGTGCCGGCCGCTTTCCGCAAGTGGGTGGGCTGCGCTTTCGCCTCGATGCGGGCGTCGCCCCCAATCAAGGCCGCGTGTCGGCGGTGGAGGTGCGCCAAGGCGCGCAGTGGGTGCCGATCGATCCGGACGCCACCTACGGTATCGTCACCAACAACTTCCTCGCCCGCGGCGGCGACGGCTACGCCGTTCTCGCCGAACGAGGCACCGAACGCTACGACACCGCAGTCGACATCGCCGAAGTCCTCGCCGAATACCTCGCCGCCAACGCCCCCTTCGCGCCCACGCTCGACGGCCGCATCCTGCAATAACCGAACGCGGTAAAGGACTAGGGGGCTTTTGGCCCCCTAGTGCACAGGCGCATTCGGAGCGTTCCGCTCCGGATGCGCCGTTGATGCACT
>RECO01000100.1 GCA_007694015.1 Geminicoccaceae bacterium
ACCTCCTTCGCCTTCTTCCGCCGGATTTTCGACGAACGCAGCCAGGCGTTTGCCGAGGTCATGGCCGACCACGCCTATATCGACGCGATGGCGCTCCACCTGGTGCAGCGGCCGTGGGAGTTCGACGTGCTCGTGACCGAGAACATGTTCGGCGACATCATCTCCGATCTCGGCGCCGGCCTCATCGGCGGCATGGGCTACGCGCCCTCGGCCGACATCGGCGACGGCCATGGCGTGTTTCAGCCGGCCCACGGCAGCGCCCCCGACATCGCCGGAAAGGGGGTCGCCAACCCCACGGCCATGGTGCTGTCGGCGGCGATGATGCTGGAATGGCTCGCCGAGCGGCACGACGAGCCGTCCCTTGCCGCCGCCGGCAGCATGTTGCGCGCGGCCGTCGACCACGCTTTTGCCGACGGGACGTTGCGCACCGTCGAACTCGGCGGCAGTGCCGGCACGGCGGCGGTGGCCCAGGCGTTCGAAGCCGCCCTGGATCGGATCGCCCGCCGCCGATGAGCCGCGCGGCACCAACCGTTCTGCTCGCCGCCGATGTCGGCACCAGTGCGCTCCGCGTCGCCGCCCTGACCCCGGACGGCCGGCCGCTGCACGTCGCACGCCGGCCGCTCGCCGTGGCCGAGCCCGTGCCCGGCTGGGCCGAGATCGACCCGGAGCTGTGGTGGCAGGCCTTGGGCGAAGCCGTCGGCGAGGTGCTGGGCCACCTGCCCGAAGGCGCCGCCGTCCAGGGGCTGTGCCTCTCGGGGGCCACGCGCGCGCAGGTCGTCGTCGACGCTCGCGGCATGCCCTTGCGCCCGGCCATGCTGTTCGCCGATCGCCGCGCGGAGGCAGAGGCGCGGGACCTTGCCCGCCGCTTGCCGACGGACAACCCGGCCGAGGCCCTCTCGGCCTTTCACGCCTATCCGCGCCTCGCCTGGCTGAGCGCGCACGAGCCGGAGGTGCTGGCCCGCACACACGCCGTGTTGGAGCCGAAGGACTGGCTGAACCTGCGCCTGACGGGCGAGCTGGCGGCCGATGCGGTCACGCTCTCCCGGCTCGATGCGTTCCCCGAGGCCGCCGAGGTCCTGGGTTGGGCCGAGCGTTTGCTCGACCGGCCGCGGCTTTGGCCCTGGCAGGAGGTGGGCCGGGTGCGGGCGGGCACAGCGCCGTTCGACCGGCTCCGGGGCGTGCCCGTCTCATGCGGGGCGATGGACACCTGGGCGACCGCCATCGGTGCCGGCGCGATCCGGCCGGGGCAGGCCTACGACGTGGCCGGCACCTCCGAGGCGGTCGGTCTCTTGAGTGCGGCGCGCCGGGTGGCACCGGGCCTGGTTGCCGTCCGGTGGGGCGAGGCCGTTTGGCAATTGGGCGGGCCCACCCAGGTGGGGGCGGATTCGGCTCTTTGGGCGCATCGGGCACTCCGCGTCGAGGGGGCGCTGGAAGCCGCGATCGCCCGCGTCGGTGCGCGCCTGCCCACGGCCGATTGGCCCGTGTTCTTGCCGTGGCTCGCGGGCGAGCGGACCCCGATCTGGCGCTCGGACGTGCGCGGCAGCTTCGCCGGGCTCGGCCGGGACGCCGACGGCGAGGCGCTGTTCTGGTCGGTGCTCGAAGGTGTCGCCCATGCGCTCGGCGACGTGTTGGCAATCGCGGCCGCCGCGACCGGCGAGCGCGCGGTGGAGATGCGCATCGCGGGCGGCGGGGCTCGGAGCGACGCCTGGTGTCAGCTCAAGGCCGACGTGACGGCACTGCCGGTGATCCGCACCACCGTCGCCGAAACGGGGCTCGTCGGTGCGGCGATGTGCGCGGCCGTCGGCACCGGCCTCTACCCCGACCTCGATGCGGCTGCCGCCATGATGTGCCGAACCGAGACGGTGTTCGAACCGCGAACGGCGCTGGCCGAGGTCTTTCAAGAGCGCGCCCAACGCTGGGCCAGGGCCAAGGCCTTGGCCCTGGCGATGGCGCTACCCTAAAACGACGAGGACAGGGAGGAACACGAGATGCGCAGGACCACGCTTTTCGCAGCAGGTGTCGTCGCCGCGTTCGCGGCGCTCGGGCTCGCCTCGAGCCACCCCGCCAACGCGCGTACGGTGACGGTCGTCATGGACCCGCCCTCGACCGAGACCAACCGCTTTTGGCAGACCAGCGGCGACAACCACCTCGGCCCCGCCCTGCAGCCGCTCCTGGGCAACGATCCCGAGACCGGCGAGATCGACGCCTCGACCTTGGCGCACGGCTGGGAGGTCAACGACGACTTCACCCGCTGGACCTTCCACCTCCGCCCCGAGGCCGCGTTCCACTTCGGCTGGGGACCGGTCACCACGGCCGACGTCGTGCACTCCTACGCGCTGCACACGGCCGAAGATTCGATCCTCACCGGCATCGCCCTCCTGCGCGGCGCCGAGTTGGAGGTGATCGACGACCACACCGTCACCTTCCACCTGCCCGAGCCGCGCCCGAACTTCCTGTTCGCCCATGCCGGCCGCGGCATCATGCTGATCTACTCGAAGGCGCAGTACGAAGCGGAGGGGCTCGACGGCTACGACCGGCGCCCGGCCGGCACCGGCCACTTCGCCTTCGCCGAACGGCGCGTGGGCCAGGGCCTCACCTTTACCCGGGTCGACGACCATTGGTCGGGTGAGGTGCCGGCCGTCGAGCGCCTGGAGCTCCGCTACGTCGCCGAGCCCTCGACCAAGCTCGCCATGCTCCTGGCCGGCGAAGCCGACGTCGTCGCCCTGCCGCGCGAGTTGCAGGGCGATGCCACGGCGCGCGGCTTCCGCATCCTGTCCTCGACCAACGCCGCCATGCAGACGGCCTTCATGTTCGGCAACCTCTACGATCCGGACGTCGAGGGCCACAACCCCGACCTGCCCTGGCTCGACATCCGCTTGCGCGAGGCGATGAACCGCGCCATCGACCGCGAGGTGCTCCTGGAGGTGCTCTACGACGGCCGCGCCGAGCCCCTGGTGCGCTTCATGATGGACAGCCGCAACGAAGGCTACGCGCCGCATCTCGCCGAGCGGTTCGAGGCGGCTTATGGCTTCGACCCCGAACGCGCCCGCGCCCTCCTGGCCGAAGCGGGCTATCCGGACGCCTTCGCCGACCCCGTCATCCCGATCATCTCGACCACGCTCGCGGGCAATCCGGAGTTCCCGGTGCTGGCCGAGCTGTTGCAGACCTTCTTCGCCGAGGTCGGGCTCCAGACCGAGTTGCGCGAGATGGATTGGGGAAGCCTCGGCGGCATGAGCCGGGCGCGCACGGCCTACCTGCTGCGGCCGATGCGCAACGCGCCGATCCGCCCGACCGATCAGGGCTTGGCGATCTTCTATTCGGCCGCCGGCAACCCGATCAATTTCGTCGAGATGGCCGAATTGGAGGCGATGATTGCCGAGCTCCGGACCAGCACCGACGCCGCTGCGCGCGACCGCATCGCCCAGGACGCCTTCACCTTCCTGTTCGATCTCTACGCCGACATCCCGGTGGCGTCGGTCGGCTTCGAGGTGGCGATCGACCCCGCCACCATCGCCGATTGGCGCTATCCCGGCGCCACCGCGATCGGGCTCGGCCACTGGCACCTGATCGAGCCGGCGAGCCCCTGAAGGGCGGGTTTCGGCCGGTCGGCGCTTGCCGCATCCGGGCGAGCGTGCTTGGAAGAGGCGCCGCGCAACGATACGAAACCGGACGGGGAGCGCGACCGTATGGCGAGCATCGACATCGTGCGGGCCGAAAAGGCCTACGGCACGACCAAGGTGATCCATGGCGTCGACGTCGCCATTCCGGACGGCGGCTTCGTCGTGCTCGTCGGCCCCTCGGGCTGCGGCAAGTCGACCCTGCTGCGGATGATCGCCGGGCTGGAAGAGATCACGGCGGGTGAAATCCGCATCGGTGATCGCGTCGTCAACGACGTGCCGCCGAAAGACCGCGACATCGCCATGGTCTTTCAAAACTACGGCCTCTACCCGCACATGACGGTGGCCGAGAACATGGGCTTCTCGCTGATGTTGCGAAAGACGCCCAAGGCCGAAATCCGCCAGCGGCTGGAGTGACGCGCTCGGGTCGGGCAGCGGTATCGCCCGCAGCTACATCGTGTTGCTCTACTCCACCGGGCTGCGTGGCTGGGACGAGAACTTCGAGCCCGACCTGGATCATCCGATCCTGGTCGAAAGCGCCAACTTCTTCGTCGATCTCGCGCGCCGGGTCTCGCCGCGCGACGCGCAGAGCTGGGCCTTCCTCGAGGGCCTCGACTTCTTCCGCGACGGCCGGCTCGCCATGGCCACCATGTGGCCGCAGGGGCTCGCCACGGTCGAGGACCCGAACGGCCAGGCGGCGGGCAACGTGATCTACGCGCCCTTGCCGATGTGGGAGGGCAACCTTCAGGGCTTCACCCAGGGCAATCCGTTCCTCGGTGGTGGCGGCGTGTTCGTGTTCGATACGCCCAATGCCGAAGAGTCGTTCCGCTTCCTGCACTGGATGCTGCAGGAGCAGGAGATCGAATGGGCCAGGCAGAGCAACCAGTTCTCGCGGCGCGCCCATTTCGAGAGCGAGGAGATCCGCAACCTCCAGCCCTATTTCGCGGCCTTCCTCCCGGCCTACGAGCAGACCCTGGAGCAGGTGTTCGTGCGGCAGAGCATTCCCGAGTACGGGGCGGTGATGTGGCAGGGCACCGTCGACTTCATCACCGACGTGTTCAGCGGCGATCTTTCGGCCGAACGGGCGCAGCAGCGCTGGGTCGACCGGATGCGGGCCGCGTTCGAACGTGCCGGCTACGTCAACTGACGATGGGCTGAGACCATGGCGCAGGGCCTGAACCGGTTCACCAAGGGGTGGTGGTTCGTTGCCCCCGGTCTGATCTTGATGGTGGTCGTCGTCGGCACGCCGCTGGTGATGGCCCTGCGCTACAGCCTGCACGAAGTCTTTCTCTACCGCTTTCGCCACCAGGTGTTCGTCGGCCTCGCCAATTACCGCGAGGCATTCGACGACCCCTTGTTTCTGCGCTCGTTGCAGACCACGGCGATCTTCACCGTGGGCTGCCTTGCCATCGTGTTGGTGGCAGGGCTCCTGGTCGCGTTCCTCTTGAACAGCAAGGCCGTGCGCGGGCGCAGCACATGGCTCGCGCTGTTCATGGTGCCGTTCGTCATGACCCCCGTGGTGGCCGGCATCGCCTGGCGGCTCTTTATCTGGCAGCCCGAGTTCGGCGTGGTGAACCAGGTCGCGGGCCTCTTCGGCTTACCGGAGATCTATTGGCTGTTGGAGCGCGAAACCGCGCTGCTCGCCACCATCATCGCCAATAGCTGGCACCTGATCCCGCTCGCCATCCTCGTCTTCTACGCCGCGCTGACCACCATCCCGGAGGAGCTCTACGAGGCCTGCCGCGTCGATGGCGGCACGGCGTGGCAGACGCTGCGCCACGTCGTCCTGCCGATGTTGCAGCCGCACATCCTGTTCGTCTCGATCATCATCATGACCTCGGCCTTCCGCGAGTTCGACATGATCTGGGCGCTCACCGGCGGCGGCCCCGGCCGCGCCACCACGGTGCTGTCGATCCTGGCCTACAACCGCGGCATCGCCGCCCAGGACATGGGCATGGCCAACACCATCGCCTTTACGATGTTCATCATCATGGCGACGGTGGCGTGGCTCTACATCACCATCTATCGGCGGCGGGAGCAGGCTGCATGAACGGCAACCATCGCCTGCGCCGCCGCTTCGACGTCGGCCTCATTCACCTGGGCCTCGCCGTCTGGCTGGTCATCTCGCTGCTGCCGCCGCTCATGCTGTTGGCAGCCTCCTTGAACCGCACGGCGATCTTCCGCTCGCCGGTCGACCTTTTGCTGCTCCGGGACTTCACCCTCGACAATTTCGGCGAGGCGTTCGACCGGGGTGATTTCTGGTTTTTCTTCACCAACAGCCTGATCATCTCGACGGCAGCGGTGGTCATCACGCTCGTGGTGTGCGTGCCCTTGGCCTACGGGCTGACCAAGCTCGGCGGCCGCACCCGCTCGACGCTCTCCTTCGCCGTCTTGGCGATGCGCTTCATCCCCTACGTCGTCCTGGCCTTGCCGCTCTTCCTCATCTTCGTGAATTTGGGGCTTTCCGGTTCGCGCTTCGGCCTGTTGCTCGCCCATCTCGCCATCCACATCCCCTTCGCCACCTGGATGATGGTAGGCTTCTTCGACACCGTGCCGCGCGAGATCGAAGAAGCGGCGATCGTCGACGGCTGCGGGCCCTGGCGGCTCTTTTGGAACATCAACCTGCCGGTGGTGCGCTCAGGTGTGACGGCACTCGCCATCCTCGTCTTCATCATCTCGTGGAACGAGTATCTTTTCGCCCTGTTCCTCGCCGGCGCCAACGCGCAGCCCTTGACCGTCGGCATCACGCGCTTTTTGGGTGGGGTCGAGGCCGGCGCGCAGTACGGCGTCATCGCCGCCTACGCCGTCCTGATCGTCGCCCCGGTCATCCTGTTTGCGCTCACCGCCAACCGTTACATCGTCAGCGGCATGACCGCCGGTGCCGTGAAGGGCTGAAGCCGTCCGCATCCTCGAGCCGCGGCGTGCCGGGCTCCTTGGACGATCAGCGCTCGGGCGGGTTCCGCGAGCGTTTGGCGGAGCTCTCCAACCGGCAGCCCGCCTCCGAGCACGACGGTGCGCAGCAAATCCCCTCAGCCTGCCCGCCCCACCCTGCCGAGGCTCGTCGCCGAGGGTCGTGTCGTGGTGAAGGCGTCGGGCGGCACTGGAGACGAACGCGAAGCCTTGCGGCTGGGTGAGCTGGGGGCAACCCCGATGCGCAGGGGCGACGACGTGGGCGTGGCCATGGCCGAGGCCGAATGCCGAAACGCCAGCCGAACGCCCAAGTGAGCCAAGGGAGCGAGACGACGCCGCCGCCTTGCGCCGCGCCTGCGCAAATCTCGCTCCCACGGCGCGCCGACCTCGGGATTATCCCGTCCATTGTCGAGACTTGAGCTGCCCGCCTCGTCTTCCGAGCCGGATGACCGAAACGGGTCAACTTGACCCTGACGAGGCGAAGCGGAGGCGAACACCTTCGCCTGCTTCAAGCCGCCTCGGACGGCTGCGTTTGGGACGGTCCCATCTCCGAAGCCATGGCATCCGCCTTCCAGCGCCGGCCTTGGGGCGACGTCGCCGACATCCTCCAGATCCTCACCGCCCGCGGCCACGCCCGCCCCACCCCAGACGGCCGCTGCACCGCCTGACGCGGCAACCCTAGGATTTCAGCCCTTTTCGTGCTACCCTGCCACCCGCTTTTTGGACATGGTCAATCCCCCAACGACCGCCCCCAGCCCAGCCCTGGGCGGCCCAAGAAAAACGATTCTACAAAACGAACTGTCCCACCCCCCTTTCCTTCCTGCAGAAGCGTTTAGCCTGGGGATAACGGGCATTATGACAAATCGCCACGCCGCCCCAGACCTCGCCGAACCGGCCATCCACGACCGTCGGGCCGCTGCGTCAACGTCGACTTCCCCGCCGGGGTCGTCGAAAGCCTCAACCGCGAAATCCCAGCCGCCGAGCCCCGGAGCCTCCTCCCCATCACCCAAGCCGCATGGTGCCGGGTCAGGCAGCCGCGCGTTGACGATTGTCGGGGCTGGCCTTATCCCCCGGCTCCCGTCCCCTGCCCCGAGAGCCTGCCATGCAGCTTGCCGCTTCGCTCGATCGTCTCGGCACCGAGAGTGCCTTCGAGGTGCTCGCCCGCGCCCAAGCGCTGATGGCCAAAGGTCAGGACGTGATCAATCTGGGCATCGGCCAGCCGGACTTCCCCACCCCGGAACACGTGGTCGAGGCCGCGGCGAAGGCGCTGCGCGACGGCCATCACGGCTACACGCCGGCGAACGGGATCAGGCCCTTGCGGGAAGCGGTGGCGCGCGACGTCCACGCCCATCGCGGCGTGGAGGTGGACCCGGACGCGGTCGTGATCGTGCCGGGCGGCAAGGTGACGATGGCTTTTGCCATCATGATGTTCGGCGAGCCGGGGGCGGAAATCCTCTACCCGGACCCGGGTTTTCCCATCTACCGCTCGCTGATCGAGTATACCGGCGCCAAGGCGGTGCCCATCCGCTTGCCCGAGGCCAGCGGCTTTTCGTTCGTGGCGGAGGAGGTGTTGGCGCAGATCACGCCGCAAACCCGCCTCTTGATCGTCAACAGCCCGGCCAACCCGACGGGCGGCGTGGTGCCGCAAAGGGAACTCGACATCCTGGTCGATGGGCTGCGCCGCCACCCGCAGGTGGCCGTGCTTTCCGACGAGATCTACGCCCGGATGGTCTACGACGGCGAGCGGCACGCGAGTCTCTTGGCCTACCCCGAAATTCGCGATCGGCTGATCCTCCTGGATGGCTGGTCCAAGACCTACGCCATGACCGGCTGGCGGATCGGCTACGGCATTTGGCCGAAAGCCCTGGTCGACCATGCCACGCGGCTCGCCATCAACACCCATTCCTGCGTCAACGCGGCGACCCAATACGCCGCCATCGCCGCCCTCGACGGCCCGCAGACGGCCGCGGGCAACATGATGGTGGCGTTCGACCGCCGGCGGTTGCGCGTGTTGGACCTGTTGAACGACCTGCCCGGCTTTCGCTGCGTGCGGCCGAAGGGCGCGTTCTACGCTTTTCCCAACATCGAGGGCACGGGCCTGCCGGCGCGCGAACTGCAGGACCGCCTCCTGGCCGAGACCGGCGTCGCCCTGATCGCCGGCACCTCCTTCGGCATCCACGGTGAGGGCTTCATCCGCGTCTCCTACGCCGCCTCGATGGAGCGGATCGAGGAAGCGATCGCCCGCATCCGGACGTGGCTGGAGACGCGTTGAGCCTAAGGGCGCTGCTCGCC
The DNA here is from genome assembly GCA_007694015.1 of Geminicoccaceae bacterium. Lineage (GTDB taxonomy): Bacteria > Pseudomonadota > Alphaproteobacteria > Geminicoccales > Geminicoccaceae > RECO01. Next base: position 8,820 of record RECO01000100.1, read on the forward strand.
GAGGTCCGGGCCTGCCGCCTTTGCGCCGAACATTTGCCGCTCGGCCCGCGACCGGTGCTGCAGGCGGGCCCGACCGCGCGCCTCCTCGTCGTCGGCCAAGCCCCCGGCACGCGCGTCCACGCCACCGGCATCCCCTGGAACGATGCCTCGGGTGAGCGCCTGCGCCGCTGGCTGGGCCTGGAACCCGCCGTCTTCTACGACCCATCCCGCGTCGCCATCGTGCCGATGGGCTTTTGCTATCCGGGCCGCCTGCCCCGCGGCGGCGATCGCCCACCGCGCCCCGAATGCGCCGCCACCTGGCACGCCCGGCTGTTGGCCAATCTGCCCGCGATCGAACTCACCCTCTTGATCGGCAGCTTCGCCGTCCGCCACTACCTGGCGCCCGAGCCGGCGCCCTTGATGGACATCGTGCGGCGAGCCGACGTGGCGGTGGCCCAGCACATCCCCCTGCCGCACCCAAGCCCGCGCAACCAGAACCTGTTCAAACGCAACCCGTGGTTCGAAGCCGAAACGATCCCCAAGCTGCAAGCTCGCCTGGCTGAGCTCGGGCTGGCAGCAAAAGGCAAGGGCTAGGGGGCTTTTGGCCCCCTAGGACCCCCGGCCAGCGGCGTTGCCGCTGGCAGTTGGCAGTTGGCAAAGTGGCGGAAACGATGATCGCCAGGGCTAAGCCCTGGCGATCATCGTTTCCGCTCGGGGGTTTCCAAGGGGGCCAAAAGCCCCCTTGGCCCTGCCTTTCTTCGGGGGCCAAAAGCCCCCTTGGCCTTACCTCTCCGCGGTTACGGAAGGTGGATGTGGCGGGCCCAGTCGAGGGCGTCGTCGAGGCGGTCTTGGCCCCAGAAGAGCTCGTGGCCGACGGTGAAGCTGGGGGCGCCGAAGATGCCGAGGCTTTGGGCTTCGGCGGTGGCGTCGCGGAGCGCTTTTTTGGTGCCCGGCTGTTCGGCTTCCTCGATGAGGCCCTCGGTGGGCAGGCCCATGCCGTCGAGGATGTCGTGCAGGGTTTCGACCTCGGCAATGTCGTGACCGTGGGCGAAGGCCGCGTGGAACACGGCGCAGACGAAGTCGACCAGCCAGCGTTCGTTGGGGAACGCGGTGGCGATGCGGGCTGCCATGAGCCCGTTTTGCGGGAAAATTCGTGGCCGCTCGAACGGGATCGCGAACTTTTCGGCGAGCCGCTCGACGTCGCGCCACATATAGGCGCGCTTGGGTGAGCCCTCGTCGAACGCGGCGGGGTCGTGGCCTTTGGCTTTCAGGATCGGACCCAGGAGGAACGGGCGCCAATTGACCTGTGGCGCGTGCAGGTGGGCGGCGCGCAGGCGTTCGGCGGCGATGTAGGAATAGGGGCTGGAGAACTCGAACCAGAACGTGACGGGCGTCATAGTGCTGCTTTCGGTAGGGCGGTGCCGATCATGCAGTCGCGCGTGACCAGCGCTGCCAGTGCGTCCTCCCCCCAGCCCGCCGTAGCAGCGGGTCGTTCCGGGAGTACCATATACCGCAAATCGGCCGTGCTGTCGTGCACGTGGACGGTGATCGAAGGGTCGAGATCGAGCCCGAACTCGCGCAAAACGGCCCGCGGTTCGCGCACGGCGCGGGAACGGTAGCTGCGTGCCTTGTACCAATCGGGCGGAAGGCCGATCAAAAGGCGCGGGTAGCACGAGCAGAGGGTGCAGACGATCAGGTTGTGCAGCCCCGGCGCGTTGGCCACGGCCCGGATCGGGATGTGGCCGGCGTCGATGCCGAGTTCGGAGGCGGCGGCGTTGACGTCGTCGAGCAGGCGCTCGCGAAAGGCCGGGTCGACCCAGGCGCGGGCGACCAGGCGGGCGCCGGCGGCGGGGCTCTTGGCGTCGATGTCCTCCAGCGTGCGGCGAAGCTCGTCCGCGGTGACGATGCCTTTGCGGATCAAGAGCGCTGCCACCGCTTCGGTGAGGAGTTGGTGGTGGGTGGGCGGGGCGGCATCGACGTCGACGTCGACGGGGTGTGGGTGGTCGTGGTGGTGCTCAGCCATCGATCGCCTCCAGCCAGTGTTCGTAGAGGTCGACGACGAGTTGGTCCTCGGGCGTTTCGGCGTCGGACCAGAGTTCGGTCATGGGAAAACGCACCCGCCAAAGCGCTTTGGCGGGCAGGCCGCTCTGGCCATAGGCCAAGGCTTCGGGATCGGCGTAGTGGCCGGCGAGGGCTTCGATCCGGCCGATCTTGCCGCGGGTGTAGAAGGGCGTGCGGACGTGGCCTGGCGGAAAGGCGGCGCGTACCCGCACCCGCGCGCCGACGCGAAGCGCGCTCAAGGCTGGCCCCAGCGGGCTTCGATCGCCGCCATCTCGCGCCCCAATTCGTCGACGTGGAGGACGCCCTTCTCCAAGAGGATGTGGGTGATGGCGCTGATCCAGCGCTCGTAATAGGTCAGTTCGTCATAGATCCCCGGCCCCAGTTCCTCGACGCCGCGGCGGTGTTCGTCGATGTTGAACACACCGTTGGCGCTGGCCAGCCGCAGAATGGCGTCGACCTTCTTCTCCCAGGGCGCGTAGTCGTGCTCGGCGCGCTCGATCGGTCCGGCGTCGCGCCCACCCATGTCGTGATGTCGTTGCAGGCGCTGCATCGCCCCCTCCCAGTTGCCTCGCGAGTGGCGGTTTTCCGGCGGCACTTGTCAAGCGGTGGCGCAAGGGCGCCAACTCGGCTAAGCGCTGGGCACGTCGTTTCTCGAAAGCCCGCCGATGCCCCAGCCCCTGCCCTCGTTGTTGCCCCTGCTCGACGGGTACGATGCGTTCATCCTCGACCAGTGGGGCGTGTTGCACGACGGCGCAGAGCCCCTGCCCGGTGCGCTGGAGGCGGTGCATGGCCTGTTGGATGCGGGCAAGGTGATCGTCACGCTCTCCAATTCCGGGCGGCGCCGCGCCCATGCGGAGGGCGTGTTGGAGCGGATGGGCTTCCCGGTACGGCGCTTTCGCTCCAACGTGACCTCGGGCGAAGCGGCCTTTGCTGCGCTCCGGGCGGGCGAGGTTGCGGGCGAGCCCTTGCCCGGACGGCGCTGCTACCTCGTGCGGCGCGACGACGACGTCAGCGTGGTCGACGGCTCCGGCGTGGAGCGCGTGAACGACCTGGCCGATGCCGACTTCGTGATGTTGAGCGGTGTGCAGGGCGACCGCTACGGCCTGGACCATTTTCTGGCCGAGTTGGCGCCGGCCATGGCGCGGCGGCTGCCGGTCATCTGCTCCAATCCCGACCTGGTCGCCCTGACTGCGAACGGCAACGAGTTGTCGCCGGGGGCCGTGGCCGAGGCCTATCGCGAACGGACCGGGGTCGTGCCGATCTACGTCGGCAAGCCCTATCGGCCGGTCTACGAGCGCTGCCTCGAAGCGCTGCCGGACGTCTCCAAGGCGCGGATCGTCTGCGTCGGCGACAGCCTTGCCCATGACGTCAAGGGGGGTGCCCTCATGGGGCTGCGCACGCTCTTCTGCGTCGATGGCATCCATGGCGCCGACTTCGATCGCGGCCGCCCCCTGGGCGAACAGACCGACACCGTTCGCCGGCTGGCCGCGGCGCATGGCAGCCCCGCCCCCGACTACGTCATCGACCGGCTGCGCTGGAGCTGACCTCGTGCCGATCCCGCATATGGGCGTCTTTTGGGGGTTGCGCCGGCTCGCCGACGACAGCGGCCGGTTCATGGTCTTGGACCTGCGCGAGGCCGAGGGTGATCTGTTGATCGACCTGATCGAGGGGCTCGCCCCCTTCGCGACCGGCGTCGTCTTGCTGCCCGAGGCGGTACCCGTCTGGCGCCGCTACGGCTCGCCGCGCATCGGCCGGATCGATGCGGTGACGGACATGGCCGCCCTCACCGAGGCCAAGCAACGGGGCGCCGACGCGGTGCTGGCCGACGCCAGCCTCGGCGCGGCGGCGACGGCCCTGCAACTGGCGCGCTTCGGCCGGGACGCCGCGGCCGATGTCGGGTTGATGGCCGGGGCCCTGCTCGACCTCCTGGTGGTCGAAGCTCCCCTCGACGCGCTGCCGCCCGGAGTGGTCGGCCATTGGGCGACCGGTGCCTTCTTCGCGCCGGTGCGCATGGGCGATCGGGCCGCGCGACGGCGGCACATCGCCGACGACCTCGTCGTCGCGTTGCAGCGGCTGAACGTTGCCGCCCTCGACGGGCCGAAACCGACATGGATCGAAACAGCAAGGGAGGACCCACGGTCATGAGCCAGCGCTTGGACGGCAAACGCATCCTGGTCACGGCCGCAGCGCAGGGCATCGGTCGCGCGATTGCCGAGGCGGCGGCCAAGGAAGGTGCGTTCGTCTACGCCACCGACGTCAACGACACGCTGCTGGTCGAACTCGAGGCGCTCGACAACGTGACGACCAGCGTGCTCGACGTGCTGGACCCGGCCGCCATTCAGAAGATGGCCAAGGAGATCGGCACCCTCGACGGGCTCGTGAACGTGGCGGGCTTCGTCCACCACGGCACGGTGCTGGAAGCCGACGACGAGGCCATGACCTTCTCGTTCGAGCTGAACGTGCGCTCGATGCACCGCACCATCCGCGCCTTCCTGCCGGCGATGCTCGACCATGGCGGCGGCAGCATCGTCAACGTGTCGTCGGTGGCCTCCAGCATCAAGGGCGTGCCCAACCGCTTCGTCTATTCGACCACCAAGGCCGCCGTCATCGGCCTCACCAAGTCGGTCGCCGCCGACTTCGTCGCCAAGGGCGTTCGCTGCAACGCAATCTGCCCCGGCACGGTCGACACGCCGTCCCTGCACCACCGCATTCAAGCCTTCGCCGATCCGGAGGCGGCGCGGGCGGCGTTCCTCGCCCGGCAGCCCACGGGACGGCTCGCCACCGCCGCCGAGATCGCAACCGGTTCGGTCTATCTGCTCGCCGACGAGAGCAGCTACGTCACCGGCACGACGATGATCATCGACGGCGGCTGGGCGCTCTGACGCGCGGACCTACGAGCGGGGGTCGTCGCCCGGGTCGAGATACTCGATCCCCCACGGCCCCTGACCGTGCAGCTGAACGATCGTCTCGCTGTCGGTGAAGCCGTACATCGGCACACCCGGCGGCATGATGGCGAAGCCGCCGACCGGGAGCGCCAAGGTGCGGTCACGGTCGAACTCTTCGCCATGGGCGAAGTGGAACACGCCCTGGAGCACCGTCACCCGCTCGTAAGCCGGGTGCACGTGGGGCGCGAGCAGATAGCCGGCTGGCAGCCTCAAGCGGAAGGTGAACGGTTCCTCGGCGCTGAGGTCGCCTTCCAGGATCGCCATTTCGGCGCCCGGCGGCATCGATGCGACCGGCTGCCAATCCAGCGCATGCGGCTGCACGATGCGATGCATGCCGTCGCCCCGGTAGGGCAGCAACTCATTGGCGACGGCGGCGGTACCGGCGAGAAGCAAAAGGGTGCTGGCCAAGCACGTCGTGTAGCGAAGCATGGCTCGTCTCCCAAATCTCATGGACCTACACCAGTATCGAGCTTTTGGCTGGCCGTGGTCTTGGCAGAACGCGCACGCGTCGTTGGCAATGGCTGCAGCGCACACGTGCGGCTCGCGCCCGCTCACGCCATCAGTTCGGCCTGGGCGCCGGCCCAAAGGCGGTAGCCGCCCAAGAAGGCGTTGGCATTGGCGCCGCGGTGGCAGTGGGGTGGCAGCTCCTCCAGGTGACGCACATTGCCGCCGCCGAGCACGACGTATTCGGCGACGGTCGCATCCTTGAGCCGCTGGGTGACGATGGCGAGGTGTTTGCGCCACACCGCCAGGCCGAAGCGGTCGATGGCGCGGGTGCCGGTCCAGTCCTCGAAGCTGAGGCCGTCACGGTAGGGCAGGTGCTGGATTTCGAGCCCAATGGCGGTGCCGTCGACGACGAGTGCCGTGCCGAGGCCGGTGCCGAGGCCCAAGAACAGCATGGTGCCGCCCTTGTAGGAACCGAGCGCCTGCATGACGGCGTCGTTGATGAGTTGCGCGGGCTGTTCGAAATGTTCCTCGACGGCGAAGCCGAGCCAGCCGCGGCCCATGTTGTGCGGTTCGCAATAGGGCCGGCCGCCGAGCACGCCCGTGGGAATGCCGACGCTGACGCGATCGACCGGCCAGCCGTCCGTCGCTTCCCGGATGCCCTCGACGAGGCCTTGGGGCGCGAAGTGCGGCCCGGAGCGAAACCGCGCCGTTTCACCGGTTTTCGAGCACCAGAGCTTGACGTTGGACGCACCGATGTCGACCACGAGCACCGACGGCTGATCCTCGGGGCTCTGGCCGTCGGGGCCCTGCACCTTCCGCATGCCCGATCTCCCCTCCACCGTTCCTGTCTTCATGGGCAGCGGCAAGGCCGCCGCCTCTCCTGCCAAGTGGCAGCGGCTTTGCCGCTGCCTCGGGGGGTCGAAGGGGGGACCATCAAGTCCCCCCTTCCCTTCTGTTTCCCTTTACCTTTACCTTTACCTTTACCTTTACCTTTACCTTTACCCCCTACCGCGTGCCGTAGATCCGGTCGCCCGCGTCGCCGAGGCCGGGGACGATGTAGCCGTGGTCGTTCAGGTGGCTGTCGAGGGCGGCCGTGTAGACGGGGACGTTCGGGTGTGCTGCGGCAAAGCGTTGGACCCCTTCCGGCGCGGCGAGAAGGCAGACGAAGCGGATGTCCTGGGCGCGGTCGGCCTTGATGCGGTCCACGGCGGCGACGGCCGAGTTGGCGGTGGCCAGCATGGGGTCGACGACGATGACCCGGCGTTCGGCGATGTCGGTCGGCATCTTGTAGTAATACTCGACCGGCTGCAGGGTTTCGGGGTTGCGATAGAGCCCGATATGGCCGACGCGGGCCGACGGCATGAGGTTGAGCATCCCTTCCAAAAGGCCGTTGCCGGCGCGCAGGATGGAGACGAGGCAGAGCTTCTTGCCGGAGAGTTTGCGCGCGCGCATGGGTGTTAGCGGGGTTTCGATCTCGACTTCGTCGAGCGGCAGGTCGCGGGTGACCTCGTAGGCGAGCAGCATCGCCACCTCGTTGGCGAGGCGGCGGAACTCCGCCACCGGCGTTCGGGTGCAGCGCATCAGGGTGAGTTTGTGCTCGATCAGCGGGTGCTGCACGACGTGCAGCGTCTGGAAGTTGGCGGCATCCGTCACGCGCGTTCGCCCTCTCCTGGACCGGGTGCTCGACGTTGCCGCACACCTAGGCCCTTGGAGCGGCGCTTGTCGAGACGGCTGACCTCCTGCTAGGCACGCGCCGTCGGCCGGGGGTGCCGTTCGTACAAACAGGGAGCAGTGAGATGAAGTTGGTGCGCTACGGGACCGCGGGCGAAGAACGTCCGGGGCTGATCGACGGCGAGGGCAAGCTGCGTGACTTGGGCGCTGTGATCGAGGACGTCGACGGCACGACCTTGAGCCCCGAGAGCCTCGCCAAGCTGCAGGCACTCGATCCGTCGACGCTGCCCGAGATCGGCGGCAACCCGCGGCTCGGCCCGCCGGTGAACCCGACGCGCGTCGGCAAGCTGGTGTGCGTGGGCTTGAACTATTCGGATCACGCGGTGGAGACGGGCAACCCGATCCCGAGCGAGCCGGTGCTGTTCATGAAGGCCACCAGTTCGATCACCGGCCCCTACGATCCGGTGGTGTTGCCGCGCGGTTCGGTCAAGACCGACTGGGAGGTGGAGTTGGCCTTCGTCATCGGCAAGCGGGCGAAGTACGTGAGCGAGGCCGAGGCGATGGACCACGTCGCTGGCTTTTGCGTGATGAACGACGTGTCGGAGCGCACCTATCAGCTCGAGCGCGGCGGCCAGTGGACCAAGGGCAAGAGCTGCGACACCTACGGCCCGATGGGGCCCTGGCTGGTGACGCCCGACGAGGTCGGCGACATCTCGAACTTGAAGATGTGGCTGGACGTCGATGGCAAGCGCTACCAGGACGGCACGACGGCGACGATGATCTTCTCGGTGCCGACGGTGATCGCCTATATGAGCCAGATGTTCACCCTGGAGCCGGGTGACGTGGTCACCACCGGCACGCCGCCGGGCGTCGGCGCCGGCATGAAGCCGCCGGTGTTCCTGCGCGCCGGCCAGACGATGGTGACGGGCATCGACAAGCTGGGCGAGATGCAGAACCCCGTTCGCGCCGACGACTGAACGTCGAGCGCGCT
>RECO01000310.1 GCA_007694015.1 Geminicoccaceae bacterium
CCGCTTTTTGGATAGGGTCAAGCCCCCACCACCCGCCCCCAGCAAAGCCCTGGGCCGGCCCAAAAAAACGATTCTACAAAACGAACTGTCCCACCCCACTTTCGTTTCGAAATAAGTCTTTAGCCTGGGGATAACGGGTATTATGACAAATCGCGCCGAGCCCCCCCCCTCACCGCCTCGCCTTGCACCTCGCCGACGAAGCCCCTAGACCATGGCCGCCCCCCGCCGCAGCTCGACAACACCCCCCACGCCCATGCCCAGGTCCCTCGACCACAGGTTTTGCGTTGCGCCGATGATGGATTGGACGGATCGGCATTGCCGGTTCTTTCACCGGCTCCTGGCGCCGCGGGCCTTGCTCTTCAGCGAGATGGTCACCACCGGCGCCATCCGGCATGGGCCGACCGACCGCCTCCTCGCTTTCGACGCCCGCGAGCAGCCGGTCATCCTCCAGCTCGGCGGCAGCGAACCCGACGAGCTCGCCGCCGCCATCCGCACCGCCGAAGCCTTCGGCTATGCCGGCTACGACCTCAATTGCGGCTGCCCCTCCGACCGCGTCCAAAAAGGCCGCTTCGGCGCCTGCCTCATGGCCGAACCCGAGCGCGTTCGCGACTGCCTCAGCGCGATGCGCGAAGCCACCGCCAAACCGCTGAGCGTCAAATCCCGCATCGGCATCGACGACGTCGACGAGGCCCCCTTCCTCGAACGCTTCGTCACCACCGTCGCCGAGGCCGGCATCGACACCTTCGTCATCCACGCCCGCAAAGCCTGGCTCCAAGGCCTGAGCCCCAAGCAAAACCGCGAGGTTCCCCCGTTGCGCTACGCCCTGGTCGAAGCCCTGCAAAGGCACCACCCGGAGCTGCGTATCGTCCTGAACGGCGGCCTCCGCACGCCGGGCGACGTCGCCCGGGCGATGCGCTGGGCCAAGGGCGTGATGATCGGCCGCGAGGCCTACCAAAACCCGGCCTCGCTGCCGGCACTCGAGGCCGCCGCCTGGAATAGGCCGCCGCCTGTAACGGACTTCACCGCCGTGGTCGCGGCCCTCGCCGACTACGTCGACCAGAGCCGGGGCCAGGGTGTGCCCGCCGCCGCCATCCTCCGCCACACGCTCGGGCTCTTCAACGGCCGCCCCGGTGCCCGCCTCTGGCGCCGCACCCTCAGCGACGAAATGCGCAGCCCGCTTGCCGCCGGCGACCTCGTCCGCCGCGCCGCCGCCCCGGTGCTCGAGCGTCAGGCCGCCTGAGCGCCCTCAACCGCCCGACCGCGCCGCCAGCGGCAGCCGCCTTCGCGCCGCCGACCGCGGCGCCACCGGCACGTAGTCGGCCATCCACCCGTCGCATTGCGGCAAATAAGCTGTCTTGTGCTGCGCTTGAAACGAGGCCAGCGACCACGTCCCCCCGTCCAACTCGAACACGCCTTCGAGGTCGAGATAGACCAGCGCATTGGTCAGCGCCGTCCCCACCTGCACCCGGCGCGGCCGCGCCTCGTATTCTTCCGCTTCGAAGTGATCGATCCGCAACCGCTCGTCGGCGCTTCGGGGATGGAACAGACATCCCGGCACGTGACTTGCCCGTTCCTGCCGAATGACCGGATAGGCCTTGTCGCGGACCGGATAACGGCGATGGCCCCACAGCATCGCCGGGATCAGCTCGCTGCCCACGACCGGCCGCGCCAGCACCCGGCCCAAGACGTCCGTGTCCATCAGCGTCCCGAAGAAGAAGAAGGGCAGCCGGCCTGCCCAGTGCTCAGCCACCGCCGGGCCGCTGCGGGACGAGGTCGTAGAAGAGCGCCAACAAGGTGCCGTCGTCGGGCAACCCGGTCGCCTGGAGACCGCGGTTCTGCTGAAACGATTCCAAGGCACCCCGGGTCTGCGGGCCATAGGCCCCATCGACCGAGCCGCCGTAGTAACCAAGCTCGCTCAACCGCGTCTGCGCCCGCCGCAGCACCTCCCGGTAGATCGCCACGCGATTGCCGCCATGCTCCAGCGTCAGCACCTGCGAGCTCTGCTGCAGGCGATCCATCGCCAATTGCTCGGTGACGGCGAGCATGACCTCGGTCACCGCCGCATTCGGATTGCGGCTGCACTGATCGGCCACGACGTTGGCGACGAACTCCATCGGTTGCCACGGGCTGACGTCGTAGGTGTCGGGCTTGTAGGCGTTGGCCGCGGTGAGAAACCCGGACACCCAGCCGACGAACAGCGGCCGATCCGGCCCCTCGACCTGCAGGGCGTCGATCAGCTGGCTGCACTGGGCGATGCCCGGACCATGTCCGGCAAAGCGGCCCTGCGCATCGGCGGCCAAGGCGGCTGGCGACACCACCGCAAGACCCCATGCCGCGATGCCTGCATAAAGGCTGCTCCGCACGCCCATCTCCTCGTTGCATACCCCACCCGGTGCCGGGAAAATGGTCGCGCCGCCTGGCGAACGCAAGCGCGGATCGACAAGCGCAGCCGCCAAATCCACGGCCTCGCACCAAGCCAAGGCCGTGGTTTGAGGCGGGCGCAAAAGGCTCTACATCCAGGATGTTGGCAACGAGGACCTCCCCCATGATGGCATCCCGCGCGGTCTGGATCGCGTGCATCCTGCTCCTCGCCGCTTGCGCCGGTGATCAGAGCGCGCAACGGAGCGCGCTGACCGTCATCCCCGTCCCGCCGCCGATGCCGACCACGCCGATCCCGCCCGAAGGTCGCCCGGCGGACCTGCAAACGGCTTATGCCGGCGCCTGCGCGCTCGCCGTCTTCAGCGAGGTGCCGGCACGGGTCTCCGGCGTCATCCAAGTGCAGACCGACGGCGCCAGCTACGTGGAGTTTCCAGGCGAGGGCGATCTGGTGCGGTTCGGCGGCAGCGGCCGCGTCTATCGCGGCGGCGACAGCTGGCAGCCCTTCACCTTCCGCTGCGTGTTCGATACGGCCCGCTCCAGCATCACCGACTTCGACGTCACCCTGCTCTGAGCTCGGCCGTGCGCACCGCCTTCTCCCCGCACCACGTCGAGCGCAACCCCAAGACCGAATTGTCCGGCGGCCAGTTGGTGACGCCGTTCGAAAGCCCGAGGCGCGCCGAGCTGATCAAGGCGGCGATCGAAACCGCCCGGCTGGGCCCCGTGCTCAAAGCGCAGGCGTTCGACCTGGAACCTGTGCTCCGGGTGCACGATGCAGGCTTCGTCGCCTTTCTCGAAACCGTCTGGCAGCGCTGGCAGGCCGCCGGCATGGCGGGCGAGGCCATCCCGACAGTGTTTCCCGCCCGCCGGATGCAGGCGCGGCCGGTGCGGAACATCGAGGGTCAGCTCGGCTACTACGCCATGGCGGTGGAGACCGCCATCGACGCCGGCACCTACCCGGCCGCCCTCGGCGCGAAGGACGCGGCGCTCACCGCCGCGCAGTGGATCGCCCTCGGCGATCGCTGCAGCTTCGCGCTCTGTCGCCCACCCGGCCACCACGCCGCCTTCGACCTGTATGGCGGCTATTGCTTCCTCAACAACGCCGCCATCGCCGCCCAGCACCTGCTCGACCACGGGGCCTCGCGGATCGCCGTCCTCGATGTCGACTTTCACCATGGCAACGGCACCCAGGACATCTTCTACCGTCGCGACGACGTGCTGTTCTTGTCGCTGCACGGCGATCCGCAAGACGCCTTTCCCCATTTCTCGGGCTTTGCCGACGAGACCGGCGAAGGCAAAGGTCTTGGCTTCACCGCCAACTATCCGCTGCCACCCGGAACGGGCTGGGAGCGCTGGGCCGAAGCGCTGGAGCACGCGCTCGCCCGGGTCGTCCACTACGCACCGGACGTCCTGGTCGTGTCGCTCGGCGTCGACACCTTCGAGCGCGATCCGATCAGCTTCTTCCGGCTGCGGCACCCCGACTTTCGCCGTTTGGGGGGGCGCCTCGGCGAGCTGGGCACCCCCACCCTCTACGTCATGGAGGGCGGCTACGCGATCGACGACATTGGCCAGAACGTGGTCGCGGTGCTCGCGGGGCATCTCGACCGTTGAGCGCCTTCGCCCTCGACGCGCACGCCTATGACACCAGCCAGCCGAGCGGCAGCTTCTGGCACGCGGCGGACGGCATCGAAGCCCCTGGTCTCGTCGGTGCCACCACCGCCGACGTGGCGATCATCGGCGGCGGGGTGGTCGGACTCAATGCCGCACTCCGCCTGGTCGAGAGCGCTGGGGTCGATGTCGTCCTTCTGGAAGCCGGCGAGATCGGCTGGGGTGCTTCGGGGCGCAATGGCGGCTTTTGCTCCGATGGCGCGACCAAGCTGGCGCCGAGGGCCATGCGCCGTCGCTTCGGCGCAGTCGAAGCGCAGCGGTTCTTCGATCTGCAGTTGGGCGCGATCGACCACGTCGCCCACCTCTTGGAACGCTTGGGCATCGACGCCGGCCCGAAGAAGGGCGAGGGCGAGATGCTGTTGGCGCACCGCCCGCTCGCCCACACGGATTTGGCGAGCGAATGCCAAGCGATCGAGGCGGCTTATGGGCGCAAGGTCACCCTGTTCGACACCGATGGTCTCAGCGGCTTCGGCATGGCGGGACCGCAGTTCCACTCGGGGGTCCTGATCCCCATCGGCTTCGCCCTCGATCCCGGCCGCTACGTCCGCGCCCTGGCGCGGGCCGTCCTGAGCCAGGGCGCGCGCCTCTGCGCTCGAAGCCGCGTCGTTGCCATCGACCAAGCAGGCGCCGGCTTTCGCTTGCGCACGAAAGGCGGCGAGGTGACGGCAAAAAGGCTCATCGTCGCCACCAACGCCTACACGGACGAAGCGCTGGTGCCAGCGCTGCGCGGCCGGCTGTTGCCGGCCTTTTCGAACGTCCTGGTCACCCGGCCGCTGACCGACGCCGAACTTGCCGACCAAGGCTGGACCAGCTCCTGCATGGCTTTCGACAGCCGCGAATTGCTGCACTATTTCCGCCTGCTGCCCGACCGGCGCTTTCTGTTCGGTGGTCGCGGTGGGGTCGATGGCGGGCCTGGCGGCCAGGCCCAGGCGCAAGCCAGGCTGCGGCGCGATTTTCACGTGCTCTTTCCGGCGTGGCGGGAGGTGGAAGTCCGCCACCTCTGGTCGGGCCTGGTGTGCCTTACCCGCGATCTCCTGCCGTTCGTCGGCCAGCTCGACGCACCGAAGGGGGCGTGGACCGCGCTTGGCTGGCACGGCAACGGCGTGGCGATGGGCTCCAAGGCAGGCGAGCTGGTGGCGGATTTGGCCCTCGGCTCGCTGCGGCTGGCAGACTTGCCGGCGCCCCTCACCCAAAAGCTGCGCCGCTTCCCCCTGCCCCGCAGCTTGCTGCTGCGCGCGGCCTATGCCTGGTTCGACTACCGGGACGGCCCGCTCAAAGCCGATCCCTGAGCGCGTACCAGCTCATCGCCAAGGCCAACAGCGGCCAGCGTGCGCGGCGTCCGCCGGGAAACGGCTTGATCGGCAAGGCGGCAAGCCGGTCGAAACCGTCACCCTGGCCGATCACCGCGTCGGCCATGAGCTTGCCGGCGAAGGTAGCGAGCGCCACCCCCTGCCCCGAATAGCCGCCGGCACTCAGGACGTTCGGCCGAAGGCGCGCGAAGTGGGGCAGCCGCGAGCGGGTGATCCGCACCGTGCCGCCCCAGCCGTGGTCGAGCGCCACGCCCCGCAACTGGGGAAACACCCGCTCCAGATGCGGCCGCACCAAGGCGCCAATGTCGGCGGGAAGGCCATAGCCATAGGTTTCGCCCCCGCCGAAGAGGAGGCGATGGTCGTGGCTGCGGCGGAAATAGCTGACCACGAAACGACTGTCGGCGACCGCCGCATCCGACGGGATCAAGGCGGCCGCGCGTTCGCCACCCAGCGGCGCCGTGGCCACCATGAAGTTGTTGATGGGCATGGTGGCGGATGCGGCTTTGGGGGCGAGCTGGTCGAGCTGGCCGTTGGTGGCGAGGATCAGCTGTTCGGCGCGAACGGTGCCGGCGCCGGTTTTGACCGTGACCACCGCTTGGCCGGTCGTCTCGAACGTCGTGGCGGGGCTCTGTTCGAAGACCTGAGCTCCGGCCGCGATGGCCCTGCTGGCCAAGCCCCGGACGAAGGCGAGCGGGTGCAGGTGACCCGCACCTGCATCGTAGGTACCGCCGAAATATCCCGCTGCCGTCAGGAGTTCGGGGAGCGCGTCCGGGCCGACGAAGCGGATCGGGGCGTAGCCGTAGTCGTCCTGGAGCTTTGCGGCATAGCGTCGATAGGCGTCGACGTAGCGGCGCTTGTGGGCCACGTGCAGCAGGCCCGGCCGATAGCCATAGGCGATGCCGTGCGCGCGGGCGAGGTCGTGGACCAGCGCCTTCGCGGCCTCGGCCATCGCCCAGAGCCCGCGCGCGGGCGCGACACCGAGGCTCGCTTCCAGTTCGTCCTGGTCGAGCCGCATGCCGGTGCAGAGTTGGCCGCCATTGACGCCGGAAGCCCCGGCACCGACCCGGTCCGCTTCCAGCACCACCACGCGCCGACCGGCCAGGGCCAAATGCAACGCGGCCGAAAGCCCGGTGAAGCCCGCCCCCACCACGGCGACGTCGGCGGCGATGGCGCCTTCGAGCCGCGGCAAGTCCGGCAGCGCTGCCGCCGTCAGGGCGTACCATGAGGTCGGCGCTGTTGCTGTTGGTTGCGGGCGTGGCTCGGCCGTCATGATCGGCAGCGGCGTCTCACGAATCGGCCACGTAGGGGTTCTTGCCCTGGCGGCGGTGCCAGCGAATGGGGACACCTTGGAAGTCGAAGGCGTCGCGCAGCCCACCCGTCAGGTAGCGGAGATAGCTTTCGGGCAACTCGGCGAGCTGGTTACCGAACAGGGCGAAGGTCGGGGGACGTCCCTTGGCTTGGGTAACGTAGCGGAGCTTGATGCGCCGCCCCTTCACCAAGGGCGGCGGATTGGCGTCGACCGCGGTCTGGAACCAGCGGTTCAAGGCGGCGGTCGGCACGCGTCGGTTCCAGCGCTCGTATTGCTGCACGATGGCCTGCATCAGCTTGTCCAGCCCGCGGCCGGTGAGCGCCGAGATGGGCACCGCCGGCACCCCCTTGGCCTGGGCCAATTCGAGCCCGAGGCGGTGGTGGATCTCCTTCAGAAGCTCCTTCGGCGCGTCGACGAGGTCCCATTTGTTCAGCGCGATGACGAGGCAGCGGCCTTCCCTGAGCACCAGATCGGCGATGGTCTGGTCCTGCCGCTCGAAGGGCTGGGTCGCATCCAGGACCAGGAGTGCCACGCCGCAGCGCTTCACCGTCTCGACGGTCGCGGAGGTGCTGACCTTTTCGAGCGAGCCTGCCGCAATGCGCGAGCGGCGCCTGAGCCCTGCCGTGTCGACCAGTTCCACCGCCTGGCCCTTGAACGTCCAGCCGATGCTGACCGCATCGCGGGTGAGACCGGGCTCGGGGCCGGTCAACAAACGCTCGCTGCCCAAGAGGCGGTTGACCAGGGACGACTTGCCGGCATTGGGGCGGCCGATGACGGCGAGGCGCAAGGGGCCGCGCGGCGCATCGGCGTCGTCCACCGCGTCGGCCGCCTCGCCGGCCGTGTCCTCGGCCGGCTCCTCCACCGCGACGAAGGGCCTGAGGGCATCGGCCAAATCGTCCAGACCTTGGGCATGGGCTGCCGCCATCGGGATCGGCTCGCCGAGGCGCAGCCGCCAGGCTTCGCTCTGGGCGAGCCGCCCACCGTCGCTCTCGGCCTTGTTGGCCACGAGGATCAAGGGCTTGCCGCGCTCGCGCAGGGCGTCGGCCAAGCTTTCGTCGAGGGCGGTCACGCCGACCTTGGCGTCGATCACGAACACGCCGACATCGGCCTCGTCGAGCGCCGTCTCGCTGGAGCGGCGCAGCCGGCCGGGCAGGCTCTCGTCGGTCGCCTCCTCCATGCCCGCCGTGTCGATGACGCGAAACTGCAGGTCGAACAAGCGCCCCTCGCCCTCCAGGCGGTCGCGCGTCACCCCCGGCGTGTCGTCGACGATGGCGAGCCGACGGCCGATCAGCCGGTTGAACAGGGTCGACTTGCCGACATTGGGCCGGCCGAGAATGGCGACGGTGGTGCGCAACGGCATGCCGATCAAAAGGGGCTCAGCGGTAGGCGTGTAGCCTGCCGCGGTCGTCGAGCACGATCAAGGTGCCCCGCGCGATGGCGGGGGCGAGCGTCACGCCCGTGGCGATGGGCGTGGTGTCGATCACGGCACCGGTGGCGGGCGCCAATGCGGTCAGCTCGCCATTCGAGCCGATGACCCACAGCCGGCCGCTCGCGAGCACGGGCCCGGTATAGGTGATGCGGCCGGAATCCGGGTCGTCGCCGCGGCGAAAGCGCTGCAACTGCGTCACCCAGCGAATGCGGCCGGTCTCGCTGTCGAGCGCCACCACCTCGCCCTGCGTCGTCACGAGGAACACGCTGTCGGTGGTCACCCAAGGCGTCTCGGCCGATGTCAGCCGCTGGTCCCAAAGGCGCTGGCCGCTCGGAATGTCGATCGCGGCCACTTCCCCGCCATGACCCGCGACGATGACCCGCCCGGCCGGGTCGATCACCGGGGCGGCGCGAATGTCCGAGATGGCGGCAATCGCCGCGGTGCGCACCGGACGGCGCACGGAATCGATCCAAACCGGCGCCCCGTTCTCCAACACGAGGCCGAACACTTCGCCCGAGGAGTAGGGCGCAATCACGGCGCCGCCGGCGCTCGCGGGCGACGCCCCGCCGAGGATGGCCGAGACCTCGGCAAAGGCCTGGTGCGCCCAAAGAGTGGCGCCGGTCACCGCGTCGAGGGCGAAGGTTTGGTTGTCGGCGGTGGTCACGAGCACGGTGCGGCCGACCAGCGTCGGCGCCGCCCGCACCGGCGAGCCCAGCTCCGTCGACCAGATGATCTCGCCATTGGCGGCGTCCAGCCCTGCGACCTCGCCGGCGGAGGTGGCGACGAACACGCCGCCGCCTTGGGCCGCGAGCCCCGCCCCGAGGCGGCGGTCGGTCCCGAGCCGGAAGCTCCGCCGCCAGACCCGCTGCCCGTTCTCCAGGCGGAAGGCGGCAACGGTCGCATTGGCATCGGCGGCGAAGACGAGGCCGCCATCGACGACGGGGGCGCCGATCAGCCGGCTGGTCGCGCTGTTGCCGCGACCGACATCGGCCGTCCACGCCCGCCGCAGCGGCGGTTCCAGGGCGACGTGCAGCAAGGTATGGGTGGCATCGCCGCCGATCTGCGGCCAGGCGTCGTTGTTGCGCACCGGCGGCAGTACGACCGGCGCGCCCGCCAGCGCCGGGTCCGGCTCCGGTCCCGCCTCCAGCAACAGCACGGGCTGACGCTCGCCGGGCAAGGGCGGTGCATCAGCCTCACCCCACCAGCCAAAGCCGCACGCGCCTAGCAGAAGCGGCAAGCCGAGCACGCCGACCCGTAGCCGGGCCCCGCATCCGCAAGCGCGCATCACCCGCCAGCACCCTCGCCGGCATCGAGGGCCGCGAGCAGTTCGCGCACCCGGCCGCGCATGGCGGAGGGCGTTTCCTCGTCGTCCAACACGTCGCGCAAGGTGGCGACGGCCTGGTCACGGTCACCGGCGCGCAGCAACGCGGCGGCGGTCAACTCGCGGGCGGTGTGGCGCCAGGGACTGGTCGCCGTGAACGGGCGCAATTCGGTGATCAGCGCATCGGGTGGCAGGGTGTCGGCCCTGGCGGCGAGCGCCAGCAGGCGGGCGAGATCACGGTAGAGTTCGGGGCGCTGGCGATCGGCTGCGACCTGTTCCAGCATGTCGAGTGCTGCATCCTGCTCACCACTCGCGGCGAAGATCTGGGCCGCGGTGAGCCGCGCCACCACGGCATAACCGGTGCGGGCATCCTCGCCCACCAAGGCGAGTGCCTCGGCGGCGACGACCGGCACCCCGCCCGCTTCCTCGATCGCCCGGTCGAAGGCCAGGGCGTCGCGCTCCATCCGGCTCTCCTTGACGTAGGACCAGCCGACCACACCCGCGGTGCCGGCGACCAGCGCCACCGCCGCCAGGATGACGAAGATGCCGAAGCGCTTCCAAAGCGCCGTGAGGCGGTCGTGGCGGAGGTCTTCTTCGACCTCGCGGAAAAAGGCATCGGAGTTGTGCGCCAAGGGTCAATTGCCTCGTTCGACGGGGAGCCGCTTGCATGTGGCGACGTGCGGTTGGTATGCAACCCGCACGGTGATGGCAAGGCCGCTCGCGTTGCCGGGATCATCGGTCAGAGCTGGGAGGCACCGCCATGAACCGGCTGTTCGTTGCCCTCGACCTCCCCCGCTACGCGAAGGACAGCCTGGCCGTGATGCAACAGGGGCTGCCCGACGCCCGCTGGGTCGATGCCGACATGCTGCATCTAACGCTGGCGTTCCTGGGGGAAGTCGATCGCCCCACCTTCATCGACGCCATGCACGGGCTGGCGCGCGTGGAAACGCGCCCGTTCGACTTGGAGCTGCAGGGTCTGGGATTTTTCCCCAACCGTGGTGCCGTGCGCCAGCTTTGGGCCGGCGTGCGGCCGGAGCCGGAGTTGGAGCGGTTGCAACGCCGCGTCGTCCGGGCGCTGGCCGACATCGACGTCGTGGTCGAAAAGCGCCGTTTCGTCCCGCACGTCACCCTCGCCCGCTTCCGCGTGCCGCCGCCGGAGCCCCGCCTCCAAGCCTTCCTGCAGCGGCATAGCCTGTTTCGCCTGCCGCCCTTCCCGGTGAGCGATTTTCACCTCTATTCGAGCTGGCTCGGCGCCGGTGCTGCCCATTACGAGATCGAAGCCAGCTACGAATTGGTGCCGGGGTTGGAGCCGGATGCTGCCGCTCGGCGCTAGGCGCGCCATGGTTGCCGCTTGCTGTCGAAGCCGTTAGGAACCGTCGCGGCGGGTTCGGCCCTGCCAGTTTCCCCCGCTCGGCGCCCAGCCGAACGGCCGGTCGCGTACGATCTACCGGCCACCTACCAGCCCCTGGGAGCGGCTTTTTTTGCTGTACGACCAACTCATTCGTATGCGCCAGGATTGGCTCGGCAACATTCGAGGCGACCTGCTCGCAGGCCTCGTCGTGGCCCTGGCGCTCATCCCCGAGGCGATCGCCTTTTCGCTGATCGTCGGCGTCGATCCGAAGGTGGGGCTCTACGCGTCGTTCTCGATCGCCGTCATCACCGCCATCGCCGGGGGTCGACCGGGGATGATCTCGGCGGCTACCGCCGCCACGGCCGTGCTGTTCGTGTCCCTCGTGCGCGACCACGGCATCGAGTACCTGTTCGCCGCCACCGTCCTGGCCGGGCTGTTGCAGATCGCCGGCGGCTTCTTGCGGGTTGGCCGTGCCATGCGCTTCATCTCGCGCTCGGTGATGACCGGCTTCGTCAACGCGCTCGCCATCCTCATCTTCCTCGCCCAAATCCCCGAACTCACGGGCGTGCCCGTGATCACCTACCCGCTGGTCGCCCTCGGTCTCGCCATCATCTACCTGTTCCCGAAGGTGACGACCTCGATCCCGTCACCGTTGGTCTGCATCGCCGTCCTCACGGTACTGGTCGTGTTCGCGGGCCTCGACGTGCGCACCGTCGGCGACATGGGCGAGTTGCCGGTAACGTTGCCGATGTTCCTCGTGCCGGACGTGCCGCTCACCTTCGAGACCCTCGTCATCATCCTGCCCTATTCGTTGGCGGTCGCGGCCGTTGGTCTGCTCGAATCGCTGATGACGGCTTCGATCGTGGACGAGCTGACCGACACCACGAGCGACCGCAACCGTGAGTGCGTCGGCCAGGGCCTCGCCAATACCGTCACCGGCTTCTTCGGCGGCATGGGGGGGTGTGCGATGATCGGCCAATCGATCATCAACGTGAAGTCGGGCGGTCGCGGCCGGCTCTCCTGCTTCGCCGCCGGCGTGTTCTTGTTGATCTTCATCCTGGTACTGGCGGATTTTTTGGTCATCATCCCGATGGCAGCCTTGGTCGCGATCATGATCATGGTCTCGATCGGCACCTTCAGCTGGGCGTCCCTGGTCAAGCTCAAGACCCACCCGACCAGCTCCAGCATCGTCATGATCGCCACCGTGATCACCGTCGTCCTCACCCACAACCTCGCCATCGGCGTGCTGTTGGGCGTGCTGCTGTCGTCGTTGTTCTTTGCCTGGAAGATCAGCCGGATCTTCCGCGTCACCTCGGAGCGCTCGGCCGACGGCCGCAGCCGCACCTACCGCGTCGAAGGCCAGGTGTTCTTCGCCTCGGTCGAGGACTTCCTCGCCGCGTTCGACTTCCGGGAGGCCCTCGACAAGGTCGTGATCGACGTCAGCCGTGCCCACATCTGGGACATCTCCAGCGTCGCCGCCTTCGACATGGTGGTCTTGAAGTTCCGCCGCGAGGGTGCCGAAGTGGAGGTCGTCGGCATGAACGCGGCGAGCGAAACCATCGTCGACCGGCTGGGTGTCGCGGACAAGCCCGACGCGCTCGAGCGTCTCATGGGCCATTGAGGGAGGCGGAAGACCATGACCCGCGTGCTCGGCCTGATCGACGGTTCGGTCTATTCGGAAAGCGTCTGCGATCTCGGGGCTTGGGTCGCCGGTCGGACGGGGGCGACCATCGAGCTGTTGCACGTGTTGGGCCGCCGGGAAGTGGCGAGTGCGCCCGACTACAGCGGCAGCCTGCAAGCCGGTGCCCGTCGCAAGCTGCTCGAAGAGATCACGGCACTGGACGCGCAGAAGGCGAAGCTCGCGCTGCGGCGCGGGCGCCTCATCCTGGAAGAGGCGGCGGCGCGGTTGTCGATTGCCGGTGTGGAGCATGTCGAAACCTCGCTCCGGCACGGTGACTTCGTCGAAACCCTGCAGGCGTTCGAAGGCAAGGCCGACCTCGTCATCATCGGCAAGCGGGGCGAGGCCGCGGATTTCGCCAAGCTGCATTTGGGCTCCAATCTGGAGCGGGTGGTGCGGGCCAGTACCAGGCCCATCCTGCTGGCGTCGCGCCACTTCCATGAGCCCCGGAGCTTCCTCGTCGCCTTCGACGGCGGACCGAGCGTTGCCAAGGCCATCGCGCACATCGCCCAAGGCAAGCTCCTGCAAGGCATGGAGGGCCACCTCGCCGTCGTCGGCTCGCCCACCAGCGGCATCGAGGCGAAGCTGGAGGAGGCGGCCAAGGATCTGCGCGCCTTCGGCTACGTCATCCACACCCACCGTTTGCAGGGCGAACCGGAAAAGGCCATCGCGCAACGGGTCGAAGAACTCGGGATCGGCCTTTTGGTCATGGGCGCTTATGGCCATTCCCGCATCCGCACCCTGATCATCGGCAGCACGACGACGCAGATGATCCGCGCCTGCCGCATCCCGCTTTTGATGTTCCGCTGAGCATCAGGGCCCGGCAGGTGGCCCGCTCCTCGCCTGACCACCACGGGCGCGGGTTGCCCGGATACGGGGCACGTTTCGGCCGCCCGGCTGCAGGCGTTGGCCGCCCAAGCCTTCGCACCGAATCGGCATGGACTTTGCTAACATTTTGGAGCTGGGACGGCCCAGGCTTGCCAAGGGCGAGGATGACGCGTCAATGAACGTCGTCGTCGGGCGCAGGTGGCGCCTTGTTTCGACCAACGATGACGGTTTGGACAACGAACGGTTCAGTGAGGGATGCACGAATGACGAAGCGAGCGGTGGCGTTCGGCGTGGCCTTGGCCTTGTCGGCGCTGGGGTCGGCAGCCTCGGCCCAGAGCTGGAACATGGCCACCCCCTACCCCGACACCAACTTCCACACCCAGAACATCAAGATGTTCATCGAGGAGATCGAGGCCGCAACACCGTTGCGCATCACACTCCACACCAATGCCTCCCTCCTCCGCATGCCCGAGATCATGCGCGGCGTGCAGACCCGCCAAGCGCAGCTCGGCGAGATCCTGCTCTCGGCCTATGGCAACGACGATCCCATGTTCCGGGTGGATTCGATCCCGTTCCTCGCCCCCGGCTTCGTCAACGGCATCAAGCTGTGGCACGCCTCGCGCGAGGCGATCGAGCAGCGGTTCGAAGACCGCGGGCTGATCGTGCTCTACAGCGTCCCATGGCCGGGCCAGGGCATCTACACCAAGGAGCCGATGGCAACGCCGGACGCGCTGAACGGCGTCAGCTTCCGGGCCTACAATGCCGCCACGGCGCGGCTCGCCGAGCTGATGGGCGCCATCCCCACGACCGTGCAGGCGGCGGAAATCCCGCAGGCCTTCGCCACCGGCATCGTCTCCGCCATGATCACGTCGGCCGCGACCGGCGTCGATAGCCAAGCCTGGGACTTCGTTCAGTACTATTACAACACCCGCGCGATGAACACGCGGAACGTGGTCTTCGTCAACGCGCAGGCCTTCAACGGGCTCGACGCCGAGACCCAGCAGGTGATCCGCGAGGCCGCCGCCCGGGCCGAAATCCGCGGCTGGATGATGAGCGCCGAGGCCGAGGAGTTGACCACCAGCCGCTTGGCCGAGGAGGGCATGACCGTCGCCAACGCCTCGCCCGAGGTGATGGAGGCGCTGATCGCCATCGGCACGCAAATGGCCGAGGAGTGGGTCGCCGAGGCGGGCGACGAGGGCCGCGCCCTGCTCGAAGCGATCGGCCGTTGAGCCGGCAGCCAGGCCCGGCCGGATGACGACCGCGTCCTCGCCGCGCGCTCGCGGCCCGGTGCGCCGGGTGCTCGACGGCCTCTACCTGGCGAGCGGCATTCTCGGGGCCTGTTTCATTCTGGGCATCGCCGGCCTGATCACCGCCAAGGTGGTCGGCCGCCTGCTCGGACGAAACATTCCGGGCTCGGACGACTTGACCGCGTGGTTCGTCGCCGCTTCGGCCTTCCTGGCGCTGGCCTATACGTTCCGCCACGGCTCGCACATCCGCGTGACGCTGCTGGTCCAGCGCTTTACCGGCAGGTGGCGCCGGGGCTTCGAGCTGGCGAGCCTCGTCGTGGCGACGCTGGCGGTCGGCGGCCTCGCCGCCGGCCTGGTCGATCTGGTCCTCGACAGCTGGCGCTGGAACGACATCGCCCAAGGCCTGTTGCGGGTGCCGATGTGGATCCCGCAATCGGCCACGGCGCTCGGAGCGGTGATCCTGTTCATCGCGCTCGTCGATGATCTCGTCACCACGCTCAGGGGCGGCGAGGCGAGCTACCTCAAGGGCGACGGCGCTGCCGATCGCTTCGACGGGCACTGAACGATGGGGTCGAGGGGAAGGGACGTGGGGGGATTTGATGATCCCCCCACACCCCCCTGGACCTTAAGTGCTGCCGGCCTTGGCCGGCAGCCGGGGGTGCAGGGAGCCAAAAGCCCCCTGCTTCCTTCCCTTCTTTTCCGCTTCACCTGAACCCGTCGCGGGAACGTCGCATGGACCTCATCAACATCGGTCTGTTTCTTCTGCTCGTCCTCGCGATCCTGCTCGGCACGGGTGTTTGGATTTCGGTCTCGCTGTTGGCCTTGGGCTGGATCGCGATCGAGGTCTTCACCAGCGTGCCGACGCTGAAGGCGGTGGGCTCGTCGGTTTGGGGCTCCAGCGCCTCGTGGACGCTGGCGGCCCTGCCCTTGTTCATCTGGATGGGCGAAATCCTGTTCCGCACCAAGCTGTCGGAGAACATGTTCCGTGGCTTGGCGCCGTGGGTCGGCTGGCTGCCGGGCCGGCTGTTGCACGTCAACGTCTTGGGCTGCGGTGTGTTCGCGGCCGTGTCCGGCTCGTCGGCGGCGACGGTTGCCACCATCGGCAAGATGACGCTGCCGGAACTCAGGAAGCGGGGCTATGACGAGCGCTTGTCGATCGGCAGCCTTGCGGGCTCGGGCACGCTCGGGCTGTTGATCCCGCCGTCGATCATCATGATCGTCTATGCGGTGGCGGCCGAGGTGTCGCTGATCCGGCTGTTCATTGCCGGTGTGTTGCCCGGCCTGATGCTGATCGCCCTGTTCTCCGGCTATCTGTTGATCGTCGGCTGGCTACGGCCGGAGGTGGCACCGGCGCGCGAGGCGGCGATGAGCCTCGGCCAGAAGCTCCGCGCCAGCCTGCAGCTGTTCCCGGTCCTCGTCCTGATCGCGGGCGTGATCGGCTCGATCTATTTCGGGATCGCCACCGCGACCGAGGCGGCCGCCATGGGCGTGATCGGCGCGTTGCTGCTGGCAGCACTCACCGGCTCGCTCTCCTGGCGCACGTTCAGCGACAGCCTGATGGGTGCCACCCGCCTCTCCTGCATGATCGCCTTCATCCTGGCGGGCGCTGCCTTCCTCACCACCGCCATGGCCTATACGGGCATCCCCCAAGCCCTCGCCGCCTGGGTCGGCGCGATGGACTTGAACCGTTACGTGCTGATCGCCGCCTTGTGCCTGCTCTACATCATCATGGGCTGCTTCATCGACGGCATCTCGTTGATCGTGCTCACGACCTCGATCGTGCTGCCGCTCGTCACCGCCGCCGGCTTCGACCTGATCTGGTTCGGCATCTTCATCATCTTCGTGGTCGAGATGGCGCAGATCACCCCGCCCTTGGGCTTCAACCTGTTCGTGATCCAGGGGATGACCGGGCAGAACATCTTTACCGTCGCCCGTGCGGCCATCCCCTTCTTCTGCCTCATGGTGGTGGCCGTGGCGCTGATCACGATCTTCCCGGAAATCGCGACCTGGCTGCCGTCGACCATGACCCGGCGTTGAGGGCTGGGCGAACGGCCGTGGCCTGCCCGCACCCCCGCCCGGCCGCCCACGAGTGTACGATGCCATGGGAGGCCGGGCGGGGTGCGGGCGGGCCACGGCTCTCCAAGATCTTCAGCCGAGATCGAAGCAGCGCGGGGCGAGGCGCTCGATCGGGCGGGAAGCCCAGTCGAGCTCCGGCACCCGTGCGAGGACTTCGGCCTGAGCTTCCTCCAGGGCTGCCGTCGCCGCTTCGAGGTCGATGGTGCGCACCCGGCCCGCCGCCACCACCTGCTGGCCGTCGACCCAGACGTCGCGCACCACCCGGCTGTCGGCGCTGTAGA
>RECO01000024.1 GCA_007694015.1 Geminicoccaceae bacterium
CGCTCGCCGGCCTCGCCTTCGCCGTCGGCATGGTGGTCGATGCCGCCATCGTCGTCCTGGAGAACATCTACCGGCTGCGCCAGCAGGGGCTCTCGAAGAAGGAGGCCGCCTATCAGGGGGCAGCCCAGGTCTGGGGTGCCGTCCTCGTCTCGGCACTCACCACGGTGATGGTGTTCATCCCCATCCTCACCATGCAGCTCGAGGTCGGCCAGCTCTTCCGCGACATCGCGGTGGCGATCTCGGTCGCGGTGCTGCTCTCCCTCTTGGTCGCCATCACCCTCATCCCGGCGATGGGCGCGCGCCTGCTCGGCCGCGCCGACGGCTCACTCGGCCGCGTCCAGATCCCCGTGGTCGATCACCTGGCGATGGGCTTTCGCGCCTTCGTTTTGGCCTTCACGCGGCGGATCATCCGCTACCGGCCGGTCGCGTTCGTCTTCGCGCTGTCGGTCGCCGTCCTCACCGGCAGCCTCGCCTACGTCTTCATGCCGAAGCTCGGCTACCTGCCCTCGGGCAACCGCAACCTGGTCTTCGGCGTGGTGGTGCCGCCGCCCGGCTACAACCTCGACACCATGACCTCGATCGCCGAGACCGTCGAGGCCGCGACCAAGCCGCTCTGGGCGAGCCTTACCGGTCCCGAGGCCGAGCCCGGCGGCCCGCCCAAGATGGACAGCTTCTTTTTCGTGGCCTTTCGCGGCAACACCTTCATCGGCGCGGCTGCGAGCGAAGGCCATCGCGCCGCCGAGTTGATCCCGCCGCTCTCGGGGCCAATCTTCGCCGAGCCCGGCACCTTCGGCTTCGTCCGCCAGCCGTCCCTGTTCGGCCGCGGCTTCGGCGGCGGCAACTCGATCGACGTCGACATCTCCGGCAACGAACTGGAGGAAATCCTGGCCGTGGCGCTGCGGGCGACCGGGCTCATCGGCCAAGCCCTGCCCCGCAGCGACGGGCACCAGCTACGGCCCATTCCCGGCCTGGAGCTGGGTGCGCCCGAAGTGCGCCTCGTGCCCGACCGCGTGCGCCTCGAGGATGCGGGCGTCACCACCCGCGCCTTCGGCATGAGCGTGGATGCGTTCAACGACGGCCTCCGGGTGACGGAGGTCACCGTCGGCGGCGACCGGATGGACCTGACCCTGATGGGCACCGCCACCGAGGCGGCGCGCACCCAGGGCATCGGCGCCCTGCCGATCGTGACCCAGCACGGTCAAATCCTGCCGGCGAGCGAGTTGGCCCGGCTGGAGGTCACGGCGGGGCCGACCGAAATCCGCCACATCGAACGCCAGCGCACCGTGACCGTGGTCGTCAGCCTCGCCGACGGCATGGCGCTCGAAACCGCCATGGACATCCTGAACGCCGAGGTCATCGCCCCCCTGCGCGCCGAAGGCCTGCCGCCCGGCGTCGAGCTGCGCCTGTCCGGCACCGCCGACCAACTCCAACGCACCTTCCAAGCCCTGCAGATCAACCTGCTTTTGGCGCTGGTGATCGTCTATCTGGTGATGGCCGTCCTGTTCGAGAGCTTCCTCTACCCCTTGATCATCCTGATCTCGGTGCCGCTCGCCGCCGCCGGCGGTATCGGCGGGCTTGCCATCCTCAACTGGTACCTCGGCACCATGACGCCCGCGCAGTTCCAGCCGCTCGACATGCTGACCATGCTCGGCTTCGTCATTCTCATCGGCATCGTCGTCAACAACGCCATCCTTCTGGTCCACCAAACCCTCTACCACATCCGCGAAGAGGGCCTGGCCGCCAAGGACGCGATCATGACGGCCACCGACAACCGCCTGCGCCCGATCTTCATGTCGACCATCACCAGCCTCGCCGGCATGATGCCCCTGGTCTTCTTCCCCGGCCCCGGCTCCGAACTCTACCGCGGCCTCGGCTCGGTCGTCGTCGGCGGCCTCTCGCTCAGCGCCCTCCTGACCCTCCTCCTGATCCCCCCCCTCCTCTCCTGCTTCGTCTTCGAGAAGGCCAAGCGAAAAGAAGACGACCTGATCCCCACGGCACCAGCCCCCCGGCCGATGCCGGCGGAGTAGGGGAAGGGAAGCGAAGCGAAGGGAAAGGTCGGGGGGCTTTTGGCCCCCCGCGCCCCCCAGGCGGCGGCCTTGCCGCCGCCAGTTGACGAGAGACGGCGGCCTTGCCGCCGCCAGTTGACGAGAGGCGGCGGCCTTGCCGCCGCAAAGCGCCGGAAAAACAGTGATAAGCTATTGAAAAACAAGCTGAAAGTGGCGATCTGGGTTCGTTTTGACTGGCGGTTTTTGCGCGGCCGCGACCGCACCACCACCAACTCGCGGACTCTACCCCAAAACCGTAAAAATTCCTAACTCCGACGACGTCAGCCGTCAGTCGGGGTCGGGGGTCGGGGGTCGGGGGTCGAAGGGGTGGAAACGGCTACGACCGACAGCGGATAGTGTCAGGGATGTTCCGGGTGCAAATTGTCAGGAACGTTCCCGGCCGTTCAGGGCCAAAAGCCCCCTGCGTCCTTCCCTCATGACCCCTCCCCCCAACCTCGTCGCCCGTTTCCGCGCCGCCCGGCGCGACCCCGCGCTGGTCGTGCTGGAGGGCCTGCACGCATTGAAACACGCCTTGCGGTTCGGCGCCGTGATCGAAGCGGTGGCGACGCCGGACCCGGCGGCGCTCGCCGAATTGGCCCATGATTTGGCGCCCGATGTCGCGGCCGAGATCGCCGGTTTGGCCGAGACTTGCGGGGCGGCGATGTTTGCGCAACTCGCGCCGGTGGTGCCGACGACGGGGGTCGTCGCCTTGGCCCGGCGGCCGGGGGTGGAGGCTCGGGCGGTGTTGCGCCCTTCGCCCCGGCCCGTGGTGGTGTTGGAAGCGCCGCAGCATCTGGGCAATGTGGGGGCGGCGGTACGGGTGGCAGCGGCGGCGGATGCGGCGGGGCTGGTCGTGGTGGGCCAAGTCGATCCCTACCACCCAACGGTCGTGCGCGGCGCGGCGGGGCTGCAATTCGCGTTGCCGTGTCTGCGGCTCGACGCCTTGCCCACGACCGCACGGCCGCTGGTGGCGCTCGATGCGTGCGGCACGCCCTTGGACGAAGCCTTGCTGCCGGCGGGCGCCGTGTTTGCCTTCGGCACGGAGCGCGGCGGGCTCAGCCGCGAGTTGAGGGGTCGCGCCGAGCATGTCGTTGCCATTCCGATGCGGGCGGGCGTTTCGAGCCTGAACCTGGCGACGGCGGTGGCGGTTTTGCTGTATCATCCAGCTGCACGGGGGAACCTCGCCCCCTGATCGACGTTGGCCGTGAGCGGCCCCACCAGGAGACCACGCATGACCGACCACCCGCTCGACCCGTCGCTCGACTACCCGAGCCCGAGGGCGTTGTTCGACGATCCGAAGCTGGCCCCGACGGAGAAGCTGAAGCTCCTCGTGCGCTGGCGGTTCGACGCAATGCGGCTGATCGACAGCGAGGGCGAGGGCATGGTCGACGGCGAGCGCGCGCCGTTGGGCGAAATCAACCGGCTGATCGCGGAGCTGGAAGCGACGGAATGAGCGCGCATCCCTGACGAGACGGGATCGCTAGAGCGTTTCCCGGTTAGGTAGCGCACGGGCCATCCCTCACCC
>RECO01000105.1 GCA_007694015.1 Geminicoccaceae bacterium
CCGCCGACGCGCGCTTGGCCGACCCGGCTGGAGGAGCCCTGGTACGACGCCGACCACCAGGTGCGGCGGGTGAAGACGGACGGCACCATCCCCTGGCTGGGCGAGCGGGTGTTCGTGGGTCATGCGCTCGCGCGCGAGCGGGTTGGTCTGAAGCCGCACGAGACGGGTGGCTACCTGGTCCGCTTCATGACGCGCGACCTCGGCTTGCTCGACGTCAGGGGCCGGTTCCACCCCTTCGCTCCACCACGTTGGAAGCTCCGCGCAGGGGTGGAACCGGCTACGACCGACAGCCGATAGTGTCAGGAATGTTGCCGGTCCAAACTGTCAGGAATGTTCCCGGCCGTTCAGGGCCAAAAGCCCCCTAGCTTCTTCCTGTTGCCGCATTACGCCTGTGCGCAAGGTCGTTCAGGGAGTGCCGTCATGTCCGAGCCCGTCACGGGTCCCATCGTCATCGTTGGTGCTGGCCAGGCCGGGATGCAGCTCGCGACCACGCTCCGGCAACTGAAGTGCACCGCACCGATCACGCTGATCGGGGACGAACCTTTTCCGCCCTACGAACGCCCGCCCTTGTCGAAGGCTTATCTCGCGGGTGAGTTGGCGGAGGAGCGGTTGTTCTTCCGCAAGGCTCAGGCCTATGCGGACCAGGGTATCGACCTGCGGTTGGCAACGCGGGTCTCGGTCTTGGACCGTGCAACCAGGACCGTCACCACCGACCGCGGCGAGACGCTGGCTTACGCCGCCTGCGTGCTGGCCACCGGCAGCCGGGCGCGGCACCTCAGGATCGAGGGTGCCGACCTCGACGGGGTGCTGACGCTGCGCGGCATCGCCGATGCCAAGACGTTGCGGAACCGGGTGCGGCCCGGTCTTCGGGCCGTGGTCATCGGCGGCGGCTATATCGGCATGGAAATCGCGGCGAGCCTCACCAAGCTCGGCGCCCGGGTGACCGTGGTCGAGGCGTTGCCGCGCGTGTTGAGCCGTGGCGTCGCGCCGGCCATCGCGACTTATGTGGCGCAGCGCCATCAGGACGAGGGCGTCGTGCTGCAGACCGGTGTGGGCGTTGCCGCGTTCGAGGGCGGTGCTGCGGTGGAGGGAGTGAGACTGGCCGATGGCCGGACCTTGCCGGCCGATCTGGTGGTGGTCGGCGTCGGCGCCGTGATGAACGACGAGCTGGCCGCAGCCGCCGGCCTCGCCACCGACGGCGGGGTGGTCACGGACGCCATGGCCCGGACCGCCGATGCGGCGGTGTTCGCGATCGGCGACGTGAGCGTGCAGGATCACGGCTTTCTCGGCCGCCGGGTTCGTCTGGAATCGGTGCAGAACGCGGTCGATCAAGCCAAGGCCGTGGCGCGCACGCTGATGGGCCAGCCCACGGCCATGGTCGAGGTGCCGTGGTTTTGGACCCAGCAGTTCGACATGATGATCCAGATGGTGGGCGTGGCCGAGGAGGGCCTGGAGTGGGTGAGCCGCGGCGATCCGACCACCGGCTCGTTCGCCCTCTACGGCTTGACCGACGGTGTGATCAGCGCCGTGCAGGCGGTCAACAGCGGCAGCGACTACGCCCTGGGCCGGCGCCTGGTCCGCGACCGCACGTCGGCCAAGGCCTCGGTGCTCGCCGACCCGGCGACCGACTTGAAGGCACTGCTGGCGAAGCGCGCCTGAACGCCGCTGCACGAGGGGGCGAACGCCGGCTGGTCGTTTGCTTCACTCGAGGCGCGCGAGGGCAGCACCGCAGGCGTCCGGGTCGTGTACGCCCCAAAAGCCGCCGGTGAGGCTGGCGACGTCGCCTTTGGGTTGGAAGGAAGCGGTGCCGTCGGCGAAGTTTTCCCGCTCGAAGGGGCCCTTGGGCAAGACGTGATGGTGCAGACCGAAGCCGTGTTCGATGACCAGGGCGCGGCGGTCGGTGACGGCGTAGTAGAGGTGGTGGGCGCGCCAGCGGTGGCGCCAGGGGGTGGTGACGACCCAGGTGCCGACCAAGAGCACGGCGACCAGCAGCCAGAGCGGTTCGCCGTGCATGACGGCCTTCGTGCCGAGCCAGAGCAGCACCCCGATGGCGACCAGGGCGGCCACCGGCGGGAAGCCGCCCGCCACCCTGGCTGCGGCATGGGGCGAGGCGCGGCCGGTCCAGACCAGCCGCTCACCGGGCTGCATCACCCGCTCGATCAGATAGGCAAAGGCCGCCTCGTCCGCCTCCTCGCTCACCGCCGCCCCCGCTGCTTTCGTTGGCAAATGGGAGCGGATCGGCGCGGCGCGAAGGGGCTCAGGCCATGCCGATGGCGGCCTTGTAGACCTCCAGCAGTTCCTCCTGCTCCAGCCGGTCATGCTCCTGCATTTTCCGCAGCTTGAGAATTTGGCGGATGATCTTGGTGTCGAAACCCGAACCCTTGGCTTCGCCCATCACCTCGCGGATCTGCTCGGCGATCGCCTGCTTCTCCTCCTCGAGGTTTTCCAAGCGCTCGACGATGCTCTTGAGCTGATCGGCGGCGATGGCTTCCGACATGAACGTCTCCGACTTCTGGCCAAGGGGTCGCTTCCTATAGGCGAAACGCCATGCCGCGAGAAGCCAGGAGCCGCCGGAACCGACGGCGCCGGCTTCGCGTTGGGTGTATGATTTCCAGCGAGGCAGGCACTGGCGGAGACGAAGGCGACATGGCCGACATGGCACGGCAGGAGGATATCGAGGTCGACGGGCAGACGTGGCACGCGCTCTCGGTCGACGAGACGCTGGACGCGCTGCGCAGCGACCCCGAACGCGGGCTCGACGAGGACGAGGCCAAGGCCCGCCGCAAGCGCTTCGGCGAGAACCGGCTAACCCCACCGACGAAGCGTACGGCGCTGCAGCGCTTCTTCGCGCAGCTCGACAACCTCTTCATTTATCTCCTGTTGGCGGCCGCAGCCCTGGCCGCTTTCCTCGGTGAGTGGATCGACGCCGGGGTGATCGTCGGGGTCGTCGCGATCATCGTCGTCATCGGCTTCATCCAGGAAGGCCGCGCGGAAAAGTCGCTCGAGGCCGTCCAAGGCATGTTGTCGCCGAAAGCCCAGGTGCTGCGCAACAAGCGGCGCCGGGAGCGGCCGGCGGAGGAACTGGTGCCCGGCGACATCGTCGTCTTGGACGCGGGCGACCGCGTGCCGGCGGACGTACGCTTGGTCAAGGTGAAGAGCTTCCAAACGCAGGAAGCGGCGCTCACGGGCGAATCCACGTCGGTGGAAAAGGGCAACGACGCCGTCGATGCCGACGCGGAGCTGGGCGACCGCAAGTGTTTGGCCTTTTCCGGCACCACGGTCACCGGGGGGCGGGCCTTGGGCGTGGTGGTCGCGACCGGCGATGCGACCGAGATCGGCCGCATCAGCTCGATGCTCTCCGAGGTCGAGACGCTGAAAACGCCCCTGATGCAGCGGCTCGACGTGTTCACCAAGCAACTGAGCGTGGTGATCGTCGGTTTGGCGCTGTTGACCCTCGCCGTCGGCGTCCTGGTTTGGGCGCGGCCCTGGGGCGAGATGGCGCTTGCCGCCGTCGCCATCGCCGTGGCGACCATCCCCGAGGGGCTGCCGGCCATCATGACCGTCACGCTCGCCATCGGCGTACGCCGCATGGCGGCGCGCAACGCCATCATCCGCCGGCTGCCGGCGGTCGAGACGCTGGGTTCGGTCACCTCGATCTGCTCGGACAAGACCGGCACGCTCACCAAGAACGAGATGACGGTGAAGACGCTGCGCACCGCCGGTGTCGAGGTCGAGGTCGGGGGCGTCGGCTATGAACCGCACGGCAAGCTGAGGGTCGACGGCGACGAGATCGACCTGGAGGAGCATGGCGACGTGCGTGAACTGCTCCGCGCCGGCTTGCTCTGCAACGACAGCGATTTGCGCCAGGAAGGCGACGGCTGGGTGCCCGAGGGCGACCCGATGGAGGCGGCCCTGATCGCGCTCGCGCGCAAGGCCGGCTTCGAGCCCGACCGCGAGCACGACGAACGGCCACGGCTCGACGTGATCCCGTTCGCCTCCGAGCGGCGCTACATGGCAACGCTCAACCACGACCACGACAAGAACCATTTTCTGTACGTCAAGGGTGCGCCCGAACGCGTCATGGAGATGTGCACCAAGGCCGCCCGCGACGGCGAGACCGTCGAACTCGACGAGGATGCGTGGCGGAACTGGTCCGAGGCCATCGCCGAGCGCGGGCAACGGGTGATCGCCGTGGCGCGGAAGGACGTCGACGCGCTGCAGGAACTGACCGAGGAGGACGCCGAGGCCGATCTCGTGTTCCTGGGGCTCGTCGGCTTGATCGATCCGCCGCGCGAGGAGGCGATCGACGCGGTGGAACAGTGCCGAAGCGCCGGCATTCGGGTGAAAATGATCACCGGCGACCACGCGACCACGGCCGCGGCCATCGCCGAGCAACTGGGCCTCGAGCGCACCGACCGGGTCGTCACGGGCCGCGAGATCGAGGAGATGAGCGACGACGACCTGCGCGGCCTCGTCGAGGACGTCGACGTCTTTGCCCGGGCGAGCCCGGAGCACAAGCTGCGCCTGGTGAAAGCGCTGCAGGCGGAAAACGTCATCACCGCCATGACCGGCGACGGCGTCAACGACGCGCCGGCCCTGAAGCGCGCCGACATCGGAATCGCCATGGGGCAGAAAGGCACCGATGCGGCGCGCGAGGCATCGGAAATGGTGCTCGCCGACGACAATTTCGCCTCGATCGAGCGGGCCGTCGAGGAAGGCCGCGTCGTCTACGACAACCTGAAGAAAGCCATCATCTACCTGCTGCCGACCAACGCGGCGCAGGGGCTGGTGATCGTCGTGGCGATCCTGTTGGGCCTCACCTTGCCGGTAACCCCGGTGCAGGCCTTGTGGATCAACATGGTGACGGCCGTCACCCTCGGCATGGCGCTCGCCTGGGAGCGGGCCGAAGGCGACGTCATGCAGCGCCCGCCACGGCCGAGCGACGAGCCGCTGCTCACGCCCTTCATGCTGTGGCGGATCGCATTCGTAGGCCTGATCATCTGGGCCTTCACCGGCGGTGGCTTCGTGCTGTTCTACGAATATGTCGGCGGTACGGCGGAGCACGCGCGGACCGTGGCAGTGAACACGCTCGTGACCTGCCAGATCTTCTATCTCATCAACGCCCGCTTCATGACGGCCGCCGCCTACAACGCGGACGGCTTTTTCGGCAGCCGGCCGGCCCTGATCGCGATCGTGCTGTGCGCGCTGTTCCAGCTGCTCTTCACCTACGCGCCGTTCATGCAGCTCCTGTTCGACACCGAGCCGTTGGGCCTCACCGCCTGGGCCTGGTGCTTGAGTGCGGGCGTGATCGTGTTCGTGCTGGTGGAGATGGAAAAGGCCGTCATCCGGCGGCGCAACGGCAATGGCATGGCACTCGCCAAAGGAGGGACCGGATGACCCGCAACCGCCAGGACTGGCGCCTCGTCTACGAGGGCTACGCCCCTGAGCAGGAGGGATTGCGCGAGGCGCTCTGCACGCTCGGCAACGGCTATTTCGCAACGCGGGGGGCCGCCCCCGACCGCGATGCCGACGACCACCACTATCCGGGCACCTACCTCGCCGGCGGCTACAACCGGCTGGTGTCCGAGGTCGAGGGGCGAAAGATCGAGAACGAGGATCTGGTCAACCTGCCGAACTGGCTTTGCCTCACCTGTCGGATCGACGACGGTCCGTGGCTGCGTCTCGGCGAGGCCGAAGTGCTCGACTACCGCCAGGAATTGGACGTGGAGGCTGGGGTCCTGCACCGCAGCCTGCGACTGCGCGACGATGCGGGGCGCGTCATCCGTTGGCGGGAGCGCCGTCTGGTGTCGATGGCCGACGCGCATCTGGCGGCGATGGAGGTGGCGCTGACGGCCGAGAATTGGTCCGGCCGGCTGACCGTGCGCAGTGCCATCGACGCAAGCGTCGTCAATGACGGGGTGGCGCGCTATCGGGGGCTCGCCAATCGCCACTTCGAGGTCCTGGACCTGGAGAGTGCCGGCGAGGAGGTTTTGCTGTCGCGGGTGCGCACCATGCAATCGCGGCTGGAGGTGGTGCAGGCGACGCGCACGCGGCTCGAGGTGGAAGGCCCAACCACCGCCAGCACGCCGCGCGCCGTCATCGAGCAACAAGGCATCTTTAGAGATTGCAGCGCGGACGTGGGCACGGGCCAGACGGTCACCGTCGAAAAGGTGGCGGTCCTTTACACGTCCCGCGACGTCGCCATCGCCGAGCCCCGCCTGGCGGCCCTGGCGGCGCTGGAGCGAGCCGCTGGCTTCGAGACGCTCCGCGAAGCCCATGCCCGCGCCTGGGCGGAGTTGTGGGAAGACGGCGACATCGTGCTGGTCGACGCGGACGGCAGCGATACGGAACTGAAGCTGCGGGTGCACATCTTTCACCTGTTGCAGACCGTGTCACCGCACAGCGTCGATCTCGACGTCGGCGCGCCGGCCCGTGGTTGGCACGGTGAGGCCTATCGCGGCCACATCTTCTGGGACGAGCTGTTCATCTTCCCGTTCTTGAACCTGCGCTTTCCCATGCTGACGCGGGCCTTGCTGCGCTACCGCTACCGCCGTTTGGACGCAGCCCGGCGGGCGGCGAAGGCCGAGGGCTTCGCGGGCGCCATGTTTCCCTGGCAAAGCGGCAGCGACGGCCGTGAGGAAACGCAGAAACTACACCTCAACCCGAAGTCCGGCCGCTGGAACCCCGACAACACCCATCGCCAGCGGCACATCAACCTCGCGATTGCCTACAACGTCTGGCAGTACCACCAAGCAACCGACGACCACGAGTTCATGTGGTTCTACGGTGCGGAGATGATGCTGGAGATCGCCAGGTTCTGGGCGAGTGTGACGACCTACGACGCCAGCATCGACCGTTACCGGATCAGGGGCGTGATGGGACCGGACGAGTACCACACGGCCTATCCCGACGCGGACCCCGAAGAGGGCGGCGGGCTCGACGACAACGCCTACACCAACGTCATGGCCGCCTGGGTGCTCAACCGCGCTTGCGACGTGCTGGAGTTGTTGCCCGCCGACCATGCCCGCCAACTGCTCCACCGCCTCGGTATGCACGAGCGCGATGTCGCCCACTGGCAGGAGATCGCCCGCAAGCTGCGCGTGCCGTTCCACGACGGCATCATCAGCCAGTTCGAGGGTTATGGCGACCTGGAAGAACTCGACTGGGAGGCTTATCGCCGGAAATACGGCGACATCCACCGCCTCGACCGCATCCTGGAGGCCGAGGGCGACAGCCCGAACCGCTACAAGGTTTCCAAGCAGGCCGACGTGTTGATGCTGTTCTACCTGCTCTCGGCGGACGAGCTGGCGCTGTTGTTCGAGCAACTGGGCTACCCCTTCGAGCGCGACACCATCCCCAAGACCATCGACTACTACATGGCGCGCACCTCCGACGGCTCGACGCTGAGTGCGCTCGCCCATGCCTGGGTGCTCGCCCGCGCCGACCGGCCGAAATCGTGGCACCTGTTCCAGCGCGCGCTCGACAGCGACATCGCCGACATCCAGGGCGGCACCACGCCCGAGGGCATCCACGCCGGAGCGATGGCGGGCACGATCGACCTCGTGCAGCGCTGCTATCTGGGCATCGAGATCCGTGCGGGCGTGCTCGCCTTCGACCCGGCGCTGGCCGACGACCTCCACTGTGTGCGCGTCCGCCTCCACTACCGCCACCAAGTGTTGGACGTGGAGGTCGACCACGACACGCTGACCATCCAAAGCGGCGCCTTCGCCGCGCACACCATCACCGTGGCCTACCGCAATCGCTTCCGCGATCTGGCCCCCGGCCAGCGCTGCAGGTTCCGGTTGTTGAAACCGGAGGAGCGAAACCGCGACGAGAATCCTTCCATCACCAGCCACTGACGCCCGAGCGGCGGTGGCCGGGGTGCGGCCTGGCTCGGCAAGGAGGCGGCGCGCGGAAGGCCAGAGCGTTTCCCCGAAATGCTTGACCATCCCTCACCCCCGTCTGCCGGGGTCCCCACGAGTGTACGATGCCATGGGTGGCCGGGCGGGGGTGAGGGATGGCCCGTGCGCTACCTAACCGGGAAACGCTCTAACGCCGCCGGTCTTCCTCGAAGAGTTCGGTGAGCTTGCCGAGCATGGCGCCGCCGAGCTGTTCGGGGTCGGAAATGGTGACGGCGCGCTGGTAGTAGCGGGTGACGTCGTGGCCGATGCCGATCGCCAGGAGTTCCACGTCGGTACGCGTCTCGATGAACTCGATCACCTCGCGCAGATGCTTTTCCAGATAGTTGCCTGGGTTGGCGGAAAGCGTGCTGTCGTCGACCGGTGCTCCATCCGAGATCACCATCAGGATTTTGCGTTGCTCCGGGCGATTTTTGAGGCGCTGATACGACCAGAGGATCGCCTCGCCGTCGATGTTCTCCTTGAGGATGCCCTCGCGCAGCATCAGGCCGAGATTGCGCCGGGATCGCCGCCAGGGGCTGTCGGCGTTCTTGTAGACGATGTGGCGAAGGTCGTTCAGGCGGCCGGGCGAGCCGGGCTTGCCCGCCCTGAGCCACGCCTCGCGGCTCTGCCCGCCCTTCCAGGCGCGGGTGGTGAAGCCGAGGATCTCGACCTTGACGCCGCAGCGCTCGAGCGTGCGGGCGAGGATGTCGCCGCAGGCCGCCGCCACCGCGATCGGGCGACCGCGCATCGAGCCCGAATTGTCGATCAAGAGGGTGACGACCGTGTCGCGGAACTCGGTGTCCTTCTCCATCTTGAAGGTGAGCGGCTGGCCCGGGGTGGTGACCACGCGCGAGAGCTTCGCCGTGTCGAGCATGCCCTCGTCGAGGTCGAACGACCACGAGCGCAACTGTTGCGCCATGAGCTTGCGTTGCAGCCGGTTGGCCATGCGGCCGATCATGCCCTGAAAGCGCTCCAGCGACTGATCGAGCTGCATTCTGAGGCGGGTCAACTCCGACTGGCTGCAGAGTTCCTCCGCCTCGATGATCTGGTCGTGCTCGTAGGTGAAGACCCGGTAGTCGGAGGCGGTGCCGGGCAGGCCCGAGAGTTGCGGCTGGTTCTGGCGGCTGTCCTCTGCCGCCTCCATGTCGGCACCCATCGCCTCCTGGGCGTCGCCGTCCGCGTCCTGCTCGGCGTCGGCGCCCATCTCCTCGGTTTGCGCCTCGCCCTTGTCCTGGCGCTCGCCGTCCTGGCCCTGCTCTTCGCTGCCGCCCTCGTCGCTGTCCTGCTCGCCCGAGCCCGGCGGCTCCTGCTGGTCCTGATCCTGCTGTTCGGACATTTGTTCGTCCGGCGGCAGTTCCGTTTCCTCGTCGAGGCCAAGGTGGCGGAGCATTTCGCGGACGCGCAGGGCGAAATCGGTCTGGTCGGCGAGGTGGTCGCCGAGGTCGTGCACCTCGACGCCGATCTTGCCGTCGAGCATCTCGCGCCACTTGTCCAAGACCGCGGCGTGCATGGTCGGCGCCTTGAAGCCCAAGAGCTTTTCGCGCGCATAGAGCTCCGCCACCTGGGCGAGCGCGCCTTCGTCCTGCCGGTCGCCTTGCGCCTGCGCCAGGTTGCCGTCCTGCGGACCCATCAGCCTTGCTGCCGTCGCCGAGGCGAGATTGCCGCGCACACCTTCCATGGTGGCACAGCCCAACGCCTCGCAGCGCACCTGCTCCAAGGCGTCGAAGATGGCGGCGGCGACCTCGCCTTGGGGCTGGAAACGGCCGTGCAGCTTGGCGTCGTGGTAGCGGCGGCGCAGCGCCAGGCCATCGGCCTCGCCCCGCACGCGGGCGATCTCGCTCGGGTGCATGTCGGGGCGCGGCGATGACAACCGCACGTCGGCCGCCTGGTTCGAACCGCGGCGGCGGTCGTTGCTCTTGAAGCCCACCGTCAGGGCCGGATCGTCCGCCAGCGCACGGGTGGTGGCGGCGACCGCCCGCTGGAACTCTTCGAGCCGGCGCTTGGGATCGCTCACGGGCTCAGCTCAAGGTGACGCCCGCGGTCGATTCACTCAGCTCCTGGCCGAAGCAACGCTGGTAATACTCGGCCACGATCTGCCGTTCGGCCTCGTCGCACTTGTTGAGGAAGGTGACGCGGAAGGCGAAATCGACGTCGTTGAAGATCTTCGCGTTCTCGGCCCAGGTGATGACGGCGCGCGGGCTCATCACGGTGGAGATGTCGCCGGCGATGAAGCCCGAACGGGTGAGGTCGGCCAAGGCCACCATCTGCGCCACGGTCTTGCGGCCGGCGTCCGTGTCCCAGTGCGGCAGCTTGGCGGTGACGATCTGGCACTCGGCCTGATGGCTCAGATAGTTGAGCTGGGCGACGATGTTCCAGCGGTCCATCTGGCCCTGATTGATCTGCTGCGTGCCGTGATAGAGCCCCGAGGTGTCGCCGAGACCGACGGTGTTCGCCGTGGCGAACAGGCGGAACGACTTGTGCGGCGTCAGCACCTTGTTCTGGTCCAACAACGTCATCCGGCCCTCGGCCTCGAGCACGCGCTGGATGACGAACATGACGTCGGGGCGGCCCGCGTCGTACTCGTCGAACACCAGGGCCACCGGATGCTGGAACGCCCAGGGGAGGATCCCCTCCTGGTATTCGGTGACCTGCTTGCCTTCCCGCAGCACGATCGCATCCTTGCCGATCAGGTCGATGCGGCTGATGTGGCTGTCGAGGTTGACGCGGATGCAGGGCCAGTTGAGGCGTGCGGCGACCTGCTCGATGTGGGTCGACTTGCCGGTGCCGTGATAGCCCTGGATCATGACCCGGCGGTTGTATTGAAAGCCGGCCAGGATCGCCAAGGTGGTGTCGCGGTCGAACTGGTAGGCCTCGTCCGCTGGCGGTACGTAGGGCGTCGCCTTGGAGAACCCGCCAACCTCCAGGTCACTGTCGATCCCGAAGGTCTGCCGAACGGAGATGCGGATGTCGGGGCTCTCAGGCAGCAAATCGATCTCGCCCGTGGCGGGCGCAACAGCCTTGGCGGCCAAGGTGTCTCTCCGGAGCGGCTGGTCCAAGGGGAGGGCCTCGCTCAAGCGAAGGCCCCACAGTGCATCAGGTACGTATACGCCTCGTTGATCAACTTCAACCGCTCCTCCGCCTGCCGGTCGCCGCCGTGCAGGTCGGGGTGGTGGCGCTTCGCCAGGATTTTGTAGCTGCGTTTGATGTCGGCGAGCTCGGCACGTTGATCGAGCCCCAGCCGCCGCAGCATGGTTTCGGTCTTGCTGGCGAGCCGTCGCGGCGGCGGCGAGGGTTCCGGCTCCTGCTCGCCGAGCACGCCCAACGGGTCGTGCAGGGTGAAGCTGAACGACTGCGTCGGCGCGCCGTTGCGCCAGGTCGGGCGGTGCCAGGTCACGTCGTCGCGGCGATGCCGTTCGATGTCGGCCATGCTCATGCCGCGAAAGTAGTCCCAACCCCGGTTGAACTCCCGGATGTGCTCCAGGCAGAGCCACTGATAGCTCCGCAGGTCGTCACGCGAGAGCGGTGCGCGAAATTCCCCCTCGGCCGTGCAACCCGGCCATGCGCACGCGCGCACCGATGCCCGATGCAGCGGTGGCGGGTCCAGGTCGGTGCGGCGTTCGTCACGGCGTTGGCGCATGGTCGGATTATGGGGCGCCGGCGGGCGCGGCTCAAGCGACCCCGCCCCTTGCGGGCGTACGACTTCGCGCATAGGAGACGCGTCCAATCGTCTCTCCGGGGCAGCGGATGCGCCTGCTCGATCCTCGCCGCGTCGAGCTGTGGCGGCTCGCCTGGCCGCTGATCCTCGCCAATTGCACCGTGCCGCTTTTGGGTATGGTCGACACGGCCGTCGTCGGCCACCTGCCCGACCCGCATCATCTGGGGGCGGTGGCCTTGGGGGCTGCAACCTTTGCGACGCTCTACCTGGTGTTCGCCTCGGTGCGCATGGGCACGACCGGGCTCACGGCACAGGCCGTCGGTGCCGGCGATGGTGTCGAGGCGCGGGCCTGCCTGATCCGCCCCCTGGGCCTCGCCCTGGCGCTGGGGGTCGGGTTGATCGCGTGCCGCGAACCGATCGTCCGCCTCGCGCTTTGGGTGTTCCAGCCAACCGACGCGGTGGCAGGCGAATTCGCCGTTTATGTCGGCTGGCGGATCGTCAGCGCGCCGGCCGCCCTTGCGACCTTCGTGCTCTTGGGTTGGCTTTTGGGCAATCACGACACCAAGAGCCAATTCGTGCTCCTGGTCACGGCCAACGCGTTGAACGCGATCTTGAGCGTGGTGTTCGTCTTCGGCTTCGGTTGGGGCGTGGCCGGCGTGGCGATGGCGACCGTGATCGCCGAATATGCCGGGCTGGCCCTCGGTTGCGCCCTCGCCGCCCGGCGTTGGCAGCGTCTGCCGGGCACCTTCGACCGCGTCGTCCTTGGCTCCGCCGAGCGTTTTCGCCGTCTTTTCCGCGTCAACGGCGATCTGGTCGTGCGCACGCTCTTTCTCGAAGCCGTGTTCTTGGGCTTCGCTGCCATGAGTGCGCGCCAAGGCGAAGTCCTGTTGGCGGCCAATGCCATCCTCTTGAACCTGATCCTGCTGCAGGCCTACGCACTCGACGGCTTCGCCTTCGCGACCGAAGCCTTGGCCGGCCGGGCGGTCGGCCGCGGTTCGCAGGCCGAACTCGACGAGGCCTTTCGGGCGGGTGCTTTCTGGTCGGCCGGCTTTGCCATGCTGATTGCCCTCGTGTTCGCCGGCGGCGGGACGTTGATGGTCGCGGTGCTGACCGGCATCGACGAGGTGCGCG
Source organism: Geminicoccaceae bacterium (assembly GCA_007694015.1). Taxonomy (GTDB): domain Bacteria; phylum Pseudomonadota; class Alphaproteobacteria; order Geminicoccales; family Geminicoccaceae; genus RECO01. The sequence goes on from RECO01000105.1 coordinate 12,688, forward strand.
CGGCGGCCCGCCTCTTTTTGCCCTACGTCTGGTGCGTGCCCTTGGTCGGCGCCTGGGCCTATCTGTTCGACGGCTTGTTCTCGGGTGCGACCCAGACGCGCGAATTGCGCAATGGCAGCATCCTCGCCACCACGGTGTTCTTCGGCCTCGCCTTCCCCTTGGCGGCCGTGTTCGCCAATCACGGCCTCTGGCTGGCGATGCTCGGTTTCTTGGCCACGCGTGCCCTTTGGCTGGCGTGGCGCTACCGTCGTCTCAGCCGAGAAGACGGCTTCGTGCTGGCCGGGCGCGCCGCTTGAACCGGTCTGGAGGGCTTCCTACCTGAGCTTCGTGGATGCCGCTTCGGGTCCACCCCTGTTGGTTGCTCAGATGGAGAACCGCACATGCGTGCCATGGACTTGAGCCCCTTGTTCCGTTCCAGCGTCGGCTTCGACGCCTTGGACAAGCTGCTCGACACCGCGTTCCGCGAGAACGCTCAGACCTCGTATCCGCCCTACAACATCGTCAAGACGGCAGCCGATCAGTACCGCATCGAGATTGCCGTGGCCGGCTTCGGCGAGGCCGATCTCGACATCACCCAGCACCAGAACATGCTGGTGGTGCGCGGTCAGGCGCAAAAGCGCGATGACGACAAGCTCGAATATCTGCATCGCGGCATCGCCCAGCGGGCCTTCGAACACAAGTTCCAGCTCGCCGACCACGTGCACGTGCGCGGCGCTCGGCTCGACCACGGCATGCTGACCATCTTGATGGTCCGCGAGGTGCCGGAGGCGATGCAGCCGCGCAAGGTCGCGATCGGCGCCGGTAACGGCAACGGTGCCGCGACCGCGACGGTCATCGACGCCAAGGGCGAGGCAGCCTGAGGCCCGCTCGACACGGGTGACCGGCGGGCGGCGGTCTGGCAGCGACCCGCCGCCCGCATGGCTCTGAACCTCACTCCCGTGCCTTGACAGAACGGCTGCCTAGCGCTCCTACCACTGCATGGACCTGCACAGCTTCGACCGATCGCCGCCCCCGCCGCGCGTTCCCGTGGTGGGCATTTCCTGTTGCCGAAAAATGGACGGCGCCTGGCCGACCCATAGCGTCGGCGAGAAGTACATCACGGCCATCACCGATGCCGCCGGGGCCGTGCCTTTCCTCATCCCTGCGCTTGGACCGCGTCTGGACGTGGACGCGGTGCTCGCCCAACTCGACGGGCTGTTCCTCACCGGCAGCCCATCCAACGTCGAGCCGCACCACTATGCGGGCGGCCCCGAGCCCCTGAACAACCTGAAGGACCCCGAGCGCGACGTCACCACCTTGGCGCTGATCCGCCGTGCGCTCGCGCAGGGCGTCCCGCTGTTCGCCGTGTGCCGCGGCATTCAGGAGCTGAACGTTGCCCTCGGCGGCAGCCTGCACCAGGAGCTGCACGTGGTGGATGGCCGCTTCGATCACCGCTCCGACAAGACCAAGACGCCGGTCGAGCGCTATGGCGACCGCCATCCGGTGCGGCTGACCGCCGGCGGTTACATGGCGACCTTGCTGCAGGCCGAGACCCTCCACGTGAACTCCTTGCACGGACAGGGCCTCGACCGTCTGGCCCAGGGGCTGGTCGTCGAGGCGGTGGCCGAGGATGGGACCATCGAGGCGGCCCGGGTCGCCGACGCCGCCACCTTTGCGCTCGGCGTGCAGTGGCATCCCGAGTTCAAGCCGCTCACCAACCGCGCCTCGACCTTGCTGTTTCGTGCCTTCGGCGAGGCCTGCAGCGTGCGCGCCCGAGCCCGTCAGGTGACCCTTGTCGGTTGAGAGCTGGATCCGAGAGCGCCGCGTCACCGAGATCGAGTGTTTGGTCTCCGACATTTCCGGCATTGCCCGCGGCAAAATCCTGCCCGCCGAAAAGTTCCTCCGCGGCAAGGGCGACGGCTCTTTGCGCCTGCCGGAGAGCGTCTTGGTGCAGACCGTCACCGGGGACTATCCCGAAACCGTGTGGTCGGTGGTCGACCCGGTCGTGCGCGATATTCGCATGGTGCCGGACCCGGCGACCATCCGCCTCGTGCCGTGGTATGCCGAGGCCACGGCGCAGGTGATCTGCGACTGTACCGACCATCAGGGCGAAGCCAACGAGATCGCCGCGCGGCAGGTGTTGAAGCGGGTGCTCGCGCTGTACGCGGCGCGCGGCTGGCGCCCGGTGGTCGCCCCCGAACTCGAATTCTACCTCACCCAGATCAACGAGGACCCGGACTACCCGCTGCAGCCGCCGATCGGCCGTTCCAAGCGCGCCGAAACCGGCCGTCAAGCCTATGGGATCGAGGCCACCAACGAGTTCGACCCCGTGTTCGAGGACGTCTACGACTGGTGCGAGGCGCAGGCGATCGACATCGACACGCTGACCCACGAGAGCGGGGTGGCGCAGATGGAGATCAACTTCAACCACGGCGATCCTCTGGAACTCGCCGACCAGGTGTTCCTGTTCAAGCGCACCCTTCGCCAAGCCGCCTTGAAGCACGGCATCTATGCGACGTTCATGGCGAAGCCGATGGAGCGCGAGCCGGGCTCGTCGATGCATCTCCACCAGAGCCTTTATGCGCTCGAGACCGGCGAAAACCTCTTCGCCGGCGAGGAAAGCACCTATTCACGGCTGTTCCGCTCTCACATCGCCGGCCTGCAACGCTACCTGCCGGCGGCGATGCCGCTGATGGCGCCCACGGTGAACTCCTACCGCCGCCTGCGCCGCTATTCGGACGCTCCCATCAACACCCATTGGGGCTGGGAAAACCGCACCGTCGGCCTGCGCGTGCCGGAGAGTGCGCCGGCCAACCGCCGGGTGGAAAACCGCGTTGCCGGCGCCGATGTGAACCCCTATCTCGCCATCGCCGCGTCCTTGGCTTGCGGCTATCTCGGCATGGTCGACGATCTGGAGCCGACCGACGCGCTCGAAGGCAGCGCCTACCGCCGCGCCCAAACCCTGCCCCGCCAAATGCCCGAAGGCCTCGCCAAGCTGAACGCCTGCCGCCCGCTGAAGGAGATCCTCGGCGAGCGCTTCGTCGACGTGCTGCTCGCCGTCCGCGAGGCCGAGCACGAGGCCTATCAGACCGTCATCTCCAGCTGGGAACGCGAGCACCTCTTGTTGAACGTGTGAGGCCACGCGGCCTCGGACGCTCTGCACGAATGGCCGACCGCGCGGTCGCGGCACGAGCCGTCGCGGAACCCGATCCGCCTTGGGATCGGGAAGTACGAGGCGGGCGCTGCCGCTGGTGTGGGGCGATGACGGGCCGGTCTCGGTCCCTGCAACGTCACATCTCGATTTGTCATAATATCCGTTATCCCCAAGCCAACCAACTGTTAGCGAACGAAAGTGGGGTGGGACAGTTCGTTTTGTAGAATCGTTTTTTTTTGGCTGGCCCAAGGCGGAGCCGGGGCGGCGGCTGCGGGATCGACGATGTCCAAAGACCGGGTGTCAGGGTAGCATGAAGAGGGCTGAAATCCTAGATCCGTCGGGGGACAGCGGCGAAGCGGTCGCCTGGGGCAATGGTTTCGAAAGTGGCGGGTTCTGAGGCGCGCAGCCGCTCCGAAGGAGGCGTAGGGGCCGGGCTCACCGCAAGCGCGTTGCCGACGGGGACCAGACGTTGCCATGGGCGGTTGCGGGCAGTAAGGCGCCGCGCAGGATCACGTGGCCAGTGGAGAACGTCGTCGCCAACGTCAGCGCGCACAGGACGTTGACAAGATCTGGCGCGCTTTGTTGTTGTCGGCATGAGCAGACGTGCGGCGCGTTTAGGCTAGTGCACAGGCGCATTCGGAGCGTTCCGCTCCGGATGCGCCGTTGATGCACTAACTCCATGGAATCGTGCAGCTTTGGCGCAGTCGGACGTGATTAGTCCGACTGCGCCGCTGCACTAGAGCGTTTCCCGGTTAGGTAGCGCACGGGCTGAGCTGGCCCCTGTTTCCTTGGACATCCATTTGTCGAAGGACGACCGAGGATGGATGCTTCCGAGATGCCGCAGCGAGAGAAGAACGAAGGGGTTGATGGTGATGATGC
>RECO01000117.1 GCA_007694015.1 Geminicoccaceae bacterium
CTCCACCGGAGTCCCTGCCCATGCGCCGTTCCCCCAACCTGCAGATCATGGTGCAGGCGGCCCAAAAGGCCGCGCGGTCGTTGGCGCGCGATTTCGGCGAGGTCGAGCAGTTGCAGGTGTCGATCAAGGGGCCGGGGGATTTCGTCAGTGCGGCGGATCGGCGGGCCGAAAAGCTGATCGTGGACGAGTTGCGACGGGCCCGGCCGGGCTTCGGCTTTTTGGCCGAGGAGGGCGGTGCGGACGGTAAGGAAGCGACGTCGCGCTGGATCATCGATCCGTTGGACGGGACCTCGAATTTTCTGCATGGGCTGCCGCATTTCGCCATTTCGATCGCGCTGGAGACCCAGGGTGAGTTGGTGGCCGGGCTCGTGTTCGACCCGATCAAGCAGGAGGTCTTCACCGCCGAGAAGGGCCAGGGGGCCTATATGAACGACCGCCGCCTGCGCGTTTCGGCGCGCAAGGAACTGGAGCGGTCGATGGTGGCCTGTGGCCTGCCGGTGTTGGACTGGGCGGCGCGGGAGCGGGGGTTCATGGCGCAGCTCGACCGGGTGAGTGGCCAGGTCGCGGGCGTGCGGCGCTTCGGTGCGGCGTCCTTGGACCTCGCCTATGTCGCGGCCGGGCGGCTCGACGGCTTTTGGGAATATGGGCTGAAGCCCTGGGACGTGGCCGCCGGCATCGTCCTGGTGCGCGAGGCCGGCGGGCAGCTCGGCACGCTCGAAGGCGGCGAGCTCATGGACGGCGGCACCCTGCTTGCCGCCAACCCGCAAATCTATCCGCGCTTCCATGCGCTCGTCGCCGGCTAGCGCGTTTTTACGGTTAGGTTGAGCTTCGCTCATCCCGCAACCCCGCCCGGCCGCCCACAAGTTTACGATTCCATGATCGCCCGGGCGGCGGTGCGGGCTGGTCAAGTCTTTCCGAAAACCCTCTAAAGGGCGAGATTCCAACGCGTTTGGCTGCCATCCTCTTGTAGCGCGTCATCATTTCGACTTATCGTCGAAGCGAGCCTGCCGCAGTGGGCGGCCTGTCGGCTGGGATCGTCGGCGATGATGCGACCGCAATATTTCATCAACATCATTCTGTTGGCGCTTTTGGCCACCGCAGCGGTGGTGGCGCTGCTCGCCGACGTGCTCTGGACGACGTTCCTCTACAATCCCTGGTTGAACGGAACGATCGGCTTCGTCTTCCTGATCGGCGTCGCCTATGCCATCGGCCGCATCTGGCGGCTGCGGGCCGAACTGCGCTGGATCGAGGCGTTTCGCACCAACGCGCCCGGCTTTTCGACCGCCGAGCAGCCGCGGCTGCTTGCCCCCTTGGCGACGCTCCTAACCGAGCAGGAACGGCGCGGCAGGAGTACGCTCACCACCGTCTCGGTGCGCTATCTTCTGGACAGCGTGCAATCGCGCCTCGACGAGCAGCGCGACAATGCCCGCTACCTCACCGGCCTTTTGATCTTCTTGGGCCTGCTCGGCACCTTTTGGGGCTTGCTCTTGACCATCAGTGCGGTGGCCGAGGTCATCGCCGGGCTTTCGGTCTCGGTCGACACGGTTGCGACCTTCAGCGAACTGCAGGACGGGCTCGCCGCACCCCTTTCTGGCATGGGCATCGCCTTCAGTTCGTCCTTGTTCGGCCTCGCTGGCTCCTTGGTCCTGGGCTTTTTGGACCTCCAGGCCAACCGGGCGCAGAACGAATTCTTCGACGACCTGGAGGAATGGCTCTCCAGCCTCACGCGGCTCAGCGGCGGGCCGCTCGCCCTCGATGGCGGCGATGCCGGCCGCGCCATGCCGACCTACGTCCAGGCCCTGTTGGAGCGTTCGGCCGAAAGCCAGGAAGAACTCGTGCGCATTCTGGGCGAAAGCGAGGCCACGCGGCGCTCCACCGAAGCCGCCGTCATCCGGTTGGGCGACCATCTGGAGCGCCTGACGCAACAGCTCACCGCCGAGCGCGCCCAGCTCGATCGCTTCGTCGCCTGCGTGGCGCACATGGAAAGCGTGTTGAAGCGCCAAGGCAGCGAGGGCATCGTACTCGATGCAGCGAGCCGGGCGCATCTCGCCAATCTCGACGCCTCGATGCAGCGGTTGGTCGACGAGGCCACCCGCGGCCGAGCCGAGGCGGTGGAAAGCCTGCGCCGCGAGATCCGCCTCGTTACCCGCACCATCGCCCTCGCCTCGGGCGAGCCCGACCCCGGTCACTAAAGGAGACGGTCGATGGCCCGCCATCGCCGTGACACCCGCCTCCAGAGCGAGATTTGGCCTGGCTTCGTCGACGCCCTGTCGACGCTGCTGATGGTCTTCATCTTCCTCCTCTCCGTGTTCGTCGTCGCCCAGTTTTTTCTCAGCCAGCTTCTGGCCGGCCGCGATGAGCGGCTGCAGGCGGTCGAGCGCCAGCTGATGGCAACCGAAGGCGAATTGGAGGACGAGCGGCTGCGGCTCGACGATCTCCGCCGCACGCTCGCGCGGCTCGGCGCCGACCTCGGGCTGGTCCGCGCCGAGCGCGATGCGGCCGAGGCCGATGTCGCAGCACTTCGTGGCGAACGCGACGACTTGGCTGGCCGGCTGCAACGGCTGACGCGTGACAACCTGGCCCTCGAGCGCACGCTCGCCGACGTGCGCGCCGATGCCGCAACGTTGGCGCGCGAACGGGCCTTGATCGTCCAGGCCCTGCGGGAAGCCGAGGCCCGTATCACCGCCGATCAGGCCACCATCGAAGCCCAGCTCGACGACCTCGTCCGACTGCGCCAGGACGTGGCAGCACTGACGGCACTCCGTGATCGCCTCGAAGCCGAGGTTGCCGGTGTCGTCGCCGCGCGCGAGGACCTCCTGGCGGAACTCGGCAGCTTGCGTGACCAGAACCTCGCCCTCGTCGACCAGCTCGCCACCGCCGAAGAACGCACGCTCCTGGTCCAGGCCGACCTCGACCGGGAACTCGCCCGTGCCCGCGACGCGATCGAAGAGGTGCACATCCTCACCGCCAACCTGATCGAAACGCGGGGTGCCCTCGCCCGGCTCGAAACCCTGCTCGCCGAACGCGAGGCCGTGATCGAGGCGCAGGACGTCAGGCTCGACGACCTCGACACCCGCCTTACGGCAGCGCTGGCAAGCCAGGTCGACGAGCTTTTGCAGTTCCGCAGCGAGTTCTTCGGTCGGCTGCGCCAGGTGCTCGGCGAGCGTGAGGAGGTGCGGATCGAGGGTGACCGCTTCGTGTTCCAATCGGAGGTGCTGTTCGCGCCTGGGGCTGCCACCTTGGGGGCCGAAGCGCGCGCCGATCTCTCCAGCCTCGCCGACGCGCTGACCGAGCTTTCGGCGGCACTGCCGCAAGACGTGCCCTGGATTCTCCAGGTCGATGGTCACACGGACCGAACGCCCATCGCCACCGCCCGCTTTCCCTCGAACTGGGAGCTTTCGGCGGCGCGGGCGATCTCGGTGGCGCAGTATCTGCAAAGCCGCGGTATCCCGCCGGAGCGCCTGGCCGCCGCCGGCTTTGCCGAATACCAGCCGCTCGATCCGGCCGACACCGAAGAGGCCTATCGGCGCAATCGCCGCATCGAACTCAAAATCACCACCCGCTGAGCCGCGGCTCGGAGGTCAAGGGCACTCGGGCCAAGGCAGCCAAGCCATCTGGTCGAGCTTGGCCTTGAGGGCGAAATCGCCGTAGTCGAGATGCACGTCGTGCATCAGACCCTTCTCGGTCAAAACGAAACGCAGCTCGAAGACTGGTACGCCGGCATCGAAATCGCTCGGGTCGTGATAGGCCAAGGCGACCCGCCACGATTCCAGCTCGCCCTCGTCCTCGTCCTCCAGGGGGAAGCTGGGCTGGCCGATTATCGCCGTCACCGCCGCCAGCGCGTCCAGGGCATGGCCTGAACCGTCGAACACGTCGTGGCTCACGACCTGCCCGCCGGCCTTGGCCGTCGCCAAAAGCTGGCGCAAATGTTCGGTCGGAAAGATGGTCGAAGGGGGTAGCACCATCTCCCCGGCTTCGGGGAGCACGTAGACCGCCACGCCCGGCATGCCATCCCCCGGCACCGTCGCGGTGCCCCGGAACTCCTCCACCACCTCGCCTTGGGCGAAGCTGCGCATGGTGAAGCGCAGCGTGGTGCGATCGGCCGATTCCCAGCTGGAAAAGCGCACGTCGCTATCGAACAGCCCGCCGTCGTCGGTCGCACCCTGGAACCAGAGCCGCTGCTGGGTGGTATAGCCCTCGCAGCCAGCCCGCCACTCGATGGCGAACGCGCCGCTGGCCTGCGCCAGCCCACCGCCGGCTTCAGCGAGGCTCAACTGGTAGAGCGCCCGGTGCGGCGTCAGCTGCGCCGCGGCAGGCCCGCTCCCAATGAGGAGAACGACCGGCATAGCGAGGCCGAAGGTGCGGGAAAGGTTGACCAAGAGCGTGCGGCTCCTCTAGTGCCACCGGTCGCGAGTGCGCGCACTACGCCTCGGGGCTGGTTGACGCGAACAACGTATCACCCCGCATGCGCGGGTCCTCAGGGAAGCAACGATGGCCGACCAACGACCTACCATCTTCGTGACGCGCCGACTGCCACCGGCCGTCACCGAGCGCCTGGTCGAAACCTACGATGCGCGGTTGAACGAAGACGATCATCCGCTCAGCGACGCCGAACTGAAGGCCGGTCTCGCCGATGCTGACGGGGTGATCACCGCGTCTTCCACCTCATGGGACGAAGCAAGGTTCGCTTCTCTTCCCGAGCGCGTCAAAATCGTCACTACCTTTTCCGTCGGCTTCGAGCACATCGACCTCGACGCCGCCAAGGCGCGCGGCGTGCGCGTGGGCAATACGCCCGAGGTCCTGACCGAGGCCGTCGCCGACATCGCCATGCTGTGCCTCCTGGGGGCGGCGCGCCGCGGCTGGGAAGCCCAATCGATGCTACGCGAAGGCCGCTGGAAGGGTTGGCACACGACGCAATTGGTGGGCATGGAACTCGCTGGCAAGAAGCTTGGTATCGTCGGCATGGGCCGCATCGGCCGTGCCACCGCCCGCCGCGCCAAAGGCTTCGGCATCGAGGTCCACTACCACAATCGCCGCCCGCTGGGCGCCGGTGAGGATGAGGGTGCGACTTTTCATGCCAACCTCGAAACGCTCCTGCCCGCGGTCGACATCGTCTCCTTGAGCTGCCCGGCAACGCCAGAGACCATGCGCATGGTCGACGCGGCCTTTCTGGCCAAAATGCGGCCCGGCTCCATCCTGGTGAACACCGCTCGCGGGGCTTTGGTCGATGAAGCCGCGCTGATGGCGGCGTTGGACAGCGGCCATCTGTTCGCCGCCGGGCTCGACGTTTTCGACAACGAACCCAACGTCGACCCCAAGCTTGTCCGCTACGAGAACATCTACGCCCTGCCCCACATCGGCAGCGCCACGGTCGACACGCGCAACGCCATGGGCTTTTGCTGCCTCGACAATCTGGACGCCTTCTTCACCGGCAAGCCCTTGCCCTTCGGTCTGGTCTGAACCTGTCATGCACGACCTTTCCCTTCCTGACGACGTGGCCCACCGCCTGCTCGCCCGCCACGACGAACTGGCCCAAATCAGCGAGGGCGGCCCCGGCGTCACCCGCGTGTTCGCCACCGCGGAGCACGTCCAAGCCTTGGCCTTGCTCCGCCAGTGGATGGACGAAGCGGGGATGACGACGCGCGTCGACGCCATCGGCAATCTGTTCGGCCGCTGGGCCGCCGATCCCGTCGCCGGCAACGATCCCAAGGTCCTGGTCCTCGGCTCGCACCATGACACCGTGCGCCAGGGCGGGCGCTATGACGGGGCAATGGGTGTCCTGATCGGCATCGCCTGCATCGAAGCCCTGGCCGCCGCCGGCAAGCGCCTGCCGTTCCACGTCGACGTCGTCGCCTTCGCCGACGAGGAGGGCACCCGCTTCGCCACTTCGCTGCTGGGCAGCCGCGCCGCTGCCGGCATCTTCCGTGCCGAAGTGCTCGCTTGGCAGGACCAGGCCGGGATCGTCATGGCCGATGCCATGCGTGCTGTCGGTTTCGACCCGGACGCCGTCGCGAGTTGTGCCTACGGCAAGGGTTCGGTGCTAGCCTATGTCGAGGCGCACCTGGAGCAGGGGCCCGTCCTCGAGAGCGAAGGTCTGCCCGTCGGCGTCGTCACCGCCATCGCCACCGGCACCCGACACCGCTTCACCGTCAAGGGGATGGCCGGCCATGCCGGCACGGTGCCGATGGCAAAGCGCCAGGACGCATTGGCCGGTGCTGCCGAAATGGTGCTCGCCTGCGAGCAGGTCGCACAGACGGCCGAAAGCGTTGTCGCCACCATCGGCCAGATCCAGGTCTCGCCGGGCGCGATCAACGTCATTCCGGGCGAAGCCGCGTTCAGCCTGGATCTCCGGGCACCCAGCAAGATTGGCCACGACGACGCGCGCGCCCGGGTGCTCGACCGCCTAAGCGCCATCGCCGTCCAGCGGGGTCTGGTCCTGGAGCACCAGCAGCTCTACGATTCGGCCGGTTGCGTGATGGACGAGGCGATCCGCCACGGCTTGGCCCGGGCCATCGCAGCCTTGGGCCATCCGGTGCGCGAACTCTTTAGTGGTGCGGGCCACGACGCCCTCGCCATGCAGGCGGTCGGGCCCGTGGGCATGATTTTCGTGCGCTGTAAGGACGGCATCAGCCACAATCCGGCCGAGTTCGTCGCCGACGGTGACATCCTCGTCGGTGCCGAAGTGATGCTCAGGTTTCTCGTTGAGTTCGCGCCGCCGAAAGCAGCGTGATGGTGCTCTCGACCGGCCGCGGCTCCGCATCGTAGGCGAGGGTCTCGGCTGGCTGAACCGTCTTCAGGCGCAACTTCGCGACGACGGCAGCGTTCTCCGGATCGGCGATCGCCGCGGCGAGTGCCGCGTAGATTTGCCGGCGCTCGTCGCAATCGCGCATTGGCGAGGCGACGAACGGTGGTGCGAGCCCCGGATCGGTCTCGGCCACGACCCGCAGCCCCTTGGCCACCGCCGGCTGGTGCTCGCGCACCATCGCCCACGACACGCAATCGACGAGTGCGTAGTCGGCGGCCTTGGAGCGCACCAAGACGAGGCTCTCGACCGGCCCGCCGCTGATCATGACCCGGCCGAAAAAGGCCGCCGGATCGGCCGAGGCCGCCACCCAAGCCTTGAACAGCCGCCAGCTGCCAAGGCGATCCAGCCCCTCGACCGCGGCTATGCGCTGCTCCAGGGCGGTCCAGGCCGTCGCCTGATCCTCCTCACGGACGACGACGAAGGCCCGGTAATAGGGGCCGGTGCAACCCGGCGCATCGTAGTGCGGTGCGGCCACCGCGGCCAGGCAGTGCGGAAACACTTGGGCGAACCGGTAGGCATCGATCTGACCCAAAAGGAGGGCCGGATGCGTCCAAAGCCGCCGCTCGTCGATCGGCCGGGTCAGCTTCGCCGGCAAGTGCTGGAACCCCCGCGCCGCCAACTCGCCGCGCACCGCCTGCCAGAGCGCGTCCTCGGCGGGCCGCAAGAAGCCCAATTCGAAAGCAGCGAAGCCAGCAAGCGCGTGCATCGTAAACCGGCCCCGTGCCCGCTACAGCGCCGGCAACAGGCGGCGGAGGATCAAGGCGGAACTCGCTGCCACCTCGTCGACGAAGGCGGTGAAGTCGATCGCCGAGCTGGTACCCGCAAGGTCGCTCAAGGCCCGGATGTCGAGCCAATCGAAGCCCAAGGCCTCCCCCGCTTGGCCCAAGGCCCCGCCCTCCATTTCCACCGCCTGCGCGTCGAAGTCCTCGTAGAGCCGCACCCGCGTCGTCTCGCAATGCACGTACTGATCACCGCTGGCGACGGTACCGAACACGATCTTGGGTGCTGCCCCCCCCCCCCGGCGGCCCGGCTCAAGGGCGGCAGTTCCAGCCCGTCGAGGACTGCCTTCGCCTTCGCCACCAAGGCCGGCGAGGCTTCGTAGCCCCAGCGGTCGGTCGGGTTGAAGAAGCGGACGTGTCCCGCCTGATAGGCCTCGAACCGGCCGTCCTGCATCACGCCCGCATCGTGCTGGAAGGTCCGGGTACCCACGACCACGTCGCCGATCGACAGTGCTGGGTCAAGCCCACCGGCTACGCCCGAAAACAACACGATCTCGGCGCTGAAGCGCTGCTTCAGCAAGGTGGCCACCATGGCCGTGTTCACCTTGCCGATCCCGGCCTGCACCAGCACGACGTCGTGTGCATCCAAGCGCCCGCGGGCAAAGGCGAAGGGTCCGACCCGTTCCTCCACCACGCCCGCCATCGCATCGTGCAAGTGCCGCCACTCGGGCGGAATCGCGCAAAGCAACCCAATCGACATCCCCAAAGATCCCGTGCCAATCTCGAACGCGAGCCAGAGCCGACCCGCACCGCACATCGCTAGCCTGGGCCAGCCAAAGGGGAACCGCAACCTTGGATCGGATGCTGACCGGTCTCGACCACGTCCGCCTGGCCGTGCCGAGCCTCGCCGCCGCTGCTTCGGCCTGCCGTGAACTGGGCTTTACCGTCACCGCCGAGCGCGAGGACGACCAAGGTACCCCCTCCCAAAGCCTGATGTTCACCCACGACCACATCGAACTGGTCCAAGCCGCCCCGTCGAGTGAAGCCGAGCCCAACCTTGCAGCCCTCGCCGTCGGCACCCGCAACGCCGGAGCCACGGCCAGCGCCTGGCGCCGCTCCGGCCTCTTCACCACCCCCAAAACCGCCAGCGAACGCACCCTCGACGGCCAGCCGGACACCATTACCAGCCTGGAAGTGTCGCCCACGCCCCACGAGATCGCGGGCCTCCCCATCCTCGCCGCCGCCCACCTCACGCCCGAATCCCTCCGCCAGCCGGATTGGCTCCGCCACCCCAATACCGCCACCCGCCTCGCCACCGTCACCGTCGTCGTCGCCGATCCCGCCGCCTGCGCCACCGCCCTCGACAAGCTGTTCGGCACCGCCGCCCTCACCTGGACCGACCGCATCCTCACCGTCCGCCTCGGCCACGTCGCCGTCGTCCTGCTCGAACCCGACGACCTCGACCTCCTGCACAGCGGCGCCGCCAGCCCCGACACCAACCCCGCCATCGTCGCCCTCGGCTTCCACGTCGGCGACCTCGCCCGCACCGCCCGCACCCTCACCGCCAACGCGAAGCCCTTCAGCACTCGCCCTGACGGCTCGCTCGGCATCGACCTCGACCAACGGATCGGCTGCTTGGTGGAGTTTCGAGGTGAAAGGTAGGGCCCAGGGGGCTTTTGGCCCCCCAAAGAGAGGTAGAGCCAAGGGGGCTTTTGGCCCCCCAGAGAGAGGTAGAGCCAAGGGGGCTTTTGGCCCCCTTGGAACCCCCCGGGCAGCGGCGTTGCCGCTGCCATTGCATGGGAAGGAGCTAGATTGAGACTCGAGCCTGCACCGCGCTTCGGGCCGGAGACGCCGCCGCCGGCAACGCCCGTGGCGGTAGCACCGGGGCTCTTCTGGTTGCGCTTCCCACTGCCCTTCGCTCTCGACCACGTGAACCTCTGGTTGTTGGAGGAAGAAGCGGGCTGGACCGTGATCGACACGGGCTTCGCCAATGCCACCTGCCGGGCGATTTGGGAGGAACTCCTGGCCGGTCCGCTGACCCGCCAGCCGATCCGCCGCATCGTCGTCACCCACTTCCACCCCGACCACATGGGCCTCGCCGGCTGGCTCCACGCCCGGACGGGCGCCCGCTTGTGGATGCCGACGGCCGAATGGCTCATGGCCCGTGTGCTCTGCGCGGAGGCACCCGAAGCCGCCCTCGACCAAGCCCTCGCCTTCTACACCCTGGCCGGGCTCGACGAGATGGCGATCGCCGCCCTGCGCGAGGACGGCCACGTCTACCCCAAGCGGGTCAGCCCGCCGCCAACAGCGCACGTGCCGATCGCCCACGGCCAAATCCTCACCATGGGCGGCCGGCGCTGGCAGGTCATCACCGGCGGCGGCCACGCCCTCGACCAGGCGACCTTTTGGTGCGCGGAGGAGGCGTTGTTCATTGCCGCCGACCAAGTGCTGCCGCGGATCAGCCCCAACGTGGCCGTGTGGCCGCAAGCCCCCGACGCCGACCCGCTGGCGGCCTTCCTCCAAAGCCTGCAAGAGCTGAAGGCGACGCTCCCGCCGGGCACCCGCGCCCTGCCCTCGCACGACTGGCCGTTCTTGGAGGTCCACGGCCGCATCGACGCGCTCGCTTCTCACCACGAGGAGCGGCTGCAGCGCACGCTGGAGGCCGTCGGCAATGGGGCCACCGCCGCCGCCGTCTTCCGCGCCCTGTTCCCGCGCATCCAAGACCTCCACCAGACCCGCTTCGCGCTCGGCGAAGCGTTGGCGCACCTGAACTACCTGGTCACTCGAGGCCAACTGGAGCGGCACGTCGAAGCCGGCCTCTGGCGCTTCGTCCCGCGCAATTGACGGCGGTGGCGGCCGGGCGCACCCTTGGCCCATGGCACAGCGCGTCCTCCCCCAAGCCGGCCCGACCGACCCGAACCCGATCGCCCAGCGCCTGTTACGCAGCGTACCGATGGCAAGCCTCGCCACCGCCGCGGCCGACCAGGAGGGCTGGCCCTACGCCTCCTTGGTCGCCATGGCGGTCGAGCACGACGGCACCCCCGTCCTTCTTCTCTCGCGCCTCTCCGACCACACCAAAAACCTCGACCACGACCCGCGCGCGTCCTTGCTCTTGGACGCGACCGCAGGCATCGCCAACCGCATGGCCGGCGAACGGCTGACCCTGATGGGCCACCTCGCCCCCGCCAGCGCCGCATTGCAGGGACCCGCCCGCCGCCGCTACCTCGCCCGCCACCCGGCAGCCGCCGCCTACGAAGGCTTCGCCGACTTCGCCTACTACCGCATGCGGGTGGAACGCGCGCACCTGATCGGCGGCTTCGCCAAGGCCTATTGGCTGGAGGCGGCGGGGTTCCTGCCGGCCTTGCCCAAGGGCTACGCCCTGGTCGATGCCGAAGCCTCGATCCTGGAGCACATGAACGACAACCACAGGGACGCCGTGCAGCTCTACGCCAACGTGCTCGCCAAAAAGCCCGGCCAAGGCTGGCGGCTCACCGGCGTCGACGGCTGGGGCCTCGATCTCCGCCGCGGCGCCGACACGGCAAGGGTGCCCTTCCCCGCTCCGGTCCACGACGCCGGCGGGGCCAAGGACGCGCTGATCGGCCTCGTCCGCCAGGCGCGCAGCCCAGAGCCGCACGGCTGAGCGGCATGCTCTCGCCTCGGATGTTGCAGGGCCTCGAACCGCCGCCGCCCCCCCTGGTCCTCGCCCTCGGCGGCCAGCGTTCGGGGAAGAGCGCTTGGGCCGAACGCCGCACCCTGGCCACGCGCCTCGCCCCCATCTACGTCGCCACCGCCGAGCCGAGAGACGACGAGATGGACGCCCGCATCCAGCTCCACCAGGCGCGCCGCGGACCCGCCTGGGCTTTGGTCGAAGAGCCGCTCGCCCTGGACGAGGTCGTGGCCGAGTGGAGCCGGCCCGACCGCGTCCTTTTGATCGACTGCCTCACCCTTTGGCTCTCGAACCTGATGGGTGTGGAGGCCGACGTGACGGCCGCCACCGACGCGCTTGCCCAGCGCCTCGAAGCCCGCCAGGGGCCAGTGGTCCTCGTCTCCAACGAGGTCGGCTCGGGCGTGGTGCCGATGCATGCGCTCGCCCGCCGCTTCGTCGACGAAGCCGGCCGCCTGCACCAACGCGTGGCCGCGCTTGCCACCGAGGTGGTCCTCGTCACCGCCGGCTGTCCGCACTGGTTGAAGAGCCAGCCCTTCGACGATTGACCGACATCAAGGCCCTCGACGCGGTGGGGTGCCAAGTGGTCTCCTCTCGACGTGTGACAGAAGAAGGCTGGGGGCATGCGGACATCTTCGCGACTGGCGCTGCAATACGGGGACCAGAAGGTGCCCCGCTACACCAGCTATCCGACAGCCCCGCATTTCCATGCCCTCAGTGCGCCGACCTACCGCCAATGGCTGGGTGAGCTGTCGCCGGATTTGCGCCTTTCACTCTACCTGCACGTCCCGTTCTGCAAGGAGCTTTGCTGGTATTGCGGCTGCGCCACCACGGTGACGCAGAACCAGGGCCGTATGGACGCCTTCATCGGCCTGCTCCTGCGCGAGATCGAGATCACCACCGCCGCCATGCGCGCGGTGCCGCCGGTCTGCCACCTGCACTTCGGCGGCGGCACGCCGTCGGCCGTGGGCGCCGAGGGCCTGGAGCGCATCCTGGACGCCGTCAAGGCCGCCTTCCCCTTCGAAGCGGATGCCGAACTCGCGATCGAGATCGACCCGCGCACGGCCGACCAGACCATTGTCGACACCCTCGCCAAGGGTGGGATCAACCGCGCCAGCCTGGGCGTGCAGTCGCTCGACCCGGTCGTCCAGGAAGCGATCAACCGCATCCAGCCCTACGAGGTCACCCGCGACATCGCGTTGATGCTCCGCCGCGCCGGCATCCCCGGCCTCAACCTCGATCTGCTCTACGGCCTGCCCTACCAGACCGAGGCCAGCTGCCAGGACGACGCCAAGCGCGTGCTCGACCTCCAGCCCGACCGGCTCTCGGTCTTCGGCTACGCCCACGTGCCGCAAATGCGCAAGCACCAGCAGCTCCTGCCCGAAGACCGGCTGCCCGATGGCCCCGAGCGCGCCGACCATTTCGATGCCATCGCCGAAGTCATGCTCGATGCCGGCTACGTCCGCATCGGCCTCGACCACTTTGCGCACCCCGACGACGCCATGGCGAAGGCGCTCCGCGCCGGCACGCTGCGTCGCAACTTCCAGGGCTACACCACCGACCCGGCCGACGCCCTGATCGGCCTCGGCACCACCGCCATCGGCTCGCTGCCGCAAGGCTACGCCCAAAACCACGCCCATATGGGGGACTACCGCAAGGCCGTGCTGGCGGGCGAGCTCCCGGTCTCGCGTGGCCGGCCCGTGACCAAGGATGACCTCGCGCGGCGCACCATCATCAACAAGCTGATGTGCGACGGCCAGCTCGATCTGGAAGCGGTCGCCGAAGCCTTCGCCATGCGCACGGCGGATCTCTTGCCCGACCCGGAGCGCCTGCGCCCGCTGCTCGCCGACGGCCTGGTCCAGCAAGACGGCCACCGCTACACGGTCGCCCCCGATCACTGGTCGTTCCTGCGCCTCGCCGCTGCCTGTTTCGACGCCTATCTCGACGCCAGCGCCGACCGGCACAGCCGCGCGGTGTGACGCGCGCTCCCTCCGAAGTGCCTAGGCCGCAACCGGACGCGATCACGGGTTACGGGAGCTCTTAGGAAGATGCGATGCGCCCTCGGCTGATGTTGCGCGCTCTCGGCGTCGCCACCGTCGCGGCGGCGCTCGTCGTTGGAGCTGCGGCGGAGGCCTGCACCCGTGTGGTCTATCTCGGCCCCGAGGGGCGCATCCTTACCGGGCGGAGCATGGACTGGAAGCTGCCGATGGTGAGCAACCTCTGGGTGCTGCCCCGGGGCATGACGCGGGACGGCGCCGCCGGTCCGCGGTCGGCCGAATGGACCGCTCGCTTCGGCAGCCTGATCGTCTCCGGCTACGACATCGCCACCGCCGACGGCATGAACGAGGCCGGGCTGGTGGTAAACCTGCTGTGGGAGGTCGAGGCCACCTATCCCGCGGACGACGGCCAGACCCCGCGCGTGTCGCTCTCGGTCTTTCCGCAATATCTGCTCGACCGCTACGCCACCGTCGCCGAAGCGGTCGACGATCTGCACGCCAACCCGGTGCTCGTCGCCGGCGGCGATGTACCGGTCGGCCCGCCGGGTCGTGCCGCCACGGTGCACGTCTCGCTGTCGGATGCGACGGGCGACAGCGCCATCGTCGAATTCGTCGGCGGCCAGAAGGTGATCTGGCACGACCGTGCCTATCAGGTGATGACCAACGAGCCCACCTTCGACCGGCAGCTCGCCGTCCTGGAGTACTGGCGGCACGTCAACCCGCGCGAGTTCCTGCCCGGCACCGTGCGCGCCTCCGATCGCTTCGTGCGGGCGCATTTCTACGTCAACGCCGTGGTGCAGAGCGACGATCCGCGCATCGCCGCCGCGTCGGTCTTCAGCGTCATCCGCCAGACGTCCGTGCCGTGGGGGATCGTCGTCGCCGACGCGCCGAACCTGTCGACGACCCGCTGGCGCGTGGTCGCCGACCACAAGGACCGCCGCTATCACGTCGAGTCGGTCATCTCGCCCAGCATATTCTGGGTCGATCTCGACCGCCTGGACTTCGCCGACGGTGCGCCCTCGATGAAGCTCGACCTTGGCGTGGACATGGCGCGCATCCTCTCGGGCGAAGTCTCGGCGGCCTTCATGCCAGCCGCCCCCTTCCCCTTCCAGCCGGCCGACTGAGCGTGGCGCCGGCTCGTCTCCGGGCGGCGCTGCCAGCGCCGCTTTGGACGGTGCTCGCGCCCCTGCTGACACTCGCCGCCATCGCGGCTGCCATGCTGCTGCCCATGATCGCGATCGGGGGGGTGCTGCTCGTGCCGGCGGCAGCCCTGCTCTTCGCCACCGTGTTCGCCGCGGTCCACCACGCCGAGACGATCGCGCACCGGCTGGGCGACCCCTATGGCGCCATCCTCCTGGCGGTGGCGGTCACGGTGATCGAGGTGGCCCTGATCGTCTCGATTCTCCTCAACGCCCCGCCGGGTACGAGCGAAATCGCCCGCGACACCGTGTTCGCCGCGATCATGATCGTGCTCAACGGCATCGTCGGACTCTGTCTGCTGATCGGCGGTCTGCGCTTTCGTGAACAGGAGTTTCAGCCCCGCGGTGCGACCGGGGCGCTCGCGGTGCTCGGCACCGTGGTGGTGCTCACCCTGGTGCTGCCCAACTACACGCTGGCCGTACCGGGGCCGGTGTACGCGCCGCCGCAGTTGCTGTTCGTGGCCGTGGTCTCGCTCGCTCTCTACGGCCTGTTCCTGTTCGTGCAGATGGTGCGCCACCAGGACCACTTCCGCGACGGAGATCCGGCCATTGCGGCAGGCGCCGGCCACGACGCTTCGGTTACGGGCGGATGGTGGACCATGACGGTCGCCCTGGTCATGCTGCTCCTGGCCTTGCTGGCCGTGATCGGCATGGCCGAAACACTGGCGCCGGCGGTTGAGCATGCGGTCGCGCGCGCCGGTCTGCCGGCGGCGCTGGTTGGCGTGACCATCGCCATGACGGTCCTGCTGCCGGAGGGAACCGCGGCTGTGCGCGCGGCCTGGGGTAACCGCCTGCAGACCAGCCTCAACCTGGCGCTCGGCTCGGCACTTGCGAGCATCTGCCTCACCATCCCGGTGGTGGCCCTCATGTCGTTGGCGCTGCACCAACCGCTCACGCTGGGGTTGGAGGCGGAGCATATGGTGCTGCTCGTCCTGTCGCTGTTCATGGCGACGCTCTCGCTCGCCATGGGCCGCACGACGATCCTCCAGGGCGGGGTGCATCTGGTCATCTTCGGCGCCTTCCTCGTCCTTTCCGCGATCCCGTGACGCCCCTCCGGCAGCCCTCGGTCGAGGCCGGGAACTGTGATAGTTTTTGCCAAACCGCAGCCAACGGAGTCGTGATGATCCCATCCACCTGCGCCAAGTTCGCACTCGCGGCCTCGGCACTTCTCGTCGCCACGACCAGTCCTGCCGTGAGCACCGAAAACGTTACGGTGGTCGACATTCGCACGCCCGGCGAATGGCGCCAAACCGGCGTCATCGACGGTGCCTTGCTGTTGACGTTCTTCGATGAGCAAGGTGGCTACGATGCCCGCGGTTTCGTCGAGCGTTTGCTCGGCGAAGTCGATCCCGAAAGCCCGGTCCTGTTGGTGTGCCGCACCGGCAGTCGCACCACGGCCGTCACGAACTTTCTTCGCCAGATCGGCTTCAGCCAGATCGACCACGTCGAAGGCGGCATGCTGCGGCTATTGGCCGAGGGCGTGACGCCCGTCGTCCCCGCCGACGATGCGTTCACGCCATCGACTCGTTTTGGTTCGCTCTGGCGCTGTGCGGCCGACGGTGATGCCAGGGCGGCGCGCTGCTCTGCCGAACCCTGACCAGTGCGAGCGGCGACGCGAGGCCCCGCGTCGCCGCTGCCGTTCGGCCTAAAAGCTGCCGAACAGGGTCCCGAGCGTGATCAGCGCGATCAGCGCGATGAACGGCATCAACATCGCCGCCATGGCGAGGTCGAAATAAGCCTGGCGGTGCGTCAGGCCGCAGATGGCCAAGAGCGTGATCACGGCGCCGTTGTGCGGCAAGGTGTCGAGCCCGCCCGTGGCCACGGCCGCCACACGATGCAAGAGGTCAGGGCTGATACCCTGCGCTTGCGCCATCGCCAGATAGGTGTCGCCCAAGGTCGAGAGCGCGATGCTCATGCCGCCCGAGGCCGAGCCGGTCATCCCGGCCAACACGTTGGTGGCAATGGCGAGCGAGATCAGCGGGTTGTCGCCGCCGAGCCCGACCACCGTGTCGCGGATGAGCACGAAGGCCGTGAGCGAGGCGATGACCGCACCGAAACCGACCAGGCTTGCCGTGTTGAAGATCGGCAGGAGCGAGGCATTGGCCCCGTCGTCGAC
>RECO01000023.1 GCA_007694015.1 Geminicoccaceae bacterium
CTACCGCCTCAAGCCGAACTCGCGCCCGGCGGTCAGCAGCCAGTGCCAGAGGTAGTCGCTGAAGGAGCGGCGCCCGAACAGCCAGAGGACCGGGCCGCCGTCGTCGGGGCGGCGGTGGAGGATGATGTCGGCCTTGGCGAGGCCGGTGCGGCTGGCGAAGCCTTCGTTCAGGGCCTTGGGGTGCAGGTCCAGCCGGCAGCCGCAGGCGAGGAGGTCGAAGCCAAGCGGCCCGCGCAACTCCAGGCCGACGAGTTGTTGGCTGACGTCGGTCACCGCACCGAAGCCGTCCGCCAGGGCGTCCTCCAGCTTGGCCTGGACGTCGCCGCCGAGAACGAGCCACTGGTCGGGACCGAGCCACAGCACCGACACGTCGTGGTTGTGTGTGCTGGTGAGCGGGACGGTTGGCAAGGCGGTGTCGAGGACATCGCCGAAGCGCTCGACCATGGCGTCGCGCGCGCGCAAGTCGAGCTTGGTCATGGCCGGCAACGGGGCGAGGCGCAAAGCCCCACCCTCCGCTTCGGCCGGTTGGTGGTGGGCGAGCGGGTGGGTCAGCATCGAAGCCTCAGGCCCTCGGGGTCGTAGAACTGGGTGGTGGTGATGGTCGCCTCGACGTGGCTGACCGGGCCCGGAATCCAGACCGGCTGGCCCATCCGGGCGAAGCCGCCCTCGATCAGCGCGAAGGCGATGCCGCGGCCGAGGGTGGGGCTCGGGTAGCTCGAGGTCACCCAGCCGATGATCTTGACCGGGGTGCGGCGATAGTCGGTGCCGGCCGCCACCACCTGCGCCCCCTCTTCCAGGACGACGCTCGGATCGTCGACAACGAGGCCCACCAGCTGGCGACGGTTCGCCGCCTTCAAATCCGGGCGCTCCAGGCCGCGCTTGCCGATGAAGTCGCCCTTCGACCTAGCGACGATCCACTCCATGCCGAGATCGAACGGCGTCACCGTGCCGTCGGTGTCCTGGCCGACGACGACGAAGCCCTTTTCGGCCCGCAAGAGGTGCATGGTCTCGGTGCCGTAGACGGAGAGGCCCAAGGGCCGGCCGACGCGGACCAGCTCCTGCCAAAGATGCAGCCCGCCATCGCTCGGCACGTTGATCTCGAAGCCCACCTCGCCCGTGAAGCTGACCCGGAAGATGCGCGCCGGTAGCCCCGCCACGGTCGCCGCCTGCCAGCTCATGTGCGGGAAGGCTTGCGCGCCGAGGTCGGCATCGGTCAGCTGGGCCAGAATGTCCCGGGCCTTCGGGCCGCTCAGCGCGGCGACGGCCCACTGCTCGGTCACCGAGGTGAGGTGCACCCGAAGCTCCGGCCACTCGGTCTGCAGCCACTCCTCCAGCCACGCCAGCACCCGGGCGGCCCCGCCCGTCGTGGTCGTCATGTGGAAGTGGTTGTCGGCGAGGCAGGCGGTGGTGCCGTCGTCGATGACGAAGCCCGCGTCGTTGAGCATCAGCCCGTAGCGCACCCGCCCCGGCGCCAACTTCGACCAGGCGTTGGTGTAGACGCGGTTCAAGAACGTCCGCGCATCCGGCCCGCGCACGTCGATCTTGCCGAGGGTTGAGGCGTCGAACAGCCCGGCCGCCTCCCGCACCGCCAGCGCTTCCCGCCGCACCGCGTCGAACTTGGTCTCGCCGCGTTCGGGGTAGTACCAGGCCCGCTTCCACTGGCCGACGTCCTCGAACAGCGCACCGTTTTCGACGTGCCAGGGGTGCATCGGCGTCGTGCGGACGGGGTCGAACAACTCCCGGCGGTTGGCGCCGACGATGGCGCCGAAGGTGACGGGCGTGTAGGGCGAGCGGAAGGTGGTGGTGCCGACGGCCGGCACGGTGGTTCCCTCGGCCGCCGCCACGACCGCCAGCGCGTTGACGTTCGAGGTCTTGCCCTGGTCGGTCGCCATGCCGGTCGTGGTGTAGCGTTTGACGTGCTCGACCGAGCGGAAGCCCTCCTTCACCGCGAGGCGCACGTCCTTCGCCTGCACGTCGTTCTGCAGGTCGACGAAGGCGACCATCCGGCGGGCGTCGGTGGGCGCCACCTTGATCGGGCCGACGCTCGTGGTGGTGGGCACGAGTTCCGGCAGCTCGCCGCCGCCGCCGCCCGCCGCCGCACCCTCGGCCATCGCGGCGGCGAGGTCGAAGGTGCCGTTGGCGGCCCCCACCACGGTCGCGGCCGCCGGGCCTTCGCTCGGCACGAAGGCCTGGATCGCCTCGTCGAAGCGCAGCTTGCCGCGGCCCTGGCACCAGAGATGCACCGAGGGGTTCCAGCCGCCGGCCATGGCGATGGCATCGCAGGCGATGGTGCGCGGCCGCGACCAGATCGCATCGATGCCCTGGGCGATGGGGGCGACCCGTGCCGCCTCGACGCGCAGCCGGCCGGCGGTGCCGGTGACGCTGTGGCCCGCCAGCACCGGAATGCCGGCCGCCTCGGCTTCGCCCGGCCCGAAGCCTGCGGGGGCGTGGCGCAGATCGACGATCGCCGGGACCTCGATGTCGAGGGCATTCAAGGCGAGGGCTTGGCGATAGCCGTCGCTGCCGTTGGTCACGACCAGCACCCGATGGCCGGGCTTCACGGCCCAGCGCTGGGCGAAGGCCAGAGCCGCCGAGCCGAGCATGATTCCCGGCCGGTCGTTCTGGTGAAGGACGATCGGCCGCTCGATGGCGCCGGTGGCGAGGATCACCCGCTTGGCGCGCACCTGCCAGAGCCGCTGGCGCGGCTGGTCCGGGTCGCGCTCTCGAGGTGCGAGGTGGTCCTGCACCCGCTCGACCAGGAGCAGATGCTCGTGGTCGTCGTAGGCCGCACAGGTCGTGCGCGGCAGGAGGCGGACCTCGGGCAGAGCCGTCAGCTCGGCGAGTGCCGCCTCGGCCCAAGCCGGCAGGGTGCCCCTGTCCAGGAGCGAGCCGCCCAGCTCGTTCTGCTCGTCGCACAGGATCACCCGCGCGCCGCTGCGCCCGGCGGCCAGCGCCGCCATCAAGCCGGCTGGCCCAGCACCCACCACCAGCACGTCGGCGTGGACGTGGCGGTGCGCGTAATGCTCGGGGTCCGGCCGGCTCGGCGCGCGCCCGAGGCCGGCGGCCTGGCGGATGATCGGCTCGTAGACCCGGTCCCAAAAGGCCCGCGGCCACATGAAGGTCTTGTAGTAGAAGCCCGCCGGAAAGAACGGCATCAACAGGTCGTTGATCGCACCCACGTCGCGCCGCAACGAGGGCCAGCGGTTCTGGCTGGTGGCGTTCAGACCCTCGAACAGTTCGACCACGGTGGCCCGCTGGTTGGGGTCGCTCAGCCCACCGCCCTGTTCCAGTTGCACCAGCGCATTGGGCTCGGCCGAGCCATGGCTCAGCACCCCGCGCGGGCGATGGTATTTGAACGAGCGGCCCATCAGGTGCACGCCGTTGGCCAAGAGTGCCGAGGCCAGGGTGTCGCCCGCCTGGCCCGTGTAGGTCTTGCCGTCGAAGGTGAAGCGCAACCCTCGCTGCCGGTCGATGCGCCCGCCCGTGAGCCGGCGCATGGGCTGGAGGCGGCTCA
>RECO01000098.1 GCA_007694015.1 Geminicoccaceae bacterium
TCGGCGATCATGGACTGCGAGGACTCGGTCGCCTGCGTCGATGCCGAAGACAAGGTCCAGGCCTACCGCAATTGGCTCGGGCTGATGAAGGGCGACCTCACCGCCGCCTTCGACAAGGGCGGGCGGCCTGCCGAGCGCACCCTCGCCCACGACCGCGTCTACACCGCACCCGACGGCAGCCTGGTCACCGTCAAGGGGCGGGCCTTGATGCTGGTGCGCAATGTCGGCCATTTGATGACCAACCCGGCGATCCTGGACGGCGAGGGTCAAGAGGTCTTCGAGGGTCTGATGGACGCGGCGCTGACCACGGCCATAGCCTTGCACGACCTGAAGAAGACCGATGGGCCGCGCAACTCGGTGGCCGGCTCGATCTACGTGGTGAAGCCGAAGATGCACGGGCCGGACGAGGTCGCGTTCGCCGACGCCATCTTTACCCACGTGGAAAAGATGCTGGGGCTGCCGCGCTACACGGTGAAGCTCGGCGTGATGGACGAGGAGCGGCGCACCAGCGTCAACCTCAAGGAATGCATCCGTGCGGCCAAGCACCGGGTGGCCTTCATCAACACGGGCTTTCTCGATCGCACCGGCGACGAGATCCACACCTCGATGGAGGCCGGGCCCTTCAGCCGCAAGGACTTCATCAAGCGCAAGTCGTGGATCACGGCCTACGAGAACCTGAACGTCGACATCGGCCTGGAGTGCGGGCTGTCGGGCCGCGCCCAGATCGGCAAGGGCATGTGGGCGATGCCCGACCGCATGGCGGCGATGCTGGAGACCAAGATCGAGCATCCGAAGGCGGGCGCCAACTGCGCTTGGGTGCCCTCGCCGACGGCGGCCACGCTGCACGCCCTGCATTACCACCGGATCGACGTGTTTCAGGTGCAGGCAGCGTTGCAGGCGGGCGGCCGGCGCGCGCACGTCGACGGCATTCTCGACATCCCGCTGGCCTCGTTCCGCAAGTGGACGCGGCCGCAGATCGTCCGCGAGGTCGAGAACAACGCGCAAGGCATTCTCGGCTATGTGGTGCGCTGGGTGGACCAGGGTGTGGGCTGCTCGAAGGTGCCGGACATCAACGACGTCGGCCTGATGGAAGACCGCGCCACCTGTCGCATCTCCGCCCAGCACATCGCCAATTGGCTGCACCACGGTGTGGTCAGCGCGGACGAGGTCCACGCCATCTTCCGCCGCATGGCCGAAGTGGTGGACCGGCAAAACGCCGGCGATGCCGCCTACGTGCCGATGGCGCCCGCGTTCGACGGCATCGCCTACCAAGCGGCATTGGACCTCGTCTTCGAAGGCCGGCGGCTGCCGTCGGGCTACACCGAGCCCGTGCTGCACGCGCGCCGGCTGGAGTGGAAGGCCGCGCCCGCACGCTGAGCGAAGCCAACGCCCGCCGCCACGTTCGCCGAAGTGGCAGCGGCAACGCCGCTGCCCGGGGGGTTCCAGGGGGGACCATCAAGTCCCCCGTGCGCTTCCCTAACCTTCGCTTTCATCTTCCCGTTCTCGTTCTCTCTTCCCCCTCGCCCCCCAGTTCCACCACCCGGGCGCCGAGGTCCTGGGCGTCGGCCCGGTCGTGGGTGACGAGCAGGCAGGGCAGCCGGGCGTCGGCAATCATCGTGGCCACGAAGGCGCGCACGCGCCGGCGCAGCGGGGCGTCGAGCTTGGCGAAGGGCTCGTCGAGGAGGAGGGCCTGGGGTTCGGCCAGGAGCGCGCGCAGCAGGGCGACGCGGGCCGCCTGACCGCCGGAGAGGGTGCTGGGCCGACGCTCGCCGAAGCCCTGGAGTTCCGCCCGTTCGAGGGCGGCGTCGATGCGGACCCGCCGGTCGCGGTGCTGGCGGGGCAGGGCGAAGGCGAGGTTTTCGGCCACGGTGAGGTGCGGGAACAAAAGCGGGTCTTGGAAGAGCACGCCGAGCCGGCGGCGCTCCAGGGGCACGCCTCGGAGGCTCCGGCCGCCCAGGCGAACGTCGCCTTCGAGGGCCAAGGGCGGGCGCAGACCGCCGCAGAGGCCCATGAGGAGGCTCGACTTGCCGCGACCGCTGGGCCCCATCAGGGCCACGATTTCGCCGGGGGCGACGGTCAGCGCGAGCGGCTGGAACAGGCGCTTGCCGTCGAGACGCACGGTGGTCTGGTCGAGCACGAGGGTCATCGGCGTTCGACCCTGAGGCGCACCGCGGCGGCGAACAGAAAGCCCAAGAGCGGCAAGAGGGCCAAGAGCGTGACGACGACCCCGGCGCTGCGCCGGTCGGCGCCGGCGAGCGCCACGGCCTCCAGCGCCAGCGTGCGCACCCGGCCCCCGCCGGCAAAGAGCGTCGGCAGGTAGAGCGCCACCGACACGGCGAAGCCGATGGCGAAGGCGGTCGCGATCGGGGCGGCGAGCAGGGGCAGCTTCACCCGCCAGAGCACCCGCCACGGGCCTTGGCCGAGCGAGGCGGCGGTGAGCCGCCAGCGGGGGTCCAGGCCGCGCCAGGAGCCGGCCAGGGCGAGGAAGGTGTAGGGCAGCACGAAGGCGAGTTGGACGAGTGCCACCCCCCCAAGCGTGCCGTCCAGCCGCACGCCCACCAGCACCACCTGCACGCCGAACAGGAAGGCGGCCTGCGGCACGACCAAGGGTAGGAACAGCCAAAAGAGGACGCGCCGGGGCAGCGGCCGGCGGCGGTAGGTTTCGGCCTCGAGGCAGAGGATCGTCAGGACGAGGGCCGTGCCGGCGACGATGGCGGCGAGACCTGCCGTGACGAACAGGCTATGGCCGAGCGGGCCCTGGAGTTGCTGCCAACCGTCGAGCCGGAGGGTGTCGGGCCAAGGATCCGGAAAGCGCCAACGGCCGGCGATGGACCAGAGTGCCATGGCGGCGAGGCCCAGGAGTGCCGTCAAGGTGACGGCGGTCGGCAGCACCAGGGCGAGGCCGCGCCAGGGCAACGGGCTGGTGGCGCCGGGGCCGCGCCGGGCCCGGGCCAAAGCGACCGCCGACACCGGCCGCTCCGCGAGCCGCCAGAGCGCCATGGTGAGGACGGCGAGGGCGAGGAGCAACAAGGCGGCGGCGGCACCGATCGGCCAACGGGCGAGGGACGGGTCGCCCATCAGCTCGACCACCCGCACGGCGAGGATCGGCGGCACCGAGGGGCCGAGCACCAGCGCCATGTCGACCGGGGAGAAGCCGTAGGCGAGCACCGCCATGATCGGCCAGCGCAGGCTCGGGTAGACGGCGGGCAGGACCGTCTGGTGCCAGGCGCGCAAGGGGCCGTAGCCAAGGCTCCGGGCCACCAGGACCCGCCGCTCGGCGTCGAGGCCGGCTTGCGCCGCGAGCAGCATGAGCACGAGGAACGGGGTCTCCTTGACGACGAGGCCGAACAGGAGCGACAGCCCCCAGGGATCGCCCGGGACGAGCCAGGCGGGCGGCTGGGTGAAGCCCGTGAGCCACGGCGAGAGCAGCCGGACGAACAGCCCGCTCGGCGCCAGGAGAAAGGCGAGGCCGATCGCCACGCCGACATGGGGTGCGGCCAGGACCGGGCTGACCAGGCGGCGCAGCCAAGCGGTCCGCGGCGCCGTCGTCGTCGCCGCCACGAAGGCGAGCGCCAAGCAGAACGAGATCAGGGTGGAGGCGAGCGCCACCCACACCGACAAGAGCACGCTCCAAGCGAGGCCCGGCACCAGCGCCAGCCCGCGCCAGCCTTCGAGCGAAAGCGTGGTCAAACCGAGCGCCGGCAGATAGCCGAAGGCGGGCAGCACCGTGCCGATGAGGCCGCCCACCACTGGCACCACCAGCACGGCCAGGGTGAGCGGTGGCCAGACGGCGAAGGGCGGCATCGCGCGGCCTGGCGTCAACCCTGGATGCGGCGCTGCCACTCGGCCTGGAGCCAGTCGGTCCAACTCGGGTGCGGCTCCGGCCGCGCCGGGCCGAGTTCGTGGGGGGCGAGGGTGGCGACGCCCAAGGGCAAGGCGTCGAACCGCGCGCGGTCGGCCGGGGGAAGTGCGGCCACGTCGAGCACCGTGGGATCGCCCCAGATGCGCGGGTCCTGCTTCTTGGCCTGCGCCTCGGGTGACAGCAGGAAGTCGGCGACCACCATCGCCGCCGCCGCGTTGGCGCTGTTGTAGGGGATCGCCACGAAATGGGTGTTGGCGAGCGTGCCGGCGTCGAAGGTGAAGCTGCGGACGCTGTCGGGCAGGCGTCCCGTCTCGATCAACTGCGAGGCTTCGGCCGGGTTGAAGCTCATCGATAGCCACAGCTCGCCGTCGTCGAGCAACTGGTGCAGTGCTTGGCCGTCGGCCGGATAGCTCCGCCCCTGCCGCCAGAGATGCGGTGTGACCCGCTCCAGCCAGGCCCAAAGCGGTGCGGTGACGGTGGGTGCCGTGGCCGGGTCGACCGGCGCCTGCAACACGGCCTCGTCGGCCACGGTGTCGAGCAGCACCTGCTTCAAAAAGGTCGTGCCGATGAAATCGGGCGGGGCCGGATAGGTGAAGCGGCCGGGATGCGCTTCGATCCAGTCGCCGAGGGCGGCGAGCGAGCGCGGCGGCTCCGCCACGAACGCCGTGTCGTGGAAGAAGACGAACTGCGCCATGCCCCAGGGGCTTTCCATGCCGTCGGTCGGCACGGTGAAGTCGACCAGGGTGGTGGGTTTGCCCTCGGTATCGACGTAACGGAAATGTGGCAGATCGAAGGCGAACGGACCGAACAGCAGGTCCTGCGTTTTCAAGGCATAGAAATTCTCGCCGTTGATCCAGATGAGGTCGACGCTGCCCTGGGTGTCGCGCCCGGCCGCCCGCTCGGCGACGATGCGCGCCACGGCATCGGTGGTGTTGGTCAGCCGGACGTGTTCCAATCGGATGCCGTAGCGGGCTTCGAGCTCGGCAGCTGCCCACTGGATGTAGGCGTTGATCGCCGGTGCGCCGCCCCAAGCGTTGAAGGCGACGCGCTGGCCGCGCGCCTCGTCCAGCACCGCCGCCCAGTCGGCGGGGTCGGGCGAAACCGCTCGAGCGGGGTTGGCGAACGCCGAAGTGCTCGCGACGAGGTAGAAAAGGGCTGCGACGAATGCGCGCATGCGGAGGTCTCCCAGAGAGGGCGCCCATGACCTAGCAAGCGAAGGTTGGGGCCGCCAGTGCGGTGGCAGCGGCGTGTGATCACATGTCTGCCATGTGCCTTTTTGCGCGGCGCACCCTGGTAGCGGCCCCATCGATCCCTTATGTTGCAATGCAGCATTGACCTGCTACCGCGTTCTCTGCCGAGGTTGGATCATGTCGGTTCGCAATCTCGACCGGGTCTTCAAGCCGTCGTCGATCGCCCTGATCGGCGCCACCAACACCCCGGGCACGCTCGGGGCGGTGGTCGCCGACAACCTGATCGGCAGCGGCTTCGACGGACCCATTCTGCCGGTGACCCCCGACGCCTGGGCGGTGCGCGGGGTGATGACCTATGGCCGCGTCGAGGACCTGCCGATCGCGCCGGACCTGGCCGTCATCGCCACCCCGCCCGCCACCATTCCCGAACTGCTCGACACCCTCGGCAGCCGTGGCACCCGCGGCGCCGTGGTGCTGTCCCCGGGCTTTGCCGAGCTCGGCGAGGAAGGCCTGGAGCTGCAGCAGCGGATGCTGCAGGCGGCCAAGCCGCATCTGATGCGCATCGTCGGCCCCAACTGCATGGGCTTGGTGGTGCCCGAGCGCAAGCTGAACGCGAGCTTCATCCACAAAGCCCCGCTCGAGGGCTCGCTCGCCTTCGTCGCCCAGTCGGGTGCGGTGATGAGCACCGTGGTCGACTGGGCCAGCTACCGCGGCGTCGGCTTCAGCCATTTGGTGGCTGCGGGCGACATGGCCGACGTCGACTTCGGCGATTTGTTGGATTACTGGCTCGCCGACCCCAAGACCCGCGCCATCCTGTTGCACATGGAAGGGTTGACCGACGCGCGCAAGTTCATGTCGGCGGCGCGCGCCGCCTCGCGCACCAAGCCCGTGGTGGTGATCAAGACCGGGCGCTCGCCGGACGGGGCGCGGGCCGCGCAGTCGCACACCGGCACCCTCGCCGGCGAGGACGACGTCTACAGCGCCGCCTTTCGCCGCGCCGGCATGCTGCGGGTCGACGACCTGAACGAAGTGTTCGCCGCCGTGCAGACCCTCGGCATGGGGCTGCGCGTCAAGGGCGATCGGCTGGCCATCCTCTCCAATGGCGGCGGCATGGGTGTGCTCGCCACCGACGCCCTGATCCACGCCGGCTGCCGCATGGCCACGCTCGGCGAGACCACGCTCCAGCGGCTGCGGGAGCTCTTGCCCCGCATCTGCTCGGCCGAGAACCCGGTCGACATCGCCGCCGACGCCGACGCGGAGCGCTACGCCAAGAGCCTCGAGGTGCTGTTGGAGGAGGACGCCCTCGATGCCGTCCTGGTGCTCAACAGTCCGACCTCGGCCGACCGCATCGACGCCTGCGCCGACGCCGTGATCGAGACGGTGAAGAAACGGCGCCGGCCGGTGCTCACCTGCTGGCTCGGCAAGGAAACGCCGCGCCCGGCCCGGCGCCGCTTCGGCCTCGCCCGCATCCCGACCTACGACACGCCCGAGGACGCCGTTCAGGGCTTCAGCCACCTGGTCGCCTACCAGCGCAACCAGGAGCTGCTGCTCCAGTCGCCGACCGGCGTCGACCTCTCGACCCAAACCGATCGTCTGGCAGCACAGCAGCTCTGCCGTGAAGCGCTGCACGCCGGCCGCGACTGGCTGACCGAGCCCGAATCGAAGCGGCTTCTGCAGGCCTACGCCATCCCGACCGTGCGCACGCAAACCGCGGAGAACCCGGAACAGGCCGGCCGCGTCGGCGCGCGCATGGGGATGAAGGTCGCGCTCAAGATCCTCTCCCCCGACATCCCGCACAAATCCGACGTCGACGGCGTGAGGCTCGGCCTCGAAGGCGCCGACAGCATCCGCCACGCGGCCGAAGCGATGCTGCGCCGGGTGCGCGAGCGGGCCCCCGAGGCCCGGATCGAGGGCTTCAGCGTGCAGGAAATGGTCACCATGCCGGACAGCACCGAGCTGATCATCGGCGCCAAGACCGACCCCTTGTTCGGCCCGGTCATGCTGTTCGGCGCCGGCGGCATCGCCGTCGAGGCCCTGCGCGATCGCGCGGTCGCCCTGCCGCCGTTGAACCTCGAACTCGCCCAGGCGATGATCAAGGAGACGCGGGTCTACCGCCTGCTCCAGGGCTTCCGCACCCACCCCGCTGCCGCCCTCGATCAGATCGCGCTGGCACTGGTGAAGCTCGGCCAGCTCATGGCCGACCTCGACCACGTCGCCGAAGTCGACGTGAACCCGCTATTGGCCAATGCCAATGGCGTGCTCGCGCTCGATGCCCGGATGCGCATCGCCAAGCCCGACCGTCCCGGCACCGCGCGGCTCGCCATCCGCCCTTACCCGCACGAACTCGAGAAGCTGGTGACGCTGCGGGATGGCACGCCCGTCCATCTGCGGCCGATCCGCCCGGACGACGCGGCCGAACTGCACGAGATGATCGGCCGCTCCAACCTCGAAGACCTGCGGATGCGCTTCTTCACCGCGATGAAGCAACTGCCCCCGGCCCTTGCCGCCCGCCTCACCCAGATCGACTACGATCGCGAAATGGCCTTCGTCGCCCACGCCGTGAACGGCCAGAACGACGGCATTTGGGGTGTCGGCCGTCTCCACGCCGACCCCGACCGGCACAAGGCCGAATACGCCGTCATGACGCGGAGCGACATCAAGGGCCGCGGCTTGGGTCTGCGCTTGATGCAGGAGATCATCGAGCATGGCCAGCGGACCGGCGTGCAGGAGATCTTCGGCGAGGTGCTCAACGAGAACCACGCCATGCTCAAGATGTGCGAGCGCCTCGGGTTCGTCCGCCACAAATCGGACGATCCCGAAGTCGCCCACATGGTGCTCTCGATGTACGACGGCTGAGGCTCGCCGCCGCGAAGGCCTGGCCGTGCCCTGGTTTCCGGCCGGCCGGCGGCAACCGGATGACGTTGGCGAGGTTACCCCAACGCTTCGCCCATCCCGCACCCCCGCCCGGCCACCCACGAGTGTACGATTCCATGGGCGGCCCGGCGGGGGTGCGGGATGGGCGAAGCTCAGCCGAATAAACGGAACACGCGCGAGGGCGTTCGTTCGGCCACCCGACGCAGCGGCAACGGCCGCCGGCGCTCAGCCCGACTTGACCACGCCGGTGCCCTCGGTGGTTTCGGCGGGCGCCAGGATGCGGCCGGCGAGGCGCTTGAGGTTGGGGCGTTCGGCGAGGACGAAGGGCATCGGCCGGACCACGGTCATCGCCTCGCAGCCCAGCCGGGCGGCGAGCATGGCGTTGGTGGCACCCTGGCCGGCTTTGGCCGAGAGCAGGCGGAGAAAGCCGCCGCCGACGGCGTTGGCGGCACCGTGGGTGACGAGGTCGGCCAGGCCCGCGATCAGCATGTTGCGCACCGCCCGGCGGAGCAGCATGGCGCTGGCGACCGCGCCGAGCGGCAGGCCGTAGGCGCGCGCCACGTCGCGCAGCATCGACATGGTGCGCCACAGGACGAGGGCTGCGTCCAACAGGCCCAAGGGGCTGAGGGCGGTGAGCACGCCGATGTCGCGCGAGCCGCGGACCACGGCGCGGTAGGCCTGCTCGTCCATGCCGATGACGACGGTGCGCTCGAACAGCTTCAAGCGCTCGCCGTCGGTCAAGGCGTCGTGGTCGTGCTCCTTGAACCGGGCGACCAGGGCCGGGCGGTCGTCGACCCGCTCCAGCACCGGCTCGATCAAGCTGGTGGACTGGCCTTGGAGGTCGGAGGTGAGGAGCCTCGCCGCGTCGGCCCGCTGATCGGGCAAGGAGCCGAGCCGGCGCACGGCGCGCACCTCGCGCAACACCATGATGCAGCCGGCCAGAAGCGTTGCCAGCAGCAGGACCGCCAGCGGGTAGCCGAACAGCGGCTGGGTGGTCATCCAATAGAGGGTGCTGGCGATCGATTCGGCGATCAGCAGGGCGAGGGTGAGGAGGCCGACGCCGGCCCAAAACCACCACCAGCCGAACTTGAAGCGGGACGGCGGCGGTGGCGGGGTGGCCGGCACCGGGGTCGGCGCCGGCTGGGGCACCTCCTCGACCACCACCGCCCGCGATGGGTCCAGGTCGAACGGCCGCCGGCTCATGTCAGGCGATCCCCGAGCACGGCTTCGAGCACCTGATCGAGGCGGATGTGGCCGTGGCCCGCACCGTTCACTTCCTTCGGCTTGCCGAGGTCGAGCCGGCGCGGCGCAAAGCGGCGGAAGTCGAAGCGCTGATCGTCCCATTCGTCGCCGCGCGGCATGGTCGGCGGCACCTCGCCCGGAAAGACGATGCGCTCCTGCCCGCTCTCGACCAGCACGCCGCGGACGCAGGACAGCCGCTGGCCGTCGTGGTCGGTGCGCACCGTGTCGGTGGCGCGCAGGCTCGCCACCGCCAGCGTTTCCACCGGGATGGCGTCCAGGCTGACCCGGCGCGCGGCGTCGTCGACCATGTCCTGCAACAACAACTTCAAGTTGGCGTGCTGACTGTTGGCCACATGATCGGCCTTCGTTGCGCAAAACACCAGCCGTTCCACCTTGGGCGCGAGCATCCGCTGCCACCACGCACCGCGGCCGTAGTTGAAGGCCTCCAGGATCATCGCCAAGGCGGCGCGGGTGTCGTCGAAGTGATCGGGGCCGCGATTGAGGCTTTCCAACACGTCGACCAGCACCACCTGGCGGTCGACGCTGTCGACGACGTGTTCCTTGAACGGCCGCACCCAGCGTTCGAGATAGGCCTGAAAGCGCTCGCGAAAGACCGCCTCGAAGCGGTGCCCCGGCGGCACGGGGCAGAAGACCATCGCCTCCAGCGGCACGTCGAGTGCGGTCGGGGTGAGGGCGCGGCCCGGCTGCAGGAGGCTGAGCCGGGCGTCGCGGCAGGCGGCGAGGCCGTGCACATAGGCTCGGCCCAACACTTCGATCGGCGCGCTCGACAACGCATCCAAGAAGGGGCGCATCCACAGCCGGTAGAGCGGGGCCTGCATCCGCGCCAGGGTGACGGCGGCCCAATCCGCATAGGCTTGGTGCAACAGCGGCAAGTCGATCAGCCACTCGCCCGGATAGTCGATGATGTCCACCACCAGGTTGCGGCCCTCGGCGAGGCCGCGCTTGAGGCGCGAGCGCGGGCGAAAGCGCAGGTCCATGCGGAGCAGGCTGAGGTCGGTCGAGGGCGCCGGCCAGTGCGGGTGCTCGCCGGCTAGGGCTGCTTGATGCGCGCGGAAGGGAAAGGCCGGCACGCCCCTGGGCAGCCGGGTGACCACCTTGGCGCCCATGAAGCGGCGGTCAGCGACGGCGTTGAGGAAGGGCAGGCCCTGGCCGCGTTCCAGGTGGTGCCCCATGCAGGTCACGAACACGGTCTTGCCGCTGCGCGACAGCCCGGTAACGGCCACCCGGACCCGATCGCCCGCCACCACCTCGCCGAAGCGCTCGAAGCCCTGCTCGATGCGTCGCCAGGCGGGCAACAGATCGCTTGCGCGTTTCAGCCAGGCTCGGGTCTGATCCTGCACCGCCATCGCGTCACGGGGCCACCCGGCCGAGCAGCAGCGCCAAGGTGACGACGAGGCCGACATCGCGGTTCATGCGAAAGCGGGCAAGGCAGTCCTGGGCGTCGTCGAGCTGCCACCGCCGCACTTGCCAGGCGAGGGCGAGGGCGACGCCGATCAGGCCGGCATAACCCAAGGGGCCGGCCTCGGCGAGCCACAGCGCCAGGGCCAACAGCGCCACCGTGGCCGCATAGAACCCCGCCACCCACCAGCGGGAACGGTCGCCCAACAGGCGCGCGGTCGAGCGGATGCCGATCAGGGCGTCGTCTTCCTTGTCCTGATGCGCGTAGATGGTGTCGTAACCGAGCGTCCAGGCGATGCCGGCGGCGTAGAGGGCGAGGGCAGGGGCCTGCAACTCCCCGGTCGCCGCGGTCCAGCCGACCAAGGCCCCCCAGTTGAAGGTGATGCCCAAAAACGCCTGCGGCCACCAGGTCACCCGCTTCATGAACGGGTAGATGACGATCAAGGGCACCGACAGAAGAGCGATGAGTTGGGCTTTCGGCGGCAGGAAGACGAGGACGACGAGCCCGACCAGGCACTGCGCCGCAACGAAGCCGAGCGCTTCGGGCACCGTGATGCGGCCGGAGGGCAGGGGGCGGGTGGCGGTGCGGGCGACGTGGCCGTCGAGCTTGCGGTCGACCAGGTCGTTGATGGTGCAGCCGGCCCCCCGCATGGCGAAGGCGCCCATGAGAAAGAGGGGCACGAGCCACCAGGCGAGCGGGCCGGGGGCGAGGGCGACGCCCCAAGCGCAGGGCCAGAACAGGAGCCAGGCGCCGATCGGGCGGTCCCAGCGGGCGAGCTCGCCCAAAGCTCGGCGCTTGGCCGGCCAGCCGTGCAGGCGTTCGTGCTCGCGGTCGCGGATGACGGTCTCGGACTTCGACATGGCGGCTTCATAGCACGGCGCCTCGAGCGGTAAACCGAGGCGGTGGGAAGGAACGACGCGCGAAGGGGCGATCGGCCGCGAACGCACCAGCCGGGTTGCCGTCGAGACCCAGCCGGTGCTCGGTGCTCGAGACTTTTCGCGTAGGCCGGACTTGACGCCTCGAGCGCCTTCGCTACATACGCGCTAGCACTCGCCCAGGGTGAGTGCCAACAGTTTCAGCGAACCCTTTCATGGAGGTCGATCATGGGTTTCAGGCCCCTGCATGACCGCGTGCTCGTCCGCCGCCTCGACGCGGAAGAAAAGACCGCGAGCGGCATCATCATTCCCGACACCGCCAAGGAAAAGCCGCAGCAGGGCGAGGTCATCGCCGTCGGCCCCGGCGCTCGGGACGACAGCGGCAAGGTCACCGCGTTGGACGTCAAGCCGGGTGACACCATCCTGTTCGGCAAGTGGTCGGGCACCGAGGTGAAGATCGACGGCGAAGAGCTGCTCATCATGAAGGAGAGCGACATCTTCGGCATCGTCGAGAACAAGGCTGCCGCCAAGGCTGCCTGAGCCATCGCCTCAACGACTAGCAAGGGATTGGGACAGCTATGGCTGCCAAGGAAGTCAAGTTCAGTGTCGAAGCGCGCTCGCGCATGCTCAAGGGCGTCGACACGCTGGCCGATGCGGTGAAGGTCACCCTCGGCCCCAAGGGTCGTAACGTCGTGCTCGACAAGAGCTTCGGCGCGCCGCGCATCACCAAGGACGGTGTGACGGTCGCCAAGGAGATCGAGCTCAGCGACAAGTTCGAGAACATGGGCGCGCAGATGGTGCGCGAGGTGGCCTCGAAGACCAACGATGTCGCCGGCGACGGCACCACCACCGCCACCGTGCTGGCCCAGGCCATCGTCCGCGAGGGCGTGAAGGCCGTCGCCGCCGGCATGAACCCGATGGACCTGAAGCGCGGCATCGACATGGCGGTCAGTGCGGTGATCGAGCACCTGAAGAGCAACGCCAAGCCGATCAGCGGCTCGGACGAGGTCAAGCAGGTCGGCACCATCTCCGCCAACGGCGACACCGAGATCGGCGAGATGCTGGCCCAGGCCATGCAGAAGGTCGGCAACGAGGGCGTCATCACGGTGGAAGAGGCGAAGGGCCTCGACACCGAGCTCGACGTCGTCGAGGGCATGCAGTTCGACCGCGGCTACCTCTCGCCGTACTTCGTGACCGACGCCGAGAAGATGCTCACCGAGCTCGACGAGCCCTACATCCTGCTGCACGAGAAGAAGCTCTCGAGCCTGCAGGCGCTGTTGCCGGTGCTCGAGCAGGTGGTGCAGTCGAGCAAGCCGCTGCTCATCATCGCCGAGGACGTCGAGGGCGAGGCGCTCGCCACCCTGGTCGTCAACAAGCTGCGCGGTGGCCTGAAGGTCGCCAGCGTCAAGGCGCCGGGCTTTGGTGACCGCCGCAAGGCGATGCTGGAAGACATGGCGATCCTGACCGGTGGCCAGGTCATCTCCGAGGATGTCGGCATCAAGCTCGAGAACGTCACCCTCGACATGCTCGGCCGGGCCAAGCGCGTGGTGATCAAGAAGGAAGACACCACCATCATCGACGGCTACGGCGAGAAGTCGGCCATCGAGGGCCGTTGCGGCCAGATCCGGGCGCAGATCGAGGAGACCACCTCGGACTACGACCGCGAGAAGCTGCAGGAGCGTCTGGCGAAGCTCGCCGGCGGTGTCGCCGTCATCCGCGTCGGTGGTGCCACCGAGGTCGAGGTGAAGGAGCGCAAGGACCGCGTCGACGACGCCATGAACGCGACCCGTGCGGCCGTCGAAGAGGGCATCGTGCCGGGTGGTGGCGTGGCGCTGCTGCGCGCGTCGGCCGCGCTCGAGGGTCTGAAGCCCGCCAATGACGACATCCGTCGCGGCATCGACATCATCCGCCACGCGATCCAGGCGCCGATCCGCCAGATCGCCTCGAACGCGGGCGTCGATGCCTCGGTCGTCGTCGGCAAGCTGTTCGACAACGGCACCTTCACCTTCGGCTACAATGCCGCGTCCGACACCTACGAGGACCTGGTGAAGGCCGGCGTGATCGACCCCGTGAAGGTGGTGCGCACCGCACTCGAGGACGCGGCCTCGGTCGCCGGCCTGCTCATCACCACCGAGGCGATGGTCGCCGAGAAGCCCGAGAAGAAGGCCGGCGGTGGCGCTCCCGACATGGGCGGCATGGGCGGCATGGGCGGCATGGACTTCTGATCTCGCGCGAGATCGGGAGGACACAGGAACGGCGGGGCCTCGGCCCCGCCGTTTTCTTTTGCCCTGGCGAAGGGCAGCCGGCTCAGTCGGTGAGCCGCTTCAGCCAGAACTGCATCG
The DNA here is from genome assembly GCA_007694015.1 of Geminicoccaceae bacterium. GTDB lineage: Bacteria > Pseudomonadota > Alphaproteobacteria > Geminicoccales > Geminicoccaceae > RECO01. The sequence continues at coordinate 13,806 of RECO01000098.1, forward strand.
GCTTGTCGGTTTCGCTTGCCTGGTCCAGATCCTGCCAGCCGAACTGGGTGACGAGGCCCGAAACGGGCGCGTAGCCGCGCTTTTGCCAAAACGGGTCCAAGGGGCGATAGTCGCGTGGCCGCAAGGTGTGATCGGCCGGGCGCACCACCGCACAGAAGGTGGCAAAGCCATAGCCGCGCCGGCGGGCATGCGCCTCGCGCAGGTCGAAGAAGCGGTGGCCCAGACCGCGGCCCCGATAGGCAGGCAAGAGGACCGATTCGGCGAAATAGAAGATCGCGCCGACGTCATGGCCTTGGGCCTCGAACGGTGCGCGGAATGCCTCGTGCTCGTGGCGCAAGGGGGCGGCGGTCGCCGCCCCGACCAGGGCGTCGCCCGCAAAGGCGCCGACGATCACCGCATCGGGTGCCCGGGCGAAGCGCTCCAGATACCAGCGCTCGTAGTCGAGGCTGCCGGCATAGAGATAGGGCCATTCCTCGAACACGCGGAGCCGCAACCGGGCGAGGCCGTCGAGGGCGGCTACGAGGTCGCCGCCTTCCAGGGTACGGACGGTCGTTTCGATCATCGCTGCGTTCCGCTCATCGATGCTGGCAGGTCCGCTTCCCGTGCTGGCAAGGCACGGACGCTTTCCACGAACCCACCGATCGCTCTACCCTTGGCCCGACCTTGCACAGGGAGCTGGCCATCATGCAACGATCGGTTCGATGGGGGGAGCTGCGCGCACCCGAGCTGCGCGATCTGGCCGGGACGGACGCCGCCGTCATCGTGCCGGTGGCCTCGATCGAGCAGCATGGGCCGCATCTGCCGACGTTGACCGACACGCTGCTGGCCGAGACGGTCGCGGTGCGCGCGGCGGAGCTGGCGGTCGCCCGCGGCGAGCCCACCGTCGTCACCCCGCCCGTCTGGAGCGGGCTGAGCGAGCACCACATGGCGCTCGGCGCCACCTTGACGCTCGACTTCAGCGCCTTTCTGGCCGTGCTCGGCGGGATCGTGCGCTCGCTCGCCCGCCACGGTTTCGACCGCATCCTGTTCTTGAACGGCCATGGCGGCAACATCGCGGCCCTGCGCGTCGTGGTCGAAGAGCTGCAACGCCACCACCCCGACATCCGCCTGGTCAGCGCCACCTATTGGGACCTCGCGGGCGACCTCATGAACCCGGTGCTGGCCACCCAGCGAACCGTCCGCCACGCCTGCGAGGCCGAAACCTCGATGCTGCTGGCGCTGCGGCCGGAGCTGGTCGACCCCGAGCGCCTCGAAGAGGCGGCCTTCCCCGACGTCCGCGACCAGGCCAAGGGGCCGGACGATGGCAGCTATCGCTGGCGCAGCTTCGCGGCGATGACGCCCTCAGGCGCCCTCGGCGACCCGCGCGCCGCCACGGCCGAGAAAGGCGAACGCCTCCTGCAACTGGCGGCCGAGCGCTTGGCCGAAAAGCTGGCCGAGCCGGTCTTCTGGGGAGAAGCGGCATGACCGTGCGCCTGCCGCTCGCCGAGGTCGAAGCGCTCAGCCGGCGCTGCCTCGTCGCCTGCGGCGCCGATGCGGCCAACGCCGAGGCCGTCACCCGCACGATCGTTCGCGCCGAGCAGGACCACTCGGTTTCGCACGGCCTCTTCCGCCTGCCCGGCTACTGCGCGTCCTTGAAAAGCGGCAAGGTCGACGGCCACGCCCGCCCGACCGTCGAACGGCCGGCGCCGAGCGTGGTCCGCGTCGACGGTAAGAACGCCTTCGCCCCGCTCGCCCTCGACGTCGGCCGCGAACCCCTGATCGAAACGGCCAAGCGCCAAGGTGTGGCCGCCCTCGCCCTGGTCCGCGTCCACCATTTCAGCGCGCTTTGGGCCGAGGTGGAGCCCTTGGCCGAAGCCGGGCTCGTGGCCCTCGCCTGCACCGCCTACAAGCCGGTGGTCGCGCCGGCCGGTGCCCGCCAACCGTTCTTCGGCACCAACCCGCTCGCCTTCGCCTGGCCGCGCGGCAAGAAGCCGCCCTACGTGTTCGACATGGCCACCTCGGCCATGGCCCGCGGCGAAATCCAAGTCGCCGCTCGCGACGGCCACGCCGTCCCCCTCGGCGCCGGCCTCGACGCGGCGGGGGAGGCGACCACCGACCCCAACGCCATCCTCGACGGCGGCGTGCAACTGCCCTTTGGCGGCTACAAGGGCTCGGCCATCATGACCATGGTCGAACTGCTCTGCGCCGGGCTGATCGGCGAACGCTTCAGCGACGAAGCCGCCAAGCTCGACAACGACGACGGCGGCCCACCACAAGGCGGCGAATTCATGCTCGCCCTTGACCCCCAAGCCTTCGGCCATCCCAACTGGCTCGAACACAGCGATGCCTGGCTCGAACGCCTGGCTGGCCTCGAAGGTGTGCGCCTGCCCGGCCAACGCCGCCACGAGGCCCGCCAGAAAACGCCGACCACGGGCATTACCATTCCGAGCGCGCTGCACGCGGAGTTGCTGGCGTTGGCGGGGTGAGGAACGTGTAGGGAAGGGAAAGAAAGGGGAGGGAAAGGAAGGGAAGGGGGGACTTGATGGTCCCCCCTTGGACCCCCCGCGCGACGGCTGACGCCGCCGCCACTTTTTAAAATGTGGCAGCGGCAGCGCCGCTGCTCGGGGGTCCTAGGGGGCCAAAAGCCCCCTAGTGCAGCGGCGCAGTCGGACGATTCACGTCCGACCGCGCCAAAGCTG
>RECO01000195.1 GCA_007694015.1 Geminicoccaceae bacterium
CCGGGGGGGGGCCCGCCCGGGGGGGGGGGGGGGGGGCCGGCGCCCCCCCCCCCCCCCCCGATTCCCTTCCCCTTGGTCTTACCCTGGCCGCCCCTAGCCCAACTCCACCCAAATCGGCGCGTGGTCGGAGGCGTCCTTGGCGCTGCGGGGGATGCGGTCGATGGCGCAGTCCTGGAGGCGGTCGGCGAGGCTGGGGCTCAGGAGGTGGTGGTCGATGCGCACGCCCTCGTCGGTTTTGAAGGCGGCACCTTTGTGTTCCCAAAAGGAGTAGGCCCGCTTGGTCGGGTTGAGGGCGCGAAAGGCGTCGGTGAAGCCGCGGTTGACCAGGCGGCGCCAGGCGCGGCGCTCGTCGAGGTGGAAGCAGATCCCGCCCTCCCAGCCGGCCGGATCGCAGACGTCGAGCGGTTCGGGCGCGACGTTGTAGTCGCCGCCGATCAAAAGCGGGGTTTCGTTCTGCCGGGCTTGGTCGAGGCGGGCGCCGAGGCGCTCGAAGAAGGCGAGCTTGTAGGCGAATTTGTCGGAGCCGACCTCGGTGCCGTTCGGCACGTAGACCGAAGCGAGGCGGAGGTCCGCGACCGTGGCCTCGATGTAGCGGGCCTGGCCGTCGGTGTCGTCGCCTTCGAGGCCGCGGGCGACGTGCTCGATGGGCTGGCGGGCGAGGATGGCAACGCCGTTGCGCTGCGGCTCGCCGAAGATCGCCAACTGCCAGCCGGCAGCCGCGAACGGTGCGGTCGGGAATTGCTCGTCGGTGACCTTGGTTTCCTGCAGCAGGAGGACGTCGATGCGGGTGGCCTCGGCCCAGGCGAGGACGGCCTCCTGGCGACGGCGGATCGAGTTGACGTTCCAGCTGGCGATGCGCACGACGTCAGATGGAAAACGAACTGCCGCAGCCGCAGGACGACGACGCGTTCGGGTTCTGGACGCGGAAATAGGAGCCCGACAGGTCCTCGACGAAGTCGAGTTCGGCGCCGATCAAATACATCAGCGACATGCCATCGACGACGACTCGCACGCCATCCGCCTCGACGACGACGTCGTCCGCTTCATGGCTGGCGTCGAGGTCGAAGCCATATTGAAAACCGGAGCAACCGCCGCCGGACACGCTGACGCGCAATTGCAAATCCTGCGTGCCTTCGGCATCCACGATCTGGCGGATGCGGGCGAATGCGCGCGGCGATACGGTGAATGGTGCCGGTCGGCTCGGCTGGCCCATGGCGCGGCCCTTCGTCTACGGTGTGTCTCGAATGTAAGCATGGCCGTGGCCTTGTCAAACGAGCCCAGGGTGCCATCGCCGGCTTTGCGAAAGGAACGTTGGGGCATGGCCCTTGCCGTCTACGCTGCCGCTCCGGCCCATTCGCGCGGGCGACTGTTCGCCGAGCCCGAGCACCCGTTGCGGACGGCGTTTCAGCGCGACCGCGACCGCATCGTCCATTCCACCGCCTTTCGCCGGCTCGAATACAAGACCCAGGTGTTCGTCAACCACGTCGGCGACCATTACCGCACCCGGCTGACCCACTCGCTCGAAGTGGCGCAGATCGCGCGCACGCTGGCCCGGGCCCTTGCCGTCGACGAGGACCTGGCCGAGGCGATCGCACTCGCCCACGACCTGGGCCACAGCCCCTTCGGTCATGCCGGCGAGGCCGCACTCGATGCCTGTCTCGCCGGCGACGGCGGCTTCGACCACAACGTCCAGACGCTCAGGGTACTGACGCGCCTGGAGCAGCGCTACGCGGCCTTCGACGGGCTCAACCTCACCTTCGAAACGCTGGAGGGGGTGATCAAGCACAACGGTCCCTTGGACCCCACAGCCCCGCCCCTGCTGGTCGAGCTGGCCGCCCAGCTGGACTTGCCCTTGGCCGGCCAGGCGTCCTTGGAGGCCCAGGTCGCGGCGATTGCCGACGACGTCGCCTACGCCAATCACGACCTCGACGACGGTCTGCGCGCCGGCATGCTGGACGTGGCGGAGCTGCGGCGGCTGCCCCTGGTCGGGGCAGCGCTCGACGACGTCGAGCGCCGGCACGGCGGCCTCGAAGCCGAACGGCTGGTGCACGAGACGGTGCGCCGGGTGATGGACCGGATGGTGACCGACCTCGTCCTCACCAGCCGCACAGCGCTGCTGGCGGCGGCACCGACCAGCCCTGACGACGTGCGCCGCCACGGCGCAGCGCTCGTGGGCTTCTCGCCGGCCATGCGCGACGCGGTCGACGCGATCAAAGCGTTCTTGCGCCAGCACCTCTATCGTCACTACAAGGTCAACCGGATGACGGCCAAGGCGAAGCGGGTCGTCGTCGAGCTGTTCGAGGCCTTCGTGGCCGACCCGAGCTGCTTGCCACCGCGTTGGGCCGCGCGGACCGACGGCCCCGGCGGGGCGCGGACCCGCGCCACCGTGCGCGACTACATCGCCGGCATGACCGACCGCTTCGCCCTCGACGAGCATGCCCGCCTGATCCGCTTGGACGACGTTCGACCATGAACCTGTTTTCGCTGTTGGAGGACCGCGTGCGGGTGGCCCTCGGGGCACTGCAAGCGGCCGGCGTGCTGCCGCATGAGGTGCCGTTGGACCGCTGGACGGTCGAGCCGCCGCGCGATCCGAGCCATGGGGATGCCGCCACCAATGCGGCCCTGGTCCTGGCCAAGCCCGCCCGGCTGAAGCCCCTGGTCATCGCCGAAGCCCTCGCCGCCGAACTCGCCAAGGCCGAGGGCATCGCCGCCGCCAGTGTTGCGGCACCCGGCTTCGTCAACCTGCGCCTGGCCGACGCGCTCCTGCACGACGTGCTGCGCGCGGCGCTCGACCAGGGTGCGGACTTCGGCCGTGCCCATTGGGGTCGGGGGCAGCGGGTCAACGTCGAGTTCTGCTCGGCCAACCCGACCGGACCGCTGCACGTCGGCCACGGCCGTGGCACGGTCTACGGCGATGCGCTCGCCGCCGTCCTGGAGGCGGTCGGCTTCGAGGTCACGCGCGAATACTACGTCAACGACGGCGGGGCGCAGATCGAGACCCTGGCCCGCTCGGTGCATCATCGCTACCGCGAAGCCTTGGGCGAGGCGGTCGGCCCGGTGCCGGAGGGGTGCTACCCCGGCGACTACCTGATCCCGGTCGGCCGGGCCCTCGCCGAGCACGCGGGCGGGCGCTACCAGGACCAGCCCGAAAGCGTGTGGCTGGGACCCATCGGCGACGAGGCCAAGCGCGCCATGCTTTTGGTGATCAAGGAAGACCTCCGCCGCTTGAAGGTGGCCTTCGACGTGTTCACCCACGAAGCCGACCTGATCGCCCAGGGTGCGGTCGAGGCCTGCATCGCCGAACTGCAACGGCGCGACCTCGTCTACACCGGCACGCTGGCACCGCCGAAGGGCAAGCCGATCGAGGACTGGGAGCCGCGCCCGCAGCTCCTGTTCCGCGCCACCCAATTCGGCGACGACGTCGATCGTCCGCTGCAGCGCTCGACCGGCGACTGGACCTACTTCGCCAACGACATCGCCAACCACTTCGACAAATACCGCCGCGGCTTCACCGAGCTGGTCGACGTCTGGGGGGCGGATCACGGCGGCTACGTCAAGCGGATGCAGGCGGGCGTCGAGGCCGTCACCGGCGGGGCGGCCAAGCTGGAAGTCAAGCTGTGCCAGCTGGTCCAGCTCATGGACGGCGGCCAACCGCTGAAAATGAGCAAGCGCGCCGGGCGCATCGTCACGCTGCGGGACGTGATCGACGAGGTCGGACCCGACGTCTTCCGCTTCATCATGTTGACGCGCAAGAACGACGCCACGCTCGACTTCGACCTGCAAAAGGTCCTGGAACAATCCAAGGACAACCCGGTCTTCTACGTGCAGTACGCCCACGCCCGCATCTGCTCGGTGTTCCGCAACGCCGAAGCCGAGGGGGTGGCGACGGCGGCCCTCGACGGGGCCGAGCTGGAACGGCTGAACGACGAGGGCGAAACCGCCCTCGTGCGCGCGATCGCCCTCTTTCCAAGGATGCTGGACTTGGCGGCCCGGCACCGCGAGCCGCACCGCATCGCGTTCTACCTGGAAGAGCTGGCCGGTGCCGTGCACCGCCTGTGGACGCGCGGCAAGGAGGACCCGCGGCTGCGCTTCCTCGTCGCCGACGATCCGGGCCTCTCGCGGGCGCGATTGGCCCTTTTGGCAGGGGCGCGCCACGTGCTCGCCGGGGGGCTCGAGCTGTTGGGTGTCGATCCCGTCGACGCAATGCATTAGAATTCGTTCCCAGAGGGTCGTCGAGCCGGTGAAACGCCTGTGCTGAATCATTTTTGGCGTCTGGTTTGGGTGGGTGGCGTGTTCGGATTGTTCGGCGCCGTCGTCTGGTCGGCGTTCGACCGGGCGCCTGCACCGGGGGCGCCGGTGCCGGTCGTGCAAGCCGATCCCGCACCCTTCAAGGAGGTGATCGAGCTGCCTCCGGTGGCGGCGAGCGTGCCGGGTTCGACCGTGCTCAATCTCTTGGTCGATGGCGACGATCCCGAGCAGGTGCGGGCGGCAGCACGGCTCGACGCGGCGATCGAGGCGCAGGCGGAGCGGGAACGGTCGATCGCCGAGTTGGAGGCCTCCCTCGCCGCCATCATGCCGGGCGAAGATGCGCCCGCCCTCGTGGAGCGGCAGGACGAGCCGGCGGTGGCCGATCGCGGGCCAGGGCTCGAATTGGGCGGGATTGCCGACGTCGCCCCGGCGGCACCATCGCCAGCACCGGCGCCGGCGCCGGAGACCACCCAACGCGCCACCGAGGCCCCGCCCCCGCCGATGGCGGCGCGCACCGACACCGGTTTCCGCATCCAATTGGCGGCGGTGAAACCGGGCGAAGAAATGGCGACCTTCGCGCAGCTCGAGCGTCGCTTCCCGCTCGTGCTGGCGGGGCTTTCGCCCCGCTTTCAAGCGATTTCCACCTCCAACGGCGTCCTGGTCCGCGTCCAGGCGGGCCCGATCGAAAGCCAGGCCGAGGCCGAGGCGCGGTGTCGTTCGGTACGTGAGGCCGGTGGCGACTGTTTCGTCGTCGCGGCGGCGGGCTGAGGCACCTCGGTGGCACTCCCCCATGCCGTGGTCGTGGGGTTGCAGGGGGTGGAACTGGAGCCGCAGGAGCAACGCCTGCTGGCCGCGGCCAACCCCTTGGGCGTCATTCTCTTTCAGCGCAACGTCGCCGACCCGGCCCAGCTGCGCCGGCTGGCCGCCGACGTGCGCGATTGTCTCGGCCGTGACGATGCGCCGATCCTGATCGACCAGGAGGGCGGCCGTGTCGCCCGGTTGCGCCCGCCCTTGTGGCGGGGCTACCCACCGGCCCGGCGCATCGGCGAGATCGCCGAGCGCGACCCCGAACGGGGCGAACGATTGGCCTATGCGGTGGCGCTGCGCATCGCTGCCGATCTGGCCGCCGTCGGGATCGACTGGGTGTGCGCGCCGGTCTTGGACCTGCTCCGGCCGGAGACGCACGCGGTCATCGGCGACCGGGCCTTTGCCGGCGATCCGGATTTGGTCGCCCGGCTGGGTACGGCCGCGGTGCAGGGATTTCTCGACGGCGGCGTCGTGCCGATCGTCAAGCACCTCCCGGGCCACGGCCGGGCGACGGCCGACAGCCACCTCACCTTGCCGCGGGTCGTCGCCAGCCAGGCCGAACTCGAGGCCACCGACTTCGTGCCGTTCCGCCTGCTCGCCGATGCGCCCGCCGCGATGACCGCGCATGTCTGCTTCGAAGCGATCGATCCCCACCGTCCCTTCACGACCTCGGCGACCGCCCTCGACACCGTCGCGCGCGGCAGCCTGGGGACCACCGGATTGCTGTTCAGCGACGATGTCGACATGCAGGCACTCCACGGCAGCGTGGCGGAGCGGGTGATCGCGGTGCTCGACGCGGGCCATGACGTTGCGTTGCAGTGCAGTGGTCGGCCCGAGGACATGGCAGCGGCGGTGGCGGTGGCACCGGAGATGACTGCCCCTTCATGGACCCGCTTCACGACGGCGCGCGCCCGCGCTACCTCAGCCGCACTCGGCGACGTCGACGTGGCGGCGCTGGACGACGAACTCGCCGTTGCCGGCGTCTGAGGGGGTTTCTTGGGCGATCTTTACGCCATCGGTCACCAGCTTTCGGTTTGGTTTCTACCGATCATCCTCGCCATCACCCTGCACGAAGCCGCCCACGCCTGGGCGGCCGACAAACTCGGTGACGACACCTCCAGGCGGCTCGGTCGGGTGTCGATCAACCCGGTGCGCCACGTCGACCCGCTCGGCACGCTGATCCTGCCGGGCCTGTTGCTCCTGTTCTCGCCGATCGTCTTCGGCTGGGCCAAGCCCGTGCCCGTCAACTTCGCCCGCCTCGGCCGGCCGAAGCGCGACATGGCCCTGGTCGCCGCGGCGGGGCCGCTCTGCAATCTGTTGCAGGCGATCTTCTTCGCCTGGGCCATCGTCGTCGTCCTGCCGATGCTAGAGGGCAACGTGCAGGCTTGGGTCGGCTACAACTTCGCCAACGCCATCCTGGTCAACTTGATCCTCGCCATCTTCAATCTCTTCCCCCTGCCCCCGCTCGACGGCGGCCGCATCGTCACCAGCCTGTTGCCGCGGCATCTGGCCTATCGCTATGCCGGCCTGGAACGCTACGGCCTGTTGATCCTCTTGTTGCTGCTCTTCGCGGTGCCGCTCGTGGGCCGGCAAGTGGGGCTCGATTTCAATCCCGTCTTCGCCTTCGTCTTCGGTCTTTTGCAACCGGCGGTGTGGCTGGTGGCCGCGTTGAGCCCGATCGACTTCGACCTCTTGTGGCGGATCGTCTGGTTTTGAGCGATTCCTCCCCCCTCAGCGAGCCCCTGGCGGAAAGCGACGAGGACGCGCTGATCGTCGCCGTGGAGGGCTTTTCCGGCCCGCTCGACCTGCTCTTGGCCTTGGCCCGCAAACAAAAGGTCGACCTCACCAAGGTCTCCATCCTCACGCTGGTCGAGCAATATCTGGCCTTTCTGGATGCCGCCCTGGCCCGCCGGCTCGACCTCGCCGCCGACTATCTGGTGACGGCAGCGTGGCTCGCTTACTTGAAATCGCGCTTGCTGCTCCCGGCACCGAGCGAGCCTGAGGCCGAAGAAGCCTTGGCGCTCGCGGAAGCGTTGACGCAGCGGCTGCAACGCCTGGAAGCCATTCGCGGCGGCGTCGTCCAACTCCAGGCACGCCCGCGCCTCGGCGTCGAGCGCTTGGCGCGTGGGGCGCCCGAAGGCTTGGCGGTCAACACGGTCGACGGCTTCACCACCACCTTGCCGGAGCTGTTGCGCGCCTACGGGGCCAGCCTGGCGCGGGCCAAGTCGACCAAGCTGCGCATGGCGCGGCCGGAGGTCGTGCCGATCGACGTCGCCCGTGACGGCCTGCGGGAGCGGCTGCAGGCACAACGCGACTGGCTGGCTCTGGAAGACGCCCTGCCGGCGCGCCTGCGCAGCGCCAACCTCGCCCGTTCGGCCAAGGCCTCGGGCTTTGCTGCCGCTTTGGAGCTGGCCCGAATGGACGAGGCGGAACTTCGCCAGGAGGCGGCCTTCACGCCCCTCTACGTGCGCAGCACCGGCCGCAGGAGGGAGACGTGACCGACGCCGAAGGCCCTTCGCTCAGCACCGACACGGCGCAACGGATCGTCGAGGCGCTGCTCTTTGCCACGCCCGTCCCGCTGACCGAGGCCGAGATCCTGGCCTATCTGCCCGAGCCCCTGCCGGTCCTGCCCCTTTTGCGCGCGCTGCAGACCGATTATGCGGGGCGCGGCGTGCAGATCGAAGAACATGGCGGAAGATGGGCGGTGCGTACGGCCCCCGATCTCGGCCGCTACCTGCAGCGGCTACAGATCAAGCCCAAAACGCTGAGCCAAGCGGCGCTCGAAACGCTCGCCATCATCGCCTATCGCCAACCCGTCACCCGCGCCGAGATCGAGCAGATCCGGGGGGTCACCGTCAGCCGCGGCACCCTCGACCTTTTGGTCGACACGGGCTGGGTGCGCCCGCGCGGCCGCAAAGCCGTGCCCGGCCGCCCGGTCACCTGGGTGACGACGCCGGCCTTTCTCGACCATTTCGACCTGCAGAGCCTCGACGACCTGCCGCGCCTCGAAGAGCTCACCGGCGCCGGCCTGTTCGACGCGCTCGCCGCCGGCAGCGATGAGCCGGACGAGAAGGACTAGGGGGCTTTTGGCCCCCTAGGACCCCCGAGCAGCGGCGTTGCCGCTGCCACTTTTGAAAGTGGCGGCGGCGCAGCCGTCGCCCGGGGGGTCCAAGGGGGGACCATCAAGTCCCCCCTTGTTTTTCTACCGACTTTTCTTCACCGCGACGTAGTTTTTAATTGTTCTAAGTCGATACCCTAACGATCGATTGTCGAAGAACTTGACCTTGGCACAATGCGCCCATAGCTGTTGGGCGTTCGTTCGAGGGGAAAGGGATGGCGTTGGCGTTGGCGCACAGGATGGCGCCGCAAGCAGCGAGTGACGAGCGCGGCCGTGCGGCTGGGGCGATGCTGCGCAGCGTGCCCCATGGCAGTCTGGTGGTGCATCGCTTGTCCCACTGGATCGATGGCCGGGCGGTGCTCGACGACGTCTCGTTCGAGGTTGGCGCCGGCGAGGTGCATGCGCTCGTTGGCCCTTCCGGCTGCGGCAAGTCGACCACCCTGCGCTTGGTCGCCGGCTTGGAGCCGGTGCAGTCGGGCAGCATCGCCATCTGCGGTCAGACGGTGGCCGAGCCCGGCGTGTACGTTCCGCCGGAGCGGCGCAATGTGGGCTTGATGTTCCAGGACTACGCGCTGTTCCCGCATTTGACCGTGCGCGGCAACGTCGCGTTCGGCTTGAGCCGCATGGCGAAGCGGGAGCGGGATGCCACGGTCGAGCGCTGGCTGTCGCGGGTCGATCTCCGCGGCTATGGCGAGCGTTATCCGCACCAGCTGTCGGGCGGGGAGCAGCAGCGCGTGGCGTTGGCGCGGGCGATGGCGCCGGGGCCCTGCCTGATGCTCCTGGACGAGGCCTTTTCGAGCCTCGACACCCATTTGCGCGAAGAGTTGCGCGAGTTGGTCGTCCAGTTGCTGCGCGAGACGGGCACGCCGACGGTGCTCGTCACCCACGACGCCGACGAGGCGGTGCGGGTGGCCGACCGCATGCACGTCATGCGCGCCGGCCGGCTGATCCAGTCGGGCACGCCATCGGCCGTCTATGCGCACCCGAAGGACCTGTTCGTCTGCGGCTTCTTCGGCGCCGCCAGCCGCTTCAAGAGCTGGGTCGTCGGCGGCCGCGTGTCGACCCCGCTGGGTGACGTGCAACGGCCGGATCTCGCCGACGGCACGGGCGTCGACGTGGTCGTTCGCCCGGACGCCGCGTCCTTGGCACCGGGCGGCGATGGCCCGCGCGGCACCATCGTTCGCCTGCGTGACCTCGGCCCGCATCATCTGGCCGACATCGCCGTCGGCGGCGGCTGGATCATTTCCGCCAAGGTGCCGCACAGCGTGGTGGTTCCCGTCGGTGCGGAGGTTGCCCTCGACGTCGATGAGGACCACATCCTCGTCTTCGAAGGCGGCTGAACCGCCGGGCGAAGATGGTTGACCTTGTCATGCGGGAGTCGTTGCGGCCGCGATCGCTTTCTGCGAGAGTCGAGGAGTCCGGCAACAGCCGCCCCAACAAGCGTCGACCCCATCGACGTCGACCGCTAACCGGCGAGGAGTGACCCCATGAGCATCGGCATCTGGCAGGTGGTGCTCATCCTTTTGATCGTGCTCATCGTGTTCGGCGCTGGCAAGCTGCCGAAAGTCATGGGCGACGTGGCCAAGGGGGTGAAGAACTTCAAGGAGGGTATGCGCGAGGATCTCGACGACAACGCGGACAAGCCGAAGACGTCGGCCTCGATCACCCACGACCAGGAACCGACGGTCACGCCGCGCACCGAGACCAAGGACGAGGCGGCGAAGAGCTGACGCGCTCGACGGGTCGCAGGCTTCGCTAGGAGGCGCCGGTGTTCGATCTCGGCTGGGCGGAGATGGGCATCATCATGTTGGTGGCGCTGCTCGTCCTCGGGCCCAAGGAACTGCCCAGGCTCGCCCGCGACATCGGCCGGTGGACCGGCAAGGCGCGGGCGATGGCCCGTGAGTTCCAGCGCTCGCTCGAAGACATCGCCCGCGAGGCCGAACTCGACGAGGTCAAGAAGCAGATCGAGCAGGCAAGCCGCTTCGATGCCGGCAAGCAGATCGAAAAGACCATCGATCCCGACGGTACGCTCAAACGTGCCTTCGAACCGCCGCGGGTGAACCCGGCGCCAAAGCCGCCCGCCCAGTCAGCGGGCCAGTCAGCGCCCCAGTCACCGGTGCAGCCCGCCGCTGCGGCCGAGTTGCCTGCTCCCCCGCCGCCCCCCGCGTCCGAACCCGCCGCCGCCGAGCCCGTCGCCGCGAACGCAGAGAAACGGTGAGGCCGGACGCGTGCTGAAGGACATCGACGACCGCGAATTGCCCCTGCTCGACCATTTGATCGAGCTACGCAACCGGCTAATGTATTCGGCCGGGGCTATTCTGCTCGGCTTTTTGGTCTGCTATTTTTTCGCCGAACATATTTTCGCCTTTCTGGTGCGGCCGTTGTCGGACATCTACGAGGGCGAGACGGGTCGGCGCATGATCTTCACCGGCCTGACCGAAGCCTTTTTCACGTACATCAAGGTTGCGTTTTTCGCCGGCGCCTTCATCACCTTTCCTTTCGTTGCCGCCCAACTCTACCTGTTCGTTGCCCCAGGCTTGTACCGAAACGAAAAGCAGGCCTTTTTGCCGTTTCTCATCGCGACACCGGTTCTATTCTTTCTCGGCGGGGCGATGGTGTACTATTTCATCTTCCCGCTTGCCTGGCAGTTCTTCTTGAGCTTCGAGACGGGTGGCGCCGACGGGACGTTGCCGATCCAGCTCGAAGCGAGGGTGAGCGAGTATCTCGACCTCGTGATGAAGTTGATCTTCGCCTTCGGCTTGGCCTTTCAACTTCCGGTCGCCCTCACCCTCCTGGGGCGGGTCGGCATCGTCTCCTCGGCGGGCCTCGCCCGTAACCGCAAATACGCGATCGTGATGGTCTTCGTCGTCGCCGCGCTCATCACGCCGCCCGACATCATCAGCCAGATCGGCTTGGGCATCCCCGTCATTCTCCTCTACGAACTGTCGATCCTGGCCGTTCGCTTGGTCGAGAAACGCCGCGCCGAAGAAGAAGCGGCCGGCGAGGATGCACACCCCGTCAACTGAGGCCGTTGCCGCGTTCGCCCGCAAGGCTTAGGTTGCGGGGCGTTTTCGCGCCGCCGCCGTTGTTCATCCAAGAGACGCACCCGTGCACGACATCAAGTTGATCCGCGACGACCGGGCCGCCTTCGATCGGGCCTTGGCGCGGCGTGGCCTGCCACCGGCCGCCGGGCGTCTGTTGGAACTCGATGCGGCGCGGCGCGCCCTCCTGACCGAATTGCAGGAATGGGAGGCCGAACGCAACGCCACCTCCAAAGCCATCGGCACGCTGAAACGCGAAGGCGGCGACGTCGACGGCGCCATGGCGCGCGTTGCCGAACTCAAGGCGCGCATTCAAGACGGGCGCGAGCGCGAACGCGATCTGGGCGAAAGCCTCGACGCCGCCTTGGCCGAACTGCCGAACCGCGTCGCCGCCGACGTTCCGGACGGTGCCAACGAGACCGCCAACGCGGAGGTGCGCCGCTGGGGGCTACCGCGAGACTTCGACTTCGAGCCCCGGGACCACTTGGCGATCGGCGAGGGCCTCGGGCTCGATCTCGAGCGGGCGGCGCGGATGTCGGGGGCCCGGTTTGCCGTCGGCATGGGCCAGGCGGCGCGCCTGCACCGAGCCCTCGGCCAGTTCATGCTCGACGTGCAGACCCGAGAGCACGGCTACACCGAGGTCTACGTCCCCTATCTGGTGCGCGACAACGCAGTGTTCGGCACCGGGCAGTTGCCGAAGTTCGCCGCGGATCTGTTCCAGACCACCTCCGGCTACTGGCTCATCCCCACGGCCGAAGTGCCGCTGACCAACCTGGTGGCCGAGGAGATCCTGGAGGCCGAGCGGCTGCCCTTGCGCTTTACGGCGCTGAGCCCCTGCTTTCGTTCCGAAGCGGGTTCCGCCGGGCGCGACACCCGCGGCATGATCCGCATGCACCAGTTCGAAAAGGTCGAACTGGTCAGCATCACCGGCCCCGAAGATTCGGAGACCGAGCACGAACGGATGACCGCTTGCGCCGAAGCCATCCTTGAGAAGTTGGCGCTGCCCTATCGGGTGGTGAGCCTCGCCGCGGGCGATCTCGGCTTCGGCGCCATGAAAACCTATGACCTCGAGGTCTGGCTGCCGGCGCAGGCGACGTACCGTGAGATCTCGTCCTGCTCGAATTGCGGCGACTTTCAGGCCCGTCGCATGAACGCCCGCTTCCGGCCCAAGGGCGAGCGGCAAACCCGCTTCGTGCATACCCTCAACGGTTCGGGCCTCGCCGTCGGCCGGGCCTTCGTCGCCGTGCTCGAGAACTATCAAGAGGCGGACGGCAGCGTGACGGTGCCGGCAGCGCTTCGCCCCTATCTCGGTGGCCAGGAAAGGCTGACCCCTTCATGACCCGCGGCAAGATCGCCAAGCGCATTCTCGTCACCAACGACGACGGCATCTACGCCCCCGGCATCAAGGTGCTGGAGCAGGTGGCCCAGGAACTTGCCGAGGAGGTCTGGACCGTCGCCCCGGAGGTCAACCACTCGGGTGCCGGCCATTCCCTCACCATCAAGCGGCCGCTCAGGGTCCACGAGTTGAGCGAGCAACGCTACGCGGTCGACGGCACACCGACCGATGCCGTGCTGTTGGGCCTGCAGTCGATCGTCCCGCGCCCGGTCGACCTCGTGCTCTCGGGCGTCAACCGCGGCGGCAATCTGGGCGAGGACGTGACCTATTCGGGCACCGTCGCCGCCGCGATGGAAGCGACCCTCCTGGACGTGCCGGCCATCGCGCTCAGCCAGTGTTTGCGCAACGGCCATCCGGTGAAGTGGTCGACCGCCGAACGCCACGCACCCGACGTCATCCGCCAACTGGTCCGGGCGGGCTGGGGCAAGGGGGTGCTGATCAACGTCAACTTTCCCGACCGCGTCGCCAACGCCGTGCAGGGCGTCCAAGTGGTGCGCCAGGGCCGCTCCAAGCTGGGCGATCACCTGGTTGAGCGGATCGACCCGCGCGGCGAGCCCTATATCTGGATCGGTGGCCTGAAATACGACGAAGGCGACGACATCGGCACCGATCGGGGTGCTGTGCGCGCTGGCGCCATTGCCGTCACGCCGATCCATCTCGACATGACGCATCATGCGGAATTGGCGAGACTCATCAGCACATTGGCCTCGTCTTCTGAGAACTGACACGAGCTCTCTTGCCAAAACGGCCGCACGACCGCATCTTCGTTGTGCCAAACGAGGAGAGGTGCGATGCGCTACCGGTCGTGGGTTGGCTTGCCGTTGATCGGTCTGCTCGCAGGCTGCACGACCTTCGTGCCCGTCCAGCACGACGGGTCCGGGACGTGGCTGGAGGCCCGCAAAGCGCCCTACCAGCCGGGCCTCTCCCGGTTCCAGGCCGACCCGTCGACACCGCCCCCCACCCAGATCGCGAGCGCTGGCCCCGTGATCTACACGGGCCCGATCGAGCCTGCGCCGGCGGCCGACAGCTTCGACCCCCGACCGCTGCCACCGCTGCAAGGGCAGGCTACCGTCTGGAACGAGCCCAGCGCAGAGGAATGGCGCGCGGAGACGCAGCGCTTCGACCCACCGGCAGCCTCCGCACCCCCGGTCATGGCGGCTCCGCCGCCAGCGGAGCCGGTGATCGCGCGGGCACCCGAGCCAGCGCCAGCCGCGGCGCCAACGCCGCCGCCGGCCCCACGCACGAGTGCGCCCGCCAATGTCGGCGACGCGGCACGCAGCGGCCGTGACCTCGCCCCGCCGGCGCTCAGCAATGTCGGCTTTCTCTGGCCCGCCGACGGCGAGGTCCGCGACGGCCGCAGCCCTGGCGCCCCCAGCCACGTCGCCAACGGTCTCACCATCAAGGCGCGTGCCGGCGACCCCTTCGTCGCCGCCGAGAACGGCATCGTCGTCTTTGCGGGCGATGCCATGGAGAGCTACGGCAACATGGTCGTGGTCCGCCATGACGGCGACTACACCACGGCCTATGGCCACGCCGAGCGGCTCGACGTCGCGGTCGGCGACGTGGTTCGCCGCGGTCAGCGCCTCGGCATCGTCGGCAGCACCGGCGCCGTCGACGCGACCCAACTCTATTTCGAGATGCGTGTCGGCAGCCAAGTCGTCGACCCTCGCCACTATTTGATGGGCAGCCCTCAGCAGGTCGCCTCGAACTGAGCGGGGGAGAATAGAGGGCGTTTGCGCCCCAGCGGTGAGGTTGCCACGCGGCTTTGCAGCGTGTGGCAGGTGACCGCCGGCGAACCCACCATGCCCCGGGCGGATCGGGCAGCTGTCGCCACCCCTCGCCCTGTGGTAAGTCCACGGCAGAAAGCGAATCGCTCGGGAGAGGCGGGCTTTGCCGGAGGACCTGAATGCGCATGTTCGGCTGGCGGCCGGCGGGACCGAAGAGCTCGACGACTTGGCCGACTGGCTGCGGGCGGCGCGGATCGGCGGGGTCCGGATCGAGCCCGTCCGCGCGATGCTGCCAGACGGGTCGATGGGGCCGGGTTTGGTCGAGGCGCTGAAGCTCTCGATCGGCGCCGTCACGGCGCTCGTTCAACTCTTGAACGCGGTGCACGCGTGGTTGTGCGCACAGAGCGCAACATCACGGAATGAGGTCGAACTCCAGCTGGCGAGCGGTGCGCGCATCTTGATCAAGGCGGACGTGCCCATCGAAACGCTGGTGCGGCAGGCGCAGGAAGCGCTGGCGCACGGCTCTTGACTGCGCTCGACGTCGACCCGGGGCGGACCCGCGCCCTGCTCGTCGGCAACGACGACTTCCCACTCGACCCGGCGGAACTGCCTCCCTTGCCGGCGGTCGCCAACAATCTGCTCGATCTCGGTGACGTGCTCGCCGACCCGGCGGTGTTCGGGCTTCCACCAGATCGGCTGCGTCGGCTGCACAACGCCAACGCGGCAGGCATCCTCACCGCCGTCGCCGAAGAAGCGCACCGCGCCGAAGACACGCTGATCATCTATTACGCCGGCCACGGCCTCGTCCACCGCGGCCAGCTGTACCTTGCCGCCGCCGACAGCCGGCAAGCGATGATCGAGTATACCGGCGTCGACCTCGACAAGTTGCGCAGCGCGATTCGACAATCCCCGGCAACGAAACGGATCGTCGTGCTCGATTGCTGCTACAGCGGACGCGCCGTTGGCGAAATGGGGGGCACCGCCGGCGCGATCACGGCGGCGATCAGCGATTTCTCCGGCAGCTACGTCTTGGCCTCGGCCCCGGCAACCGCTGCCGCCTCGGCGCCGCTGGGTGCGCGCTACACGCTCTTTACCGGGGTCCTGTTGGCAACGCTGCGCGACGGGGTGGCGGGTGCCGGCGCCACCCTGCGGCTGCCGGAAGTGTTCCACGCGGTGCGGCGGCGTCTCCTGGAGCGGCCAGGAGCCCCGGAACCCCAGCAGATGTTGACGAAGAACCTGAACGAAGCGGCGGTTTTCCGCAATCGCTCAGCCGCGGCCCGCCCCACGGCCCCGGCGCTCGATGCGGCGGCCGTCGACGCACGTTTGGCGGCCGTGGAAGCGCAGAACGCGGAGCTGCGGCGGCTGATCGACCAGCTGAAGGCCGAGGGGGCGGCGGCGCCGACGCTGGATCGACTGGAGCGCCAACTCGATCAGGGCGAAACGGCGTTGCAGGTGGAACGCACCCATGGCGCACCGGCGGAAACTGACGGTGCGCGGGGCGCGACGGGCACGACCAAGGGCGCGGGCGCACCGCAGCCCGCATACGCGGCCTCGGTTGTGCGAGGTGGGCTACCGGCTTGGCTGGACCTCGTGGCCTTTCCGCTCGGAGTCAACGTAGCGTCTGGCTCTACGCCGGACGCGTCGCGCTCGTGTATTCGAAGGACGCAATCCGCGACCCCATCGCCGTCATCGAGTGGTTCAATTCTTATTATCTCGACAGTTACTACTGGTTCCTGGTGGTGATGGTGGCGGTGTCGATCGCGTTCTACGGCTTCGCCGGCATGCAAAAGCGGTGGTCGGCATGGCGGGTCGCCTTCATGGTGGCGATCGCGAACGCGTTCAGCTTGGCCTTGTTGAGCAAGGTCTTCTTCTCACCTTACTGAGCCCGCGTCGCGGTCGATCCGCGCCTCACGAACGGGCGACTGGGCGCTCCAGCTGTTCGAGGCGGGTGAAGAGGTCGATCACGTAACCGACCCGGTCGTCGATCGAGCCTTCGGAGGGGCGCACGACGCCCCAGCCGGGCGGCAAGGGTGCCGTGGCCACGGCTTCGACCAGGAAGCGCACTTCGTCGAGGCAGGGGCGGTGACTGCGGTCGTCGGCCAACACGGTGGCAACGAGGGCTCGGAGTAACAGCCACGCCTTGCGCCTTGCCGGGACCACGGCACGCATCGAGACGCTGTCGCGACCCAGGCGCTCCAACTCGCGGCCGATTTCCGCGTAGAGCAAGCGGGCAGCGTGGATGCCGGGCCGGCAGACGAGCGGGAGTTCGGCGATGCCACGGACGGCACAGTCGTAGAGCGCGTCGGCTGCATCCAACAGACGCTGGACCACCTCGGCCAAGCGATCGTCGAAGGCAGGCTCGACGAGCCATGCATCCGGGTCGATGCCGGCGTCGCGCATCCATTCCCGTGGCAGGTAGAGGCGGCCGATGCGGGCGTCCTCGCCGACGTCGCGGGCGATGTTGGTAAGTTGCATCGCCACGCCCAAATCGCAGGCCCGCGCGATGACGTTGGGATCGCGCCGGCCCATCAGCACGGTCATCATGGCTCCGACCGTGCCGGCGACGCGCGCGCCATAGGCGTAGACGTCTTCGAGCGTTTCGTAGCGGCGGCCGGTGGCGTCCCACTCCAACCCTTCGATCAAGGCGTCGAGCAACGCCCGCGGCAGCGAGAAATCGCGGACGAGGTCCGCGAGCGCCCGGTCGATGGCGTGGGCCGAAGGCGTGCCATCGTAGACACCATCCAGCCGCTCGCGGAGGATGGCGACGGCGGCAAGGGTCGCCTCGTGCTGGTCGACCGTGTCGTCCGCCATCCGGCAGAAGGCGTAGAGGGCGTAGGCCGGATCGCGCACCGGCTGCGGCAGCACGACCGAGGCGGCGTAGAAGGTTCGCGAGCCCTCGCGGATCATCGCCTTGCAGATGGCGATGTCCTCGGGTGAAGCGAACCGGTTTTCAGGCGAGCGTTGCAGCATCCGGGACAACCGTGTCAAGAATTCGCGCGGAGGAGATGACGCCCGGCACGCCGGCACCCGGATGTGTGCCCGCCCCTACCAGATACAGCCGCTCCACCTCTTCGCTTTTGTTGTGGGGACGGAACCACGCACTCTGCAAGAGCACGGGCTCCAGGCTGAACGCCGCTCCCTTGACCGCGTTCAGGCGGTGCAGGAAGTCCGGCGGCGTAACGACGTGCGAGCTGACGACCGCATCCTCCAGGCCCGGCAGGAGCTTGTCGGACAAAAAGGCCGCGATCTTGCGGCGATAGGGCTCGGCCATCTCCGCCCAATCGATGTCGGCATCCAAGTGCGGCACCGGCGAGAGCACGTAGAAGGCATCGCAGCCCTCCGGCGCCAAGGACGGATCGGTGGCCGTCGGCCGATGCAGATAGACGCTGAAGTCGTCGGCGAGCACCTTGTTCTTGAAGATGTCTTCAATCAGGCCCTTGTAGCGCGGGCCCATCAAGATGGTGTGGTGGCCGACGTCGTCGTAACGGCGGTTGGTGCCGAAGTACCAAACGAACAGGCTGTTCGAATAGCGGGCCTTGGCGAGCTTCTTGTCGGTCCAGCGCCGCCGCGCCGAGGCCGGCAGGAGCTTTTGGTAGGTCCAGGCACTGTCGGCATTGGAAACGACGACGTCGGCGCGGATCGCCTCACCGTCGGTGAGCGTGACGCCGGTGGCACGGCCGTCCTTGACGGTGATGCCGGCAACTTCCTGGTGGTAGCGGATGGTGCCCCCCTGCCCTTCGATCAGCTTGGCCAAGCCGTCGACCACGGCACCCGTGCCGCCCATGGCGAAGTGCACGCCCCAGCGCCGCTCCAAGAACGCGATCAGGTGGTAGATCGAGGTCGCCTCGAACGGGCTGCCGCCGATGAACAGCGGGTGGAAGCTCAAGGCGGCGCGCACGCGCTCGTCCTTGACGTGCTTCGAGACGAAGCTGTGGACGCTGCGGTCGGCGCGCAGCCGGATCAGCCCCGGCGCCACCTTGGCCATATCCATCAGGGAGCCGAACGGTTTGTCACCGAGTTGGACGAAGCCGATCTGGAAGATCTCCTCGCTCAGCTCCATCAAGCGCTCGTAGCCGGCAACGTCGGCCGGGTTGCACTTGGCGATCTCGGCCCGCATCCGCTCGGGGTCGTCCGAGCAGGTAAAGACCGTGCCGTCGGCAAAGTGGATTTCGTAGAACGGGTCGAGCTTGACGAGGGTGACGTCGTCTTCGAGCTTCTTGCCGCAGAGCTGCCACAGCTCTTCCAACAGGAAGGGAGCGGTGATGATCGTGGGCCCGGCATCGAACACGAAGCCGTCCTGCTTGAAAACGTAGGCCCGCCCGCCCGGCGCATCGAGCTTTTCGAGCACCGTGACCCGGTAGCCCTTGGCTCCGAGGCGGATGGCGGCAGCGAGGCCGCCGAGACCGCTGCCGATCACCACGGCATGCGGCCGATCGTCGGCCGGGGCGGAACTGTCAATCGGGCGAGACGGCGCTTCTGTCAACATGAGTTGACTACTACACGAGCCCCGATCGCCTGACCAGCACAACCAACCGCCAAAATGCCGGCCAAACCGGCCGACTTTCAGGCGTCAGACCAAAGATCGTCGATGAGGGCGGCGACGCGGCCGGGGTCCTCTTCGTGGGCGAGGTGGCCAAGGCCTTCGAGCCGCACGAGCCGCGCCGCCGGCATCGCCCGCTGGATGCGCTCGGCCTCCTTGGGATCGATCGCGGCGTCCTCTTGCCCCACCACCAGGACCAACGGCGCCTCCAACAGCGGCAGCTGCTCCTCCAGGCCGCGCAGGTTCCAACTCGCCATCATCCCCAGCGCCGCACCGAAATGCGCCGGCCGGCGCGCGAGCCGGGCGTAGAGCTCGACACCCTCGGGCGAGAGCTTGGAACCGGTGCCGCCGATCAGCCGCTCCGCCGCTTTGCGGTCGGTCTGCCAAGCGAAGAAGCGCGGCACCAAGGGATTGACGAACAGGAGTTTGGCGAGCGGCGAGGCGATCGGACCCAGCGGCCCGCCGAAGGGGATGAACGCACCGTTGAGGCTGACGAAGAGCTTTGGCCGGATGCGCCCATCGATGCACATGCGCGCCAGAATGGCGGCACCGGCGGAATGACCGATGACGAGGCTGGGCGCCGCATCGAGCGCCTGCAAGAGCGCCACGATACCTTCGGCCATCGCCTCCAACGAGAGGCGGAAGAACGGCACGGGTGCGCTGAAGCCATGCCCTGGCAGGTCCATGGCGACCACGCGAAAGTGCTTGGCCAACAAGGGTGCGAGGTCCCGCCAGCTGTGCGTTGCGGCCCCCACGCCGTGGACCAGCAGCAAGACCGGCCCCTCGCCCATGTCCTGCACGTGCCAGGTCGCCCCCTGCACGGTGACGAAGCGGCTGGCCTCACGGTTCGGCCAATCACGGCCGTCGGTCTCCCAGTCCGGCCGTTCGCTGCGACAATACATGGCAGGCATCCCTCGGCTCAGCGGCGACCTTCGAGCACGCCGGTGGAGCGCACGGCGGCGGAGAGCATGGCCGCATCGGCCCGCGGCAGGGCAAGGTAATGAGCCCCCATGGCATCGGCCAGTTCGCGCGCCTTGGGCTCCGGCTTGGCCGACGTGTCGATCACCAGGCACATGATGCCGGTCTCGCCGATCGACCGGGCCGAGCGCATCGCGTCCGCGTGCGCCTGGGCGCGGCCGCCGGTGCCGTCACGGGCGACGTTGGCGCGGCCGTCGGTCAAGAGCACCACCACCGGCGTTTGACCCGCACGGCGAACCTGGTCGGCCAAGTCGCGGGCCGTGTCGATCGCGGTGGCGATCGGCGTTCCGCCGCCGCCCGGGATGCCGCCGAGGGTGCGCTTGGCCCGGGCGAGCGAGCGGGTCGGCGGCAGCACGAGTTCCGCCAACGCACCACGAAAGGCCAACACCGAAACCCGATCGCGGCGGACGTAGCAATCGGCGAGGAGCAGCTCGACCGCTCCCTTCGCTTCGGCGAGGCGATGCAAGGCCGACGAGCCCGAGGCGTCGACCGCGAAGATCGCCGTGCTCTCGGTGCGCTGCTTGAAACGGGTAACGCGGAAGTCATCCTGGCGCACCTCGACCCGCTGCACGGGGCGCGGCCGTTCTTGGCGGCGCAGCGGCTGCCAGGGTGCCGCCGCGCGCAGGGTCTCGACGAGGTTGAGCCGGGCCCCGGCACGCGGCAGGCCGCGGCGGGTGCCCAGCGGCCGGCCGCGCAGCTTCGACGCCTGGAACGCCCCCGCCGTCCCGGCCGAACGCCCCGAACGCCTAAGGCTTTCGAGGCGCAACATCGCCAAGAGCCCTTCCGGAATGGCCGCAGCCGCGGCTGCGAGGACCATGTCCTCCAGGCGCTGCACCTCCTCCGGCTGGGCTTCCTGCTCTTCCCCTTCTTGGTCGTCGGGGGGATCGTCGGGCGTGTCGTCGTCCGCCGGCGGCTCGTCGCTCTCGACGAAGGGCAGTTGCGTGGCGCGCGGCGCCAGGACGAGCCGGGCCGCCAAGGCCGCATCCGCCGCTTCAACTGCCTCGCGGCCGTCCAGAGCGGCGGCAGCGCGCGCCACGCGCAAAGCGAGGATCGCGGCGCGAACCGAGGCGATGCCGAGGGCGAGGGAAGCGCCGCACAGCGCCTCGATCACGTCGTCGGCCAAGGTCACCTCACGCAGGCGCTCCCGTGCCATGGCAACGGTTTCAGGGTCGAGCTCCAGGTCGATCGCGTCGCGCACGGTGATGCGGTGCAGGTCGAGGTGAAAGCCGAGCCGGTCGGCGAGCGCGGGGGCCGCCCGCTCGTCGTCGGCGACGCCCTCGTCGAAGGCGACCACGCCGATCCGCGCCAAGAGCCGCATCGCCAAGCCATCACGCTCCAGGATGACCTCGCCCCGGTCGAGCGCCGCCCCCAGATGCGCGATGCTGGACGGCGTGGCGCGCTCGGCCATGGCCATCAGCACGATGCCGCCATCGGCCTCGGCCAGAAGCCCGCGCTCGGCCACCGGCCGGCCCGCCTGCAGCGTAGCGGCGAGGTCGAGCCCGCCGAGCAGGCGGTCGTCGGTGACGTGGGCCGGCAGGCGGCGCAAGGGGAGTGCGGGCGGCAACAGGCTGCGCAAGAGGTCCAGCCAGCGGTCGCGCACGGGTCCCGGCAACGCCCGGACCAGGGCACCACCCACCCCGTGGGGGTCGACCGCAACCAGTGCGGCCGCCACGCAGGCGTCGGCCCAAGGCGAAAGCTGCGGCGCCCGATCGTCGTTCACGCCGCGAACAGCTCCTCCACGGCCCGCTCCACCCGCGTGGTCGAACCGGAATCGTCGAGCGGGTTGCGGCGCAGGCGATGGCGCAAGGCCGGGGCCGCCACCCGCTGCAGATGCGCGTCCTCGACCGCCTCGGCCCCCTCCAGGCTGGCCAGCGCCCGCGCCGCGCGGATCAAGGTCAGCTCGCCGCGCAGGCCGTCGGTGCCGAGCGCCATGCAGAGTTCGGCGGCGCGCGTCAGCGCATGGTCGTCGACCCGCACGTCGGCCAAGTGATCCTTGGCCTTTTCCAGCTTGCGCCGGACCTTCGCGTCTTGACGCTTCCAGTGCTCGAGGAACGCCTCCGGATCGCGCTCGAAGGCATCGCGCCGGCGCACGACCTCGATCCGGGTCTTCAGGTCGGTCGGCGTCTTGACCTCGACCGAGAGGCCGAAACGGTCGAGCAGCTGTGGACGCAGCTCCCCCTCTTCCGGGTTGCCGCTGCCGATCAGCACGAAGCGGGCCGGGTGGCGGATGCTCACGCCCTCGCGCTCGACCACGTTCTCGCCCGAAGCCGCGACGTCCAAGAGCAGGTCGACCAGGTGGTCTTCGAGGAGGTTGACCTCGTCGATGTAGAGAAAGCCCCGATGCGCCCGGGCCAACAGTCCCGGTTCGAAGGCCTTTTCACCCTGGGTCAAGGCGCGCTCCAGATCGAGGGCGCCAACCACACGGTCCTCGGTCGCCCCGAGCGGCAGGTCGACCACCGGCACGGGTGCCTTGTGCCCCTTGACGGCGTGGTCACCTTGGCGCGCCGTGCAGTCCTGGGCGCATTGGCTGGCAGGGGCGTTCGGGTCGCAGTTGTAGCGGCAACCGTTGACCACCTTCATCACCGGCAACAACGCTGCCAGGGCGCGCACCGCGGTCGACTTGCCGGTGCCGCGGTCACCGAACACCAACACGCCGCCGACCGACGGGTCGACCGCCGCGATCAACAGCGCCAGCTTCATCTCGTCCTGGCCGACGATCGCCGAAAACGGAAACGCAAGCGCCATGGCTAAAGCTCACCTCCGAGCGCGGGCGTGAACGCGGTTTCCGTTGGCGCCGTCATCTGATTCCTCCCGAACGAAGCCGGTCCTCTCTAGGCCCGTCACCCGGCAGCGGGAAGGGGGCCCTTCTGCGGAGACGAGCGACCTTTCGCGCACCGGTCAGGCTTGCGCCGGCGGCGGGCGGGCGCCACGATCGAGGCTGCAACGTCACCGTCGCCTCGGAGCAACCTGCCTTGAACCTGGTCCCCCGCATCGTCGAACTCGAGGGCGAGCTTACCGCCTGGCGGCGCGATTTCCACGCGCATCCGGAACTCGGCTACGAGGAACGGCGGACGAGCGAGCTGGTCGCCGAACGCTTGGCGAGCTTCGGCATCGAGGTGCACCGCGGGCTCGCCGGTACGGGCGTGGTCGGCACGCTGCGCGGCAAGCTCGGCGACGGCCCGGCGATCGGCCTGCGCGCCGACATGGACGCACTGCCCATGGACGAGATGACCAATCTCCCCCACGCCTCCAAGCACGCGGGCCGGATGCACGCCTGCGGCCATGACGGCCACACCACCATGTTGCTCGGGGCGGCGCGTTACCTCGCCGAAACCCGCAACTTCAAGGGCACCGTCCACTTCATTTTCCAGCCGGCCGAAGAGATGCTGTGCGGCGGTGAGCGAATGGTGAAAGAGGGGCTGTTCGACCTCTTTCCGTGCTCGCAGGTCTACGGGATGCACAACTCGCCGTCCTTCGCGCCGGGCCAGATCGGCGTGCGCGCCGGCCCGGTCCTCGCCGCGGCCGACACCTTCGAAATCACCCTCACCGGGCGCGGTGGCCACGGCGCCTTCCCGCATACGACCATCGATCCGGTCGTGGTGGGTGCCCACGTCATCACCGCGCTCCAAACGCTGATCAGCCGCCAGCTCGACCCGATCGATTCGGGCGTGGTCTCGGTGACGCGGATGCACGCGGGCTCGGCCGACAACGTCATCCCGCCGCATGCGATCCTCGGCGGCACCACGCGGGCGTTTCGCCCGGAAACCCGAGCCGCGCTGATCGAGGGCGTGCATCGGATCGCGAATTCGGTCGCGCATGCGCTCCGCGCCGAGGCCGAGGTGCGTTTCAGCGAGGCCGCCTATCCGCCCACCATCGCCACCGAGGCCGAAGCCCAGCATGCCGCTGCGATCGCGGCCAAGGTGGTGGGCGACGCTGGCGTGATCTGGGACCATCCGCCGATCATGGGCGGCGAAGACTTCGCCTTCATGCTGCAGAAGGTGCCCGGCGCCTTCGTCATGCTGGGCGGCGACGGCGGCGACGATCCGATCATGTGCCACGACCCGCGCTTCGACTTCAACGACGCGACGCTGAAGATCGGTGCGAGTTTCTGGGCGCGGTTGGTCGAGGAGACGCTGTCGGCTTGAGCCTGGGCATCGGCACACACCACCCATAGCTGCACCGCAGAGGTGCACTCGATCATTGGACTGGGGTCGCCACGCCCCTTGCGTCGCCCGCAGGTTTCGGACATCAGTGCGCACGCCGCATTATGACGTATTTTATCTTTTTTGATTGCAACCATTGCGTGCATGAGGCATGTTCATTGCGACCGAATGGCCTGGAGGCCTCGCATGCCTGCCGTTGCCAGATTGACTTTCGTGTCGACGCTGCTGCGCCGCCTCGAAGCGTGCTTCGACGCTTACGCCATGGCGGGGCCGGGATCCGTCGCCGGCGCGCTTGCCGTGCGGAGCGCCAAGCGTCGCGCCGCAGCCCAGGCCCTGGTGGCTTGCCGGCGGGAATACACGCACCTTGCCGCGGAGAATGCGGCGGCCACGCCCGAAGAACGCGCCGCGGTAGAAGCGGCCCTGGCCGCGCTGGCGGCCGATTGGGCGGCCCTGAACGCCGAACGGTCGGCGCTGGCGGATCAACTCGATCATTATCTCGCCGCCGCGACGCAACCTACGTCCGGCCAAGCCGACAACGTCACGCTCCTGCCCGCCAAGCGCGGGTGAGAACGACCTCGTGCGTTTTCCCAACGGCTCGACCATCCCGCACCCCGCCCGGCCACCCATGGAATCGTACACTTGTGGGTGGTCGGGCGGCGGTGCGGGATGGGCGAAGCTCAACCCAACCGGAACACGCACTAGGCGCGCATCCGCGCCTCGGCCGGTCGCATCCGGCGCGGCAAATCGCCCATCACGCCCATCGCATGCCGCATGAACAACTGCTTCAGCGGGGGCACTTGGTCGACCAAGGCGAACCCCAGATTGCGCGCGAGCCGCAGGGCGGTCACGTCGTTGGCAAAGAGGCGATTGATACCGTCGGTGATGGCGACCAGCGCCAAGGCGTCGAACCGGCGCCAGCGCTCGTAGCGCGCCAAGGCCTTCGCGCTACCGACATCGAGCCCTAGACGGTGGGCGCCCGCGACGATCTCCGCCAAGGCCGCGGCATCGCGTAGGGCCAAATTCCAACCTTGGCCGGCGATCGGATGGATCCCGCGGGCGGCGTCGCCGACCAAAGCCGCCCGCTCGACCGTAAAGCGCTCCGCCCATTTCAGCACCATGGGAAAGCTCTTCACCGGGCTTGCCAAGCTCAACCGACCGAGCCGGTCACCGATCCGGTCCTGCACCTCCGCCTCGAACGCCTCGGCCGGCAGCGCCAGCACGGCCCCGGCCAACTCGTCCTCCAGCGCCCAAACGATCGACGACCGATCGCCTCGCATCGGCAGCACGGCAAAGGGCCCATCCGGAAAGAAGGTCTCGTAGGCCAAGCCGTCATGCGGCAGCTCGTGGCCGAGCGTCGCGACGATCCCCGTCTGCCCGTAGGCCCAGCTTCGCGTCCTGATCCCGAAACGCTCGCGCAACCGCGAGAACTTCCCGTCCGCCGCGACGAGCAATTTGGCGCGCAACTGCCGTCCATCGGCCAAGCTGACCGTCGCGCCACGGGGATCGCGCGCGACGTCGACATAGGCCTGGGGCATCAACAAGCGCACCGCCGGCAGTTCGCGGCAGCGGGCGATCAGGCTGTCGCGGATGTTGGCGTTCTCGACGATGTAGCCCAAGGGCTCGTCGCCGACGTCACGGTGGTCGTAGTGCACCGCGAAGGGCGAGTGCGCTTCCGCCACGCGGATGTCCAGGATCGGTGCTGCCGTTGCCCGCATCGCCGCGAACGCACCGATGCTCTCCAGAAAACGCACCGAGCCGAGGGCCACCGCGGTCACGCGGGGGTCGGCATTGCTCGAAGGCGGCAGGTCCGCCGGCATCCGATCGACGACGACGGTATCGACACCGTCGACGCCGAGCGCGGCGGCAAGTGCCAGGCCGGTCATGCCGCCACCGACGATCGCCACCTCACAACGAAGGATCTCAGTCATGACGGGGATGTGGCGGGCGCCATGCTCCCGCGCCAGCCCACCAAACGTCGCGGGCACAAGGCGACCAAAGACTGATGAAAAAGCAGGCAAATGCCCATCCCAGGCGCAAGATTGAGCGCGCACGGCCATGAGGTGGCCACAAGGTCATGCCATGGCATAGCGCTTGCTGAATGGATGCTGACCCGCCGGCGACGTCGCGCGCCGGTCATGACCAACCAGCTCTCGTGGGCAGGTGCCTCGTGGGACGACAGGTGGAGACGATCATGCAACCAATTCATCGCGCTTGGCGGGTAGCCGGCGCGGCGGGGGCCTTGGCCCTGGTCGCCGCGCCCGCCCTCGCCCAGGACATCGACGTCGCAGCGCTGCAGGCGGCGGTCGATGCCGCCGTGGCGGCGGCGGCCGAAGCGGCGGCCTCGGTCGCCGAAGCCACTGCCGCGGTCGAAGCCTTGACCGCCGAAACGCAGTACGTCTTCGACACGCTCCTCTTCTTGATCGGTGGCTTCCTCGTCATGTGGATGGCCGCCGGCTTCACCATGTTGGAGGCCGGTCTCGTCCGCAAGAAGAGCGTGGGCGTGCAGTGCCTCAAAAATATCAGCCTCTACTCGGTTGCCGGCCTGATGTACTGGATCGTCGGCTTCAACCTCATGTACGAGGGCGTCGACGGCGGCTATTTCGGCACCTTTTCGATGTTCGCCGGCACCGAGGCCGACGTGGCGGACGGCTTCTCGGCGTCGTCCGACTGGTTCTTCCAGATGGTGTTCGTGGCGACCGCCGCCTCGATCGTGTCGGGCACGCTCGCCGAACGCATCAAGGTGATCCCCTTCCTGTTGTTCGTGGTGGTGCTGACCGGCTTCCTCTACCCGATCAGCGGCTCCTGGCAGTGGGGTGAGGGCTGGCTCTACGAGATGGGCTTCTCCGACTTCGCCGGCTCGACCATCGTGCACTCGGTCGGCGGCTGGGCAGCCCTCGCCGGTGCGTTGATCCTCGGCGCGCGCAAAGGCCGCTTCACGCCGGACGGTAAGTCCGTGCCCATGCCGGGCTCGTCGCTGCCGCTCGCCACGCTCGGCACCTTCATCCTCTGGCTCGGCTGGTTCGGCTTCAACGGCGCCTCCGAACTCGCCCTCGGCACCGCCGAAGCCGCCAACAACGTCGCCATCATCTTCGCCAACACCAACCTGGCCGCAGCCGGCGGCGTCGTGGCAGCGCTCCTCACCTGCCTCGCCATCTACCGCAAGATCGATCTCTCGCTGGTCCTCAACGGCGCCATCGGCGGCCTCGTTTCCATCACCGCCGAGCCGCTCACCCCGTCCATGCCGCTCGCCGTCATGATCGGTGCCATCGGCGGCATCCTCGTGGTCCTGACCGTGCCGCTGCTCGACAAGCTGAAGATCGACGACGTGGTCGGCGCCATCCCGGCGCACTTGGTCTGCGGCATCTGGGGCACGATGATCGTCCCGCTCACCAATGGTGACGCCACCTACGCCGTCCAGGCCATCGGTGTGGTCGCCTTCGGCGTGTTCACCTTCACGGCCAGCCTCATCGTCTGGGGCATCCTGAAGGCGGTCGTCGGCATCCGGATCGCCGAGGAAGACGAAGACGCCGGCATCGACCAGGTCGAACTCGGCATCGACGCCTACCCGGAGTTCGGCCGTACCATGGCCTACTGACCTGCCCATGGCGCGGTAACGTCGAGGGGCTCGGGCCACCGCCCGAGCCCTTTTTTTCTTCGTCCGCAGCGCTCAGGCGATGGCGCGGCGCCGGCGCAGCCAAAGGAGCCCGGCACAGGCCGAGCCCAGTAACAGGATCGGCGCCGGAATGGGGGTGACCATGAAGCCGCTGCTCATCAGCCGCTCGAACGGCACCAATTCCAACTGCAGACCGGACACCGTGACGGCGGCCGGACCCGCCATCGAATCCTTGGTCCAGACGCCCGCGATCAACGACGGCAAGACGATGTCGTTGGGAAGCACCACGCGGTCGGGTACGTTCCACGCCCAAACACGCGTTGTCGAAAGCTCTTCGAATGGAATGCTGCCGAAATCGATCATCCCGAGGATGGCCGCTTCGAGCGCGGGGTCGGCCGTGTCGACCAGGGTCCGCAGACCCAGACCGTCGAGGAGCGTCTCCGTGATCGCCTGCGGGCTCTGCAGATAGCCGTTCTTGACGAAGCTCGCACTCGCCGACCCCCCTTGCCGCACCGTCGGCGCGAAGCTGCGCGATCCGCAGTTCGTGCAGTAGGGGCGATCGTAGGTGTTGGCGCCGAGCGACGCGTCGAGATCGTGCCGCTCGTAACTGACGTCGGACGTCAGGCGGTACTCGTAGCCGCTCACCAGGAAATCGAAGACGTAGCGGCGCTGGACATGGGATTGGTATTTCGCCGTCTCCCGTTGCCCCGCATAGGTCACGGACACGCCGCCCAGCAGGCTGGCGTCGAGGGTCGGCATGGGGAGGACGTATTTGTCGTCGGACGAGCGGCCGGTGCCGCTGTCCGAGCCGACGAAGCGAAAGCTGTTCTCGTTCAGGAATTCGACATGCGCATCGCTGCTCGGCCGGCTCTTCACCACCGTGCCCGCCGTGATGTCGATCGGAACGACCGTCGCCGCCAAGGCCGGCGGGACCAGGATCGCCGCCAACACTCCGCCCAGCGCTAATTGGTTTAGCATCATATTTTCCTATCCTTGAATAAACGTTAATGCTTAAGTTATCTTCTTGCTTGGCACACGCCAGATCGACCATCAATTGACAAAGAGTGCGGGAATGAATTGAACATCGATGCCATCCGGAGTTGAGGCACACCATGGCCTACTGATCGTCAACCATCGGCTGATCGCAAGGGGCCCGGGGACACCCGG
Organism: Geminicoccaceae bacterium; assembly: GCA_007694015.1. GTDB lineage: Bacteria > Pseudomonadota > Alphaproteobacteria > Geminicoccales > Geminicoccaceae > RECO01. The sequence goes on from RECO01000195.1 coordinate 28,799, forward strand.
GCCCCTCGTCCGTTCGGTAAGAAACAAATCAAGGCTAGGGGGCTTTGGGCCCCCTAGGACCCCCGACGCAGCGGCGATGGCCGCTGCGAATTGGAGGAAGCAGGTATATGACCAAGCCGCTCATCGTTGGCCGGCCGGCCTTGATCGTGGTGGACATTCAACAGGGTGCCTTCATGCCCGACCCGGGCGGCGGCGGCATTCCGATCATGGCCGACGTGGCCACGCGCTTTCACCGTGCCCGAACCCTGGTCGATGCCGCACGCAGCGCCGGTGTGCCGCTGGTGTTCATTCAAGAAGCCCACCGGCCGGACCACGTCGACTTCGGCCGCGAGCTCGACGGCACCGAAGACGTGCACTGCGTCGAGGGCGACCCCCGCACCGAAATCGCCGTCGAAATCGGCATGCGGCCCTCGGATTACTTCATCAAGAAGCGCCGCTACTCGGCCTTTTTCGGCACCGATTTGGAAATTCTGCTGAAAGGCCTGAAGGCCGAAACGCTGATCCTGGTCGGCGGGCTTACCGACGTCTGCGTGCACTACACCTTCGTCGACGCGCATCAGCACGACTACCACGTCCGCGTCGTCGAAGACTGCGTCGCCGGCTCTTCCGAAGCCGCCCACACCGCCTCCCTCAACGCCATGGAATATCTCCAAACCGGCGCCCGCCGCAGCGCTGCCGATGTGTTTGGCGCATTTGCCCAGCGCGCCTGACCGCCGAACTCGGCGACGTCCACGACCGCTGTCCCACATGAGGCCGGCTAGCGGCCGAAGCCGGGTTTCGCCGGCCACCAAGGCACCCGCGAGACCCGACCCGGCTCAGGTGGAGCCCTTTTGCCCAGCTCGAAAGGCTGCGACCCAAAAAAGGGCACCGGGTGTCTGGCCTGGTCGCCCGGTGCGGCAGTATTGAACGTCGGTGCGGCGCAAGCTGCTGCGCTCGGTTATCGCTCACGTTTTTGGGGTGGTCCGAGCGACGGCTCCGCTAAGGGGTTGCCATCTTGGTGCGCCCGACAGGATTCGAACCTGTGACCCTCAGATTAGGAATCTGATGCTCTATCCTGCTGAGCTACGGGCGCACATTTGGATCGTAACAGCAACGTTCGCCCCGCGGCAATGGCTGCGGCTCGGCGCCGGGCTGGCCGTCGCGCTGGGGCTTGCAGGCGCGACGGCAGAAGCGGCGGCAGAAGCGACGGAGGAGGCCGGCTGGGTCGCGGTCGGCGAGGCTTTGGTGATCGAACTCGACAGCGGCGAGCGGCTGCGCCTGGCGGAGTTGGCGCCCGAGGTCCCGGCGGCGACGCTCCGCGCCCTGCTCGGCGGGGCGCGGCTCACGTTCGAGCCCGTCGGGGCGCGCCAGCGTACCGGCCACCTGCCGGCGCTGGTCTGGGAGCCGGGTCACGCCAGCCTGCAGGCGCGGCTGGTCGAGCAAGGCTTGGCGCAGGTCTGGCCGAGCCACGACGCGGCCCTGGCGACCGCGTTGCTGGCCCTGGAAGACGCGGCACGGACGGCGGGCCGGGGGCTTTGGGGCTCGGGGGACTTCCGCGTCCTCGAAGCAACGCCCACCCCCAGCGTCGAGGGTTTTGCCATCTTCCGGGGCGAGGTGGTGAGCGTCGGCCGCACCGACCGCTTTCTCTACCTGAACTTCGGCGCGCGCTTTCGGGAAAGCGTATCGGTGCGCATCCGCCCCCGCGACGGCCGCAGCTGGGGTCTGACGAACCGGCTCGACGACCTCGTCGGGCAGCGCATCGAGGTCCGCGGCTTTGCCTTCGAGGACGGCGGACCGATGCTCGAGTTGGACCATCCAGCGCAGCTCAGGGTGGTCGACTGAGCCGCGAATGCCTACGTTCGAGGCTCAGCTGGGAGACCGCCGCCGCATGTCCTGGTTTCGCCGCCTTGCTGCCAGCCTCGCCATCGTCATGGCGGTCGCGAGCTGCACGCCCACGGTCAACCCCGCGACGGGGATCCGCGAGGCCACGCTCCTCACCCCCGCCGCCGAAGCGCGCATCGGGGCGCAGGAACACCCCCGCGTCCTCGCTCAGTTCGGGGGCGCTTACGACAACCCGCGCGTCGCCCGCTACGTGACCGATCTCGGCAACCGCCTCAAGAACGTGTCCGAGATGGCCGACCAGACGTTCACCTTCACGGTGCTGGACACCCCCATCCCCAACGCGTTCGCACTGCCGGGCGGCTTCGTCTACGTCACCCGCGGGCTGTTGACCCTGGCCAACGACGAAGCGGAACTCGCCGGCGTCATCGCCCACGAAATCGGCCACATCACGGCGCGCCATGCGGCCCAACGCTACGACCGGGCGGTAGCGGGGCAGATCGGCGCAACGCTCGCGACCATCCTGGGCGGGGTCCTCTTGGGCGATGCCGGGGCGCAACTCGGCCAACAGGCAGGTGGAACGGCGGCGATGGCCTGGGTCCAGGGCTTCTCCCGCGAGCAGGAATTCGAGGCGGATCTGTTGGGCGTGCGCTATCTGAGCCGCGCCGGCTACGACCCGATGGCCATGGCGACCTTTCTGGAAAGCCTGCAAGCGCAGGATCGCCTGCAGCGGCTGCAGGCCGGACGGGATCCCCATCAGGAAACGTTCTCGATGTATGCGAGCCACCCGCGCACGGTCGACCGGGTGGTGCGCGCTGCCGCCGCCGCCGACGGCGCTGGTGGCCGCCGCGATCAGGGCGCCTATTTCGCGGTCATCGACGGCATGCGCTTCGGCGACGATCCGCGTGAGGGCTTCGTCCGCGACGGCGCCTTCGTCCACCCGGAACTGCGCTTTCGCTGGCGCGTCCCCGCCGGCTTCGAAATCAACAACCGGCCCGAAGCGGTCTATGGCCGCGATCGCAGCGGCATGGCGATGATCTTCGACGGACGGCGGCTGCCGACCGGCGCCGACCTCGTGCGCGAGGCCCGCACCTCGCTGCCCGGCGTCACCCTCGCCGAAGGCCAACCGCGGCGGATCAACGGCCAGGACGGGGCGATCGCCTTCGGCAGCGTCGCGCTCGACAATCGGCCGGGCGAGGCGGTGGTCGCGGTCGTCCGCCACGGCGGCGATCAGCTTTACCGCTTCGTGTTCTTGAAGCCGGGCGGTTTCAACGCGGCGGAGCGGCAAAGGCTGTTGGCGACGATCGACAGCTTCCAGGTGCTGAGTGCTGCCGAAGCCGCCCGCTTTCCAGGCACCCGGCTGCGCATCGTCACCGTCGGCGCCGGCGACAGCGTGCAGAGCCTGGCGAACCGCATGGCGATCGACGGCTGGCGCGAGGAAACGTTCCGGGTCCTGAACGGCCTCGGCCCCACCGACCGCCTGCAACCCGGTCAGCGGGTCAAGCTGGTGGTCGCGGGTTGAAGGCGGCAGCCCCGAACAGACGCCGCAAAGAGCCCGGGTTTTTTATCTGATCGTGACGCCGATGGCATCGAGCGGGCTCGGCTCAGGGACGCCGGGATGGCCCACCGCACGGCCAACCGGATCAGGCGCGGCGAATTGCTCCCCCCCACCTCCCCGCCAAGTTCTCGGGGGTTCCCAAGGGGGCCCAAAGCCCCCTTGGTCCTTTCTCGACCTTCAAGCCGCGGACTGATCGGTGTCGCTGCCGTAGCGGCGGCGGACGTAGTCTTCGACGATGGCCTGGAATTCTTCGGCGATGTGGGCACCGCGCAGGGTCAGGCGCTTTTCGCCGTCGATGAACACGGGGGCTGCGGGCTGCTCGCCGGTGCCGGGCAGGCTGATGCCGATGTCGGCGTGCTTGCTCTCACCGGGGCCGTTGACGATGCAGCCCATGACCGCGACCTTCAGTTCCTCGACACCGGGATAGCTTTCCTTCCACACCGGCATCTGCGCCTTCAAATAATTCTCGATGCGCTCGGCCAGTTCCTGGAAGAAACTGGAGGTCGTGCGCCCGCAACCGGGGCAGGCCGTGACTTGCGGGGTGAACGCCCGCAGCCCCAAGGATTGCAGCACTTCCTGGCACACCTGCACTTCGACCACACGGGCTTCGCCGGGGCGGGGCGTCAACGAGGCGCGGATGGTGTCGCCGATGCCTTCGGCCAGCAGGAGCGAGAGGGCGGCGGAGGTGGCGACGATCCCCTTGGCCCCCATGCCAGCCTCGGTCAGCCCCAAATGCAGCGCGTAGTCCGACCGCCTCGCCAGCTCGCGGTAGACGGCGACGAGGTCGGGCACGCGGCTGACCTTGGCCGAGAGGATGATGCGGTCCTTGGGCAAGCCGATCGCCTCGGCCTTGGCCGCACTCTCCAGGGCGGAGCGGACCAGGGCTTCGCGCATGACGCTGTCGGCGTCCCTCGGCACCGGCAGCGCCGCGTTTTCGTCCATCAGCTTCTGCGCGAGTTCCTGGTCCAACGACCCCCAATTGGCGCCGATGCGCACCGGCTTGCCGTATTCGATGGCCCGCTCGACGATCATCTCGAACTGCCGGTCGCGCTTTTCGCGGAACCCGACATTGCCCGGATTGATCCGGTATTTGGCGAGGGCTTCGGCGCAGGCTGGATGGTCCTGCAAGAGCTTGTGGCCGTTGTAGTGGAAGCAGCCGACCAAGGGCACCTCGATGCCGAGCGCCATGAGCCGGTCGCGAACGTGCGGCACGGCGGCCGCCGCCGCATCGTTGTTGACGGTCATGCGCACGATTTCGGAGCCAGCCAGGACCAGCTCACGCACCTGGCGCACGGTGGAGTCGATGTCCGCCGTGTCGGTATTGGTCATCGACTGCACCACCACGGGCGCGTCGCCGCCGACCCTGACCTTGCCGACACGCACCTGCTGCGTCGGATGACGGACGACTTCGGAGAGCGCAACCATGGACGACCTCGACCCTTTACTGGGAGCCTGTGCTGGGAGCCTTCGCCGGGAACCTTCGCCGAACGATGCGGGCAGTGTGCTCAGTTCTGCGCGAATTGGGAATGCAGACGATCCGCCTCGAGCGGAATGTCGCGGCGTACCTGCCCGGCTCCCCCGAGCGGTCGCATCACCTCGCCATCGACGATGACGTGCAGCCCGCCGGCATTGCCCGTCCAAAGCGCGAGGTCGCTGCGATCGGGCACGAAATAGGCATCGCCCGGCTCCATCGTGCGGGTCCAGACATAGGCCCGATCGGCGCTGCGCACCTGCACCCAACTCGGCGCACTGGCAACCAGGACGACGCGGCCACGGCCCGCCTGGTCGCCCATGGGCCGCGGCGTGACGCCACCGGCCTGGGCGGTAATCACGGCCATCAGCGTCTCGGCGTCGCGGGCGGGGGCCGGAGCAGCACCCTCGGCGGCCGCTTCGGCCGGTTGGTCAACGCCGTCGGTGCCGGCCGCCTCCGGTGCCGGGCCGTCGTCGAGCAGCGCGCTCAAGAGCGTGTCGGCATCGCCATCGGCGTTGTCGCCGAGCGCTGCCTCGTCGTCGAAGGCAAAGGCGTCGCTGGGTGCGGGCGCGGTCGGCACCGGCGGCAGTTCCGGCAGGTCCAAGGCCGCCAAAACACCGGCCACCGGCGCCTCGGGCGCGGAGGCCGGATCGGCGATCGAGTTGTCCGCGCCGGTGCGCACGGGTGCGCTCCCGGGGGCGGTGATCGCCACCTCGGGCGCGAGCGCGGGTGCCCCGGCCCGCTCCTGCCACGTCTGCCAACCGACATAGACGCCCGCCGCCAAGAGGACGGACACGCCGGCGAGGATCAACGGCGGGCGATGGCTTTCCGGCAGGGGCTCGCGGTATTGCAACCGTGGGTTCTGGGGCAGGAGTTCGCCCGCCCGCTTGACCTCGTCGACGATCGCCTCGCCGTCGAAGCCGAGATAGTCGGCATAGGAGCGCAGAAAACCCAAGGCGTAGGCGCGGCCTGGGATCTTGGCGAGTTCACCGTCCTCCAGATCGTGCAGATAAGCCGCGCGAATGCGCAGGAATTCCGCCACGTCGCGGACGTCCAGCCCTTGTTCTTCCCGCGCCTGGCGCAGATGCGTGCCGATCTGGCGCAGCAACGGTTCCGGCGCCATCGGCGCCGCAGCACCGGCTTCGGCAACAGCACCGGCCTCGCTCGCCTTTCGCCCCCTCAATCGAATGCGCACGGTCCCTCGCCAACGCTGTCGATCAACCCCATTGTTGATCGTCGTGTTGCACCAACGACGGTCGCTCGTCGATCATCGCTGCGTCAAAGCAAACCTTCTTCCGGCAAGTCGACGTTGCGATCCCGAACGTACCCATAGAGCGTATCACGCACCGAATGCACCGGCAATTCAGCCTGAGTCATCAAAAAACGACAGGTAGCGCCAACATCGAGGGAGCGGATCACCGCCTTGATCGGACCAATGCTGGCCGATGTTACGGAAAGATCACGCACACCGAGGGCCACGAGGGCGATCGCATCGAGCGGCCGGCTCGCCATTTCGCCGCAGACGGACAAGCGCACCCCCGCCTTGCGGCAGCGTTCGACCAGGTGCCGGATCATGTGCAGGACCGCGGGCGATAGCGCGTCGTAGCGCCCGTTCAACCGCGGACTGCCGCGGTCGCAGGCGAAGAAGAACTGCAACAGGTCGTTGGTGCCGACCGAAAGGAACGCGATCCGCTCCAGCAAGCGGTCGAGCTGAAACAACAAGGCCGGCACCTCGAGCATCGCGCCGACCTCGACCCGTTCCGGCGTCGGCTCGCCCCGACGCCGGGCCCGATCCAACTCCAGGTCGAGCAGCGCCTTGGCACGGTCGAATTCGGCAACCTCCGCAACCATCGGAAACATGACCCGCATCGGCCTTACGCCGTGGGCACGGATCAAGGCGCGGAGTTGGTGGCGCAGGAGCGACGGCTGATCGAGGGTGAGACGCAGGGCGCGCCAGCCCATGGCCGGGTTTTCTTCGTGCGGGAACCGCCAATAGGGCAGGATTTTGTCGCTGCCGACGTCGAGGGTGCGAAAGGTGCAAGGCCGTCCTTCGAGGGCGGTGACGACGCGCGTATAGAGTTCGGTCTGGTCCTGGACGCCCGGAAAGGCCGCGCGCACCATGTAGGCGAGTTCGGTGCGGTAGAGGCCGATGCCGATTGCCCCGCTGTCGGCCAGCGAGTCGAGGTCCATCAAGAAGGCGGCATTCAGCGAGAGGTCGACGCCGACCCCGTCGCGGCTCACGGTCGGCAGGTGGCGCAGCTCGCGAATGCGCGCCCTAGCTGCCTGGCGGGCCGCCAGCGAACGGTCGAAGGCGTGCACCACGTCCTCGCTCGGCCGCACGAACACCTGGCCGTGGTCGGCGTCGAGCGCCACGATGTCCTGCTCGCGCACGGCGGCGAAGGCGCGATCGACCCCGCCCAGCACCGGAATTTCCAAAGCCCGCGCGATGATCGTGGCATGCGCGGTGTGCGAGCCCTCCTCCAACACCAGCCCCTTGAGCCTCTCGCGGTCGTAGTCGAGCAATTCGGCAGCGCTGAGCGTGCGGGCGATGACGATGGCGCGGTCGGGCAGGTCCTCCGGTGCGCGGCCCCGAGGGGTGCCGACCAGATGGCCGAGCAGGCGGTTCGCCAGGTCGTCCAGGTCCAACAGGCGTTCGCGGAGATAGGCGTTCGGGGAATGGCTGAGCCGCGCCTTGGTCTCCTCCTGGACGCGGCGCACCGCGGCCTCGGCGGTGAGCCCCGTCAGGATCGCTTCGTGCAGGCGGCGAAACCACGAGCGATCGTGGCTCAGCATCCGATAGGCTTCCAACACGTCGCCATGCTCGCCGAGGCCGAGACCGGCACTGGCGACGAGGCGGTCGACGTCGAGGCGGAGCGCCTGCATGGCGCGCTCGAGGCGCGCCGTCTCCAGCCCCGGATTGTCGCTGACGAAGCGGGTGACGCGGGGCGGCGGGTGGTGCAGGACCGCATGGCCCAGGGCGACGCCCCGGACGAGTGCCGTGCCGACCAGGCGCTGCGGCGGCGCCGAGATGCTCGCCAGGTCGGTATAGATTTCGGCGTCGACCAGGCCGCCCGAGGCGAGCATTTCGCCGAGCAGCGTGGCGATGATCTCCAGCGCCTCGACCTCGTCCTCGGCATAGGCGCGGGCGGCCGTGTTCTGCACCACGATCACACCCGCGACCTCACCGCCGCGCAGGATCGGGACGCCCAAAAACGACCGGTAGATCTCCTCGCCGGTCTCGGGGAAATACTGAAAGCGCGGGTCGTTCTGCGCTTCGGAGGTGTTCACGATCTCGGCGGTCTGGGCGATGTGGCCGACGAGGCCCTCGCCCGCGCGCATCCGGGTTTGATGCACGGCATCCAGGCGCAGGCCCTGCGTCGCGAACAGCTCCATGATGTTGCCGGCGCGCCGGACGTAGATCGAGCACACTTCCGCCACCATGTCGGTGGCGATCAGGTTGACGATGCGGTCGAGACGCTGTTGCGGCCGAATCGGGGCGGCGGCCAGCTCCATGATGCGACGGAGCAGGCGGCGGGCCGCACTCAGCTCGGCGCCGCGGGATTCGCTCGCCAAGGATGGTGCCGCACCCCAGCCGGCGCTCATGAAGCGAGGTCCAAACGCTCCAGTGCCAGGGCCGCCTGGGCCAAGAGGTCGGCCAGGATTTCCGCCACCGGCTGCACCGATTTGACCATGCCGACGCTCTGCCCCGCCATCAGTGAGCCGTTCTCGACATCGCCGTCGACCACGGCGCGGCGCAAGGCACCGGCCCAAAAATGCTCGATGGCGAGTGCGGCTTCCTCGAAGCCGAGTTCGCCCGCGCGAAAGCGCCGAATGGTTTCGACCTGCATCGCCGTGAACCGCTGGGTGCCCTTGTTCAACAGGGCGCGCACGGGGATCACCTTGAAGGCGGGGTCGACTTGGACGGTCGGTTGGGCGTCGCGCGCCTGGGCGCGGATCAATGCTTCCTTGAAGCGGGGATGGGCAACCGATTCCGCCGCACAGGCGAAGCGGGTGCCGAGCTGGCAGCCGGCCGCGCCCATCTGCAGATAGGCGGCGATGGCCTCGCCGTGGCCGATGCCGCCGGCGACGAACACCGGCACCTCGCGCACCACGGGCAGCACTTCCTGGGCCAGGACGCTGGTCGAGACCGGGCCGATGTGGCCGCCGGCCTCCGCACCTTCGATGATCAGGCCGTCGACACCGATGCGGATCAGGCGTTTGGCCACCGCCGCGGCCGGGGCGAAGGTCAGGACCTTGGCGCCGCCCCGCTTGGCGTGGGCCACCTGGTCCTTGGTCGGGAGACCGCCGGCGAAGACGACGTGGCCGACGCCTTGCTCGACGCAGCGCTCGATCAGGGCGTCGAGTTCGGGGTGCATCACGATCAGGTTGACGCCGAAGGGTCGGTCGGTGCGCTGCCGGGTCGCCTCGATCTCGGCCGACAGAAGGTCCGGCGACATCGAGCCGCAAGCCAGCACGCCGAACCCACCGGCGTTCGAAATGGCCGCGACCAACTGGCGTTCCGAGACCCAGGTCATCGCCCCGCCGAGGATCGCCTCCTCCGAGCCCAACAGCTCGCGGCCGCGGCGGGTCAAATGGCGCAGACGCGCCGAGCGAGGGGCGACCAGGTCCATGGTCAGTCCTCGGCGTCGAGACCGTAGGCGGTGTGCAGCGCGCGAATGGCCAGCTCGGTGTACTCCTCCGGAATGAGGACGCTGATCTTGATCTCCGAGGTGGAGATGGCGCGAATGTTGATGCCCTTGTCGGCCAGCACGCGAAACATCTGGTGCGCCACGCCGGCGTGGCTGCGCATGCCGACACCAACCACCGAGACCTTGACCACGTCCTTGTCGGCGTCGACCCGCTCGCAACCCAATTCGGCGGCGATCGGCGCCAGCACGTCGTGGGCGCGGGCGAGATCCGCCTCCGTGACGGTGAACGTAAGGTCGGTGCGCGCACCGTCCGGCGACACGCTCTGCACGATCATGTCGACGTTGACGTTGGCCTGGGCCAACGGGCCGAAAATGGCCGCCGCCACGCCCGGCTGGTCACGCACGCCGATCAGCGTGACCTTGGCCTCGTCGCGGCTGTAGGTGATGCCGGAAACCAGTTGATCTTCCATCATGAGGTCGTCTGCTACCACGAATGTGCCGGGTTTGTCCTCGAAACTGGACAGGACCTGGACGGGAACGCCGTATTGCATGGCGAGGGCGACCGACCGCGTCTGCAGCACCTTGGCGCCGAGCGAAGCCATCTCCAGCATTTCCTCGAAGGTGATGCGCTCGAGCTTGCGGGCCCGCGGCACGATGCGCGGGTCGGTGGTGTAGACGCCATCGACGTCGGTGAAGATGTCGCAGCGGGCGGCGCCGAGGGCGGCGGCGAGGGCCACGGCCGACGTATCGGAGCCGCCGCGGCCGAGGGTGGTGATGCGCCCTTCGGCGGTCACGCCCTGAAAGCCGGGCACCACCGCCACCTCGCCCCGGTCGAGGGCGGCGAGAATGGCCTCGCGCTCGATGGAGGCGATGCGGGCCTTGCCGTGGGCGGTGTCGGTGGCGACCGGCACCTGCCAGCCCATGAACGAGCGGGCCTTGACCCCGATCGCCTGCAGCGCCACGGCCAATAGGCCGCTCGTGACCTGCTCGCCCGAGGCGACGACCACGTCGTACTCGGCCCGATCCGCCGTGGACCCGCCCAGCTCGTCGACCCAGGCGACCAGTTGGTTGGTGTGGCCGGCCATGGCCGAGACGACGACGGCGACGCGTTCGCCGGCGGCGACGTGGCGCTGCACGCGCGCCGCGACGCGGCGCAGACGCTCGGGATCGGCTACGGAGGTGCCGCCGAATTTCTGGACGACGAGGGTCAAGGGTACGATCCTTGGATGGCGTTCGGCGGATGGCAGTCGGCAACGCAGGCTGCGCAACCCCCGGTCGAGCCGGGGCGATCACGCGCGTTTCTTAGCTTTTCGGGCGGACTTGGCAAGTTTAGCTTGCCGCCGGACAAAGAGAAAGGATGCCATGAGCAGCACGTCCGGCAGCGTCGATCCGCAGGAACTGGCGAAGTTCGACGTTCATGCGAACGAGTGGTGGGACCCGCGCGGTCCGCTGGCGCCGTTGCACGCGATGAACCCGGCAAGGCTCGCCTTCATCCGCGAGGCGGCCGAAGGTACCTTCGGTAGGGTGCCGCCGGAGGGGCTGCCGCTCGCCGGGCAGACCGTCTTGGACGTCGGCTGCGGCGGCGGACTGTTGGCGGAGCCCTTGGCCCGGCTCGGCGGTACCGTGACCGGGATCGACCTGGTGGCGGGGGCGCTGCACACCGCCCGGCGCCATGCGGCCGAGGAGGGGCTGGAGATCGCCTACCGGCTGGAGCCGGCCGAGGCCCTGGCGGCGGCGGGCGAGCGGTTCGACCTCGTGGTGGCCTCGGAGGTGATCGAGCACGTCGAGGAGCCGACCGGGTTCGTCGCCACGCTCGGCGCCCTCACCGCGCCTGGCGGTCTTTTGGTGATCACCACCTTGAACCGGACGCCGCGGGCGTTCGTCGAGGCGATCGTGGGTGCGGAGTACCTGTTGGGCTGGCTGCCGCGGGGGACGCATCGCTGGCAGCGCTTCGTCAAGCCGGCGGAACTCGCCGCCTGGCTGCGCCGCTCGGGCTTCGCCGTGGACCGCTTGAGCGGCATGGGCTGGAACCCGGCCCGGAACGATTTCGAGCTGCGCCGGGACGTGAGCGTCAACTACCTCTTGGCGGCCCGCCGCCTCGGCGACTGAGGGGGGGCGACCGAGGCGGCTCATCGCACCTTACGCCGCGCGGCGCCGCCCGAACCCGACCGCTACCACCTCGTCACGCTGCCCCCCAAACGCTGCCCCCAACCGCTGCCCCCAACCGCTACCCCAAACGCTACCTAGGGCGCGGGGGTGCGGGATGGGCAGAGCTCCACCTGACCGGACACCGCTCCAGGCCCGCGCCTCGACCGTCCGCCTGACCAAGCCCTGCGGCGGGAACTCCAGGCCCAGCCGATCGTTCCTCCTCGAGTTGGCCCCGCGGCCAGCAACGGAGCGCGCCCGCCGCCACGGCGCGTCCGCAAAACCGGGAAGCGGAGGAACGAGATGCGCAAGACCCTCCTGGCATCGACAGCGGTGGTGCTCTTGGCAGTCCCCAGCTGGGCGCAGGCCGAAGAACCGCCGAGGGCCGGTGCAGCCGGCGAGTTTGCCGAACAATGCATGCAGGACCTCAGGCTGTTCTCCCAGCGGATGGTGGACGAGGGCTATTGGTTCACGGGCTACCGCGGAACCTGGGGCTGGCACGGCTGGGGTGCGGGCGTCGACACGCCACCCGGCGTGTTGCCGCCCGCCGATCCCGCGGCGCGCGCCCCGGCCCCGCGCGATCCGGTGGGCGCCCAGCCCGGCATGATGCCGCCCACCCCCTGGGCCGTGGCAGGCTGGGCGACGTCGCCAGGGCACGAGATCCTCTCGCTGCAAAACGCCGCCATGGTGCTGGCGCGGCACGGCGACGAGGCCGGCTGCCAGTTCGTCCTGGAGCGAACCGAGGCCATCTACGACCACTACGCGGGCCAGCTCCGCGCGGCGGGGGTCGAGCCCGGGGAGATCAGTGCCTGGCGGCAGGAGCAGATCGCGGCTGCGCAACCGGTGCGCGAGGTCGAGCATATCTTCTCCTTCGAGCACATCACCGGGACGGAGATCCGTAATCTCCAGGACGAGCACATCGGCAATGTCGACGACTTGGTGTGGCACCCGGAGACGGGCGAGATCAGCTTCGCCATCGTCGGCCATGGCGGATTTTTGGGCTTCGGGCAGAGCTACGCGGCGGTGCCTTGGGAGATGTTCATGGCCACGCCCGGCTTCGAAACCCTGCTCATGGACGCCCCGGCCGCGGCCATCGAGGACGCCCCGGAGGTGACGGCCGAGGAGCTGACCGGCCGCGACGCCTTCACCGCCGCCAGCGACCGGATCAGGGACTATTGGGCGGGCTACGACCAGAGCTGAACCGCGGCCGCGCCGCCGTCGCCAACGGCGGCGGGGGGCGCGCCCGTTCAGGGTCAGGGTCAGGTCACGGCAGGTCGGCGGGCAGATAGACCGTAAAGCGGCTGCCTTCGCCCTGGGTGCTGTCGATCGCCAGATGGCCTTGGTGGCGGTTGACGATGTGCTTGACGATGGCGAGGCCGAGCCCGGTACCGCCGAGGCGGCGCGAGCGCGAGGTATCGACGCGGAAGAAGCGCTCGGTGAGCCGCGGGATGGCCGCCTGGGGAATGCCATCACCGCGGTCGACGACGTCGACGCCGATCGCCTCGAAACCGGCAAGCCGCCCGGCGCGGGGTGGCGCCTGCTCCAATCTGCGGCAGGCGAGGTCGATCGGGCGGCCTTCGCCGCCGTATTTCAGGGCATTGTCCAAAAGGTTCAAGAACACCTGCAACAGCTGATCGGCGTCACCGCGCAGCTTCAAGGGTGAGCCAGGCAGATCGAGCCGGAGCGCGATGCCCTGGGCGTCGGCTTGGCTTTGCAGGCTGGCCACGGCGCGGTGCAGGACATCGACCAGATCGATCACCGCCTCGGGGCGCTCGCGCTCCATCAGCTCGACGCGCGACAGCACCAACAGCTCCGACACCAGGCGGTTCATGCGGTCGGCTTCGGCGGCCATGGTGGCGAGGAAGCGCTCGCGCGCCTTGGCGTCGTCCTTGGCCGGGCCCTGCAGCGTTTCGATGAAGCCGCGCACGGCCGTCAGGGGCGTGCGGATCTCGTGGCTGACATTGGCGACGAAGTCGCTCATCAGCCGCTGCGTCATGTGTTCGGAGGTGCGCTCGCGCAGCACCAGCAACGCCAAGGGCGCCTCGTCCGGGATGCGCACCGGCAGCACCTCGACCTGAAACCGCCGGCCCAGGGCCTTCGGCTCCTGCACCTCCAAGCGGCTGTCCAGATCGGCGTCGAGCGCGAGCGTGATGGCGTCGAGGATTGCAGGATCGCGCAACACGTGGCGCAAGGGGCGGCCGACCAGCTCGACCCCGAAGCGCTCTTGCGCCGCCCGGTTCGCGGTGACGATGTAGCCGCGCCCGTCGATCTGGAACAAGGGATCGGGCAGGACGCGCAGGAGCCGCGCCTGCAACGCGGTCGTGGCGGCCTCGCGCTCGGCTCGGGCCCGCAGCCAGCGAAAGAAGCGCCAGAGCGCATCGACCAGGCCACGGTCGACGATGCCGTTGTTCGGTGGCGGCGGTTCGCGGTCGAAGCTCTCGGGCCAGCTTTCGACGAGGTCGACCAGGTTTTCGATGACCCGCCGCCGGACCACGGCAAAGGGCAGCGCGAAGCAGGTGCCGATGGCCGCAGCGCCCAAAGCCGCGAGCGGCGACCACCAGCCGAGGAGCAGACCGACCACCGAAGTGGCCCAAACCGGGGCCGCCCACAGCGCCAGTTCCCGCAACAGCCGGCTCGGATGGCGAATGGCCCCGGCGGGCGGGACTTCGCCGATCTGGCCGTTCCAATGGCGGCGGACGTCAGCCACCGAGTTCGGGCAGGTTGCGGAACTGGTCGAGGGCTTCGGGGTTCGCCAAGGCCTCCGTGTTCTTGACGTCGCGACCGTGGATCACGTCGCGCACCGCCAGCTCGACGATCTTGCCGGACAGGGTGCGCGGCACATCGCTGACCTGGACGATGCGCGCCGGGACGTGGCGGGGCGTGGTGTTGTCGCGAATGCGCCGCTTGATCCTGTCGATCAGCGCCTCGTCGAGCTCCTGGCCCGGCCGCAGCCGGACGAACAGGACGACGCGGACGTCGCCCTCCCAGTTCTGGCCGACGCACAAGGCCTCCAGCACCTCGTCGATCTGCTCGACCTGGCGGTAGATCTCGGCGGTGCCGATGCGCACGCCGCCGGGGTTCAAGACCGCATCGGAGCGGCCGTGGATGATCAACCCGCCGCCCTCGGTCAGCTCGGCATAGTCGCCGTGCCACCAAACCCCGGAAAAGCGCGAGAAATAGGCGTTGTGGTAGCGCTGGCCCGTGGGGTCGTTCCAAAAGCCGACCGGCATCACCGGGAACGGCTTGGTGCAGACCAGTTCGCCCTTTTGGCCGCGCAAGGGCCGCCCGGTGTCGTCCCAGACATCCACCGCCATGCCGAGCCCACGGCACTGGATTTCGCCGCGCCGCACCGGCAAGAGCGGGCTGTTCAAGACGAAACAGGACACGATGTCCGTCCCACCCGAGATCGAGCCCAAAAGCAAATCGTCCTTGATCGCGTCGTAGACGAAATCGAAGCTTTCCGGCAGCAAGGGCGAGCCGGTGGAGAGGATGGCGCGCAGATCCTTCAGATCGACGTGAGCCTTCGGCCGGTAGCCTGACTTCTTCACGGCGTCGATGTACTTGGCACTGGTGCCGAACACGTTGATGCCTTGCTGGGCTGCGAGCTCGAACAGGCGCTCCGGGCCGGGGTGGAAGGGCGAGCCGTCGAACAGGACGAGCGTCGCCTCGCAAGCGAGCCCGCTCACCAGCCAATTCCACATCATCCAGCCGCAGGTGGTGAAGTAGAACAAGCGCTCGCCCGGCTTCAGATCGCCGTGCAGCCGGTGCTCCTTCAAATGCTGCAGGAGCACGCCGCCCGTGCCGTGGACGATGGCCTTGGGCTTGCCGGTGGTGCCGGACGAATAGAGCACGTAGAGCGGCTGGTCGAAGGGCACCGCCGTGAAGCGCGGCCGGGCCGCTGCATCGAGCGGGATTTCGTCCCAGGGCTTGGCCTTGGGAATGGCCGCCAGATCGGCGGCGGCATCGAGGTAGCGATGCACGATGACCCGCTCCAGGCCGGCGAGGGCCTGGGCGACCTCGGCCAGTTTCGCGCGGATGTCGAGGCGCTTGCCGGCATAGTGGTAGCCGTCGACCGCGATCAGCACCTTGGGCTCGATCTGGCCGAAGCGGTCGAGGATACCCTGGACGCCGAAATCCGGCGAGCAGGAGGACCAGGTGGCGCCGAGGCTCGCTGTGGCCAGCATGGCGATGACGGCTTCGGGGATGTTGGCGACGATCCCGGCGACGCGATCGCCGACACCGACGCCCGCCTCGGCCAATTCGGCCTCCAACGCCGCGACCCGCGCCTGCAGGTCCTGCCAGCTCAGCTCGGTGCGCCGCCCGTCCTCGCCCGCGGCGATGATCGCCGGGGTGGCATCGTCCCGACGCAACAGGTTCCGGGCGAAGTTCAGCCGGGCACCCTCGAACCAAATGGCCCCCGGCATGCGTTCGGGGTGGCGCAGCACCTCGCGGTACGGGGTTTCGAAGATGACGCCGCCGTCCTCCCAGACCGCTTGCCAAAAGGCCGCCGGATGGTCGACCGAGGCCTGCCAGAGTGCGTCCCAATCGGCGAGATCGGTGCCGAGCTTGGCGGCGAAGCGATCCTTGAAGGCCCATACCAGGGCGCTCTGCATCGCCTCGGGTTCGGGTTTCCACATGATCGGGTTCATGGCAGCCTCCCCTGGCGGTGTGCGACCGGCGCCCGCGCGTTTTAGCGGATCGGACGCTCGAGGTGGAGCCTTACGAGGAACCGACGCGCCAGCGCCTTTGGGCAAGGCGCCGATTGTTGGCCGTGGTCGGGCTTGCCGGTCTCGGCTGCGCTTGCGCGCCCCGGATCGACGACGACCTGCGGGTGCCGCGCACGCCCGCTTTCCAGCTCACCGACCTGCGGCTGGAGCCGCCGCAACGCGGCCTCGGCACGGCCCGCGCCGAACTCCGCATCGACAACCCGAACGCCTGGCCCATCGTCGTCAAGAGCCTGCGCTACCAGCTGGTGGTCAACGGCACCTTGCTGGGCGAGAGTGCCATCGGCCTCGACACCCGCGTGCCGGCGCGCGGTCAGGCGATGGTGACGCTGGTGTTGCCGCACCCCCCGCATCCGGCCATCACCGCGCTGGCAACGCGGCCGCCGCCGCGCGGCCTCTCCTACCGGCTCACCGGCGAGGCGAAGGTCCTGGGCACCGGTCTCGACCTCGTGCCGCTCCGCCTGGAAGGGGTGCGGCGGACGGCTTGAGTGCTGGCAGGACCGTCAGGCGCGGGCACGTTTGACATTGGCGCGCACCTTGCGGGCGATCGGGCGCAGGCTGCGCTCTGCGGCCTCGAGCGCCTGCTTGCCGTCGAACGGCTGGCCTACCGCCCTTGTGGCGTAGGCCGCCCAGACGCGCTGCGCATCCAAGCCCACCTCGACCTTCTCGCGCACCATCTGCTGCCACTCGGGATCGAGGGTGAAGCCCGCTTGGCTCCACTCCCGCCCGACCTTGGCCAGCCGCCAGGCGATCACCGCGGGTGCGCCCCAGGCGATCGCCGTCAGGTGCGCCTGCAGGCGCCAAGCGGCCAGACCCTCGTTCCCAACCAAAACCTCGTTCTCCCGACCAACATGCTGCACTGCAGCATCATGCCACGCGACGGCATCGAGCACGACGAAAAACTGGCAGCGGCGATGCCGCTGGCTGTTGAAAAACTTGCAGCGGCGATGCCGCTGGCTGTTGAAAAACTTGCAGCGGCGATGCCGCTGCCGGGGGGGGGGCCCAGGGGGCCAAAAGCCCCCTGGCCTTTCCCTTCCAACCTGGCCTCCCCAACCACCGCTGCCTAATACGCCTCGTCGGTTTCCTCGCGGCCGACGAGGACTTGGCGGCGGCCGACGTGGTCGGCGGCGGAGACGTAGCCGTCCTCTTCCATCCGCTCGATCAGGCGGGCGGCGGTGTTGTAGCCGATGCGCATTTTGCGCTGGAGGAAGCTCGTGGTGGCGCGCTGGTCTTCGGCGACGATGCGCAGGGCCTCCTGGTATTGGGCATCCTCGCTGGCACCGGTTTCGATGTTGGAGGCAAACAGGTCGCCCGTGGCGCCGAGCCCGCCCGCCGCGGTGGGTGCTCCGGTCGAGGCCGGCTCCTCCGAGGTCACGTCGTGCAGGTAGTCGGGCTGGCCCTGGTTTTTCAGGTGGTTGACCACGCGTTCGACCTCGGCGTCGGTGACCAGGGGCCCGTGGACGCGGCGCGGCGGCTCGCCCGAGTTCATGAACAGCATGTCGCCCTGGCCAAGCAGTTGCTCGGCGCCGGCCTCACCCAGGATGGTACGGCTGTCGATCTTGGAGCTGACGCGGAAGCTGATGCGGCAAGGCAGGTTCGCCTTGATGACGCCGGTGAGCACGTCGACCGAGGGGCGCTGGGTGGCGACGATGAGGTGGATGCCGGCGGCGCGGGCCTTTTGCGACAGGCGCTGGATCTGGCCTTCGACCTCCTTGCCCGCGGTCAGCATGAGATCGGCCACCTCGTCGACGATGACCACGATTTGCGGCAGAGGCGTGGTGTCGATCGGCTGCTCTTCGAACTGGGGCAGGCCGCTCGTCGGGTCGTAGCCGATCTGGACGCGGCGGGTCAGCTCCTCGCCGGCCTCGCGCGCCGCCTGCAGGCGGCGGTTGTAGGCGTGGATGTCGCGCACGCTCAGGTGCGACATCAGCCGGTAGCGGTGGTCCATCTGCCGCACCGCCCATTTGAGCGCGATCACGGCCTTGGCGGGCTCGGTCACCACGGGCGAGAGCAGGTGCGGGATGCCGTCATAGACCGAAAGCTCGATCACCTTCGGGTCGATCATGATCAGCCGCACCTCTTCCGGGGTGTGCCGGTAGAGCAGCGAAAGGATCATCGCGTTGATGGCGACCGACTTGCCGGAGCCCGTGGTGCCGGCGATGAGCAGATGCGGCATGCGCGCCAGATCGGCGACGACCGGCTCGCCCGAGATGTCCTTGCCGAGGCACAAAGGGAGCCGCGCCTTGGGGTTCTGCATGGCGTCGCTGGCCATCAGCTCCTTCAGGTAGACGGTCTCGCGCATCGGGTTGGGCAGCTCGATGCCGATGACGCTGCGGCCGCGGACGACGGCGACGCGCACCGACACGGCGGCGAGCGAGCGGGCGATGTCCTCGGACAGGTTGATGACGCGCGCGGCGCGGGTGCCGGGGGCCGGCTCCAGCTCGTAGAGGGTCACGACGGGGCCGGCCTTGGCGTCGATGATGGCACCGCGCACGCCGAAGTCGTCGAGCACCCGCTCCAGCTCGCGGCTGGTCTCGTCCAGATGTTCCGGGTCGAGTTCGGTGGCAGCACCGTGCTTGACGGCCCCGAGCAGGCCCAGGCCCGGCAAATCGAAGCCGCTCTCGGTGCGCAGCCCCACGGCCGTCTTGCGGTCGAACACGGGCGCGGGCGTCGCCGCCACCGGCAATTCGGTGGCATAGCGCGCGGCGGCCGGCGCCGGCTGGCGCACCTCGACCGCCTCGACGGGCTGGACGAAGGGCTCGGCCGTGGTTCGCGCCGACCATTCGGCGGCGGGCTCCGGCTGGCGCAGGCTCTCCAACAGGCGTCCCGTGCGGTCGAGCACGCCGTCGTCGGCCGTGCGGGTGCGGCCGTCGTTGACCGGGCGGCGCCGCGGCGCCCAGGCATGGGCGGCAAGCTCGCGCGCCGAGCCGAGCGCCAGACGGCCGCCGCGTTCCATTTGGCCGCCGGTCCAGCGGGCGGCGCGCGCGGTGAGCCGGCCGGCTATGCCGCCGATCCGCAGGCTCTCGACCGGGCGCAGCGAGAGGGCGGCGAGGCCGGTCAGGACGGCGAGGACGAGCGAAACCAGCCCGTACACGTCGTCGCCGAGGCTGAGGGCGAAGCGGCTCCAAAGCTCGTAGCCGACGAGCCCGCCCGGCAGGCCGCCGTCGATGTGCGCGGCGACGGCGTTCTGGTGGGCCAGGGCGGCCGGCACGCACAACAGCGCCAGGGGCAGCGCCGTTAGCGGCACGATCGGCTGCGGATGCGGCGCCAACAGGACGATGCGCAGCCCCCAACCGGCGATCGCCAGCGGCAGGAGCCAAGCCGCGACGCCGAAGCCCTGGAACATGAGGTCGCTGAAGACCGCACCACGATAGCCCATGAGGTTCTCGACGGGGGCCGATGTCGCCTGGTTCCAACTCGGATCGGCCGGATGGTGAAAGGCGAGCGCCAGCGCCATCACCGCGGCCAGGGCCAGGACGACGACGCCCAGCGCGCGGACCAGACTGCGGCCGAGGGCGGCAACCATGCCGTCGCTCAGGATGGGCGTGTCGTAGCGGCTGGCCATGGGGCGGCGCACTCCTGGAGCGGGTCAATCGGTGGCGGCTGGGCCGGCGAGGTAGGGCAAGGCGCGGACGAGGGCGGCTTCGGTGGTCGCCTGGTCGTGGACGAGGGCGATGCGGACGTAGCGATCGCCGGGCGTGTGGCCACGGGCGTCGGCCATGGCGAGGTAGCGGCCGGGCACGACCTTGCTGCCGGTGGCGGCAAAGAGCCGGCGCGCCGCGGCCTCGCCATCGCCGACGTCCAGCCAGAGGAAGAAGCCGGCCGGGGGCCGAAACGCGCCTGCGCGGCCGTCCAACAGGGCGAGCGCCCGGTCGATCTTGGCCGTGTAGTCGGCGCGGATCGCCTGGACGTGCGTTTCGTCCTGCCACAGGGCCGTGGCCGCCGCCTGGATGGGCAGGGGAATGGTGGCAGCCCCATAGCGGCGGACCTTGAGCGTCGGCGCGATCAGGGCCGGATCGCCGGCCATGAAGCCGACGCGGAGGCCCGCGGCGTTGGAGCGCTTGGAGAGCGAGTTGAAGACGACGAGCCGATCCAGGCTGCCGCTCGCCGTCGCCGCCTCCAGCGCACTCGGCGGGGGTGCGTCGTGGTAGATCTCGGAGTAGCACTCGTCGGCGACCAGCACGAAGTCGTGCCGCCTCGCCAACTCCAAGGCCTTGGCCCAATAGGCGAGGCTCGCCACCGTCCCTTGCGGGTTGGCGGGCGAGCAGAGATAGCAGAGCTGGGTGCGGGCCAAGACGGCGTCGGGGATGGCGTCGAGGTCCGGCAGAAAACCGTTTTCCTTGGTGGCCGGCAGCGCCACGGGCTCGGCACCCGCCATCACGGCACCGCCCAGATAGACCTGGTACAAGGGGTTCGGCATCAAGACGACGGGGCGGGCGGCGGCTTTGGTCGCATCGACCACGACGCTGGCCAGGAGATGCAGCCCCTCCTTGGTGCCCGCCACCGGCAGGACGTGGCGCTCAGGGTCGAGGTCGACCTGAAAGCGGCGCTCGATCCAGGCCGTGATCGCGTGCCGGAGGGCGGGGGTGCCGGCCGGGGGCGGATAGCTCCGCCAGCCTTGGGCGTGCTCGGTGAGGATACCCGCGAGCCAATCCGGCGGCGCCCCCTTGGGATCGCCCACGCTCAGATCGACGCCGCCGGTCGGGGGTTCGAGATCGGCGAGCAACGCCGTCAACCGCGCAAAGGCGAACTCTTCCAGGTCGGCGATGCGCGTGTTCACCATGGCCCGCTCGTCGGTGGCATTTCGGCCATGATGTTAAACAGGCGTCGCAAGCACCTTCAACCAAGGAATATTTTTCCCAACGAGAATGGCGCGCAGCGATGCAAGGGCGCCACGGTCGGGGGCCTTCGATGCGGGTCAGCGGCGGCGGGCGGGGTCCGCGACTTCGTCCGCCGCAGGCACGAGCCCATAAGGTCGCACCAGCTCCCAAACATGCGCCGGCACCATGTGCTTGAGGCGCTTGGGGTGGGTGCGGCGCAGGTGGAGGACGGTCTCGATCGCCTTCATCTCCAGCCGGGCGCGGGCGAACTCCAAGCCCCGCGGCCCGATCCGCGGCTGCAGCCAGGCGACGAGCGGCCGCAGCCAGTTGGGCATGGTGCGCAAAGGCAAACCGCCGGCAGCACGTTCGACGTTCGCCAAAAACCCCCGCACCGCCGCCCGCCGCCGCCCCCGGCTGCCGGGTGCGGCCAACGCCACGTCATCGCCGAGGAGATCGACCAGCTCCTGCCCGCGGGCATTGCGCACCACCAGCCATTGCGCCCCCTCCCCGCCCATATAGCCGACGGTCAGGTCGGCCAGCGCGTTGGTGTAATCGACGCAGGTCTTGCAGGTCAGCGGGAAGAAGTCGGGCCGAAGCGTCGACAAGGGCAGCCGCAGAAACGGAATGGTGCGTTGCCTGCCGTCGTCGAAGCGCAGCTCGACATGGTAGTCGGCGCGAAACTCGAGATAGGTGATGCGGTCGGGATCATCGGCCAGAAGGGCCAGGAACTCGTGAAAATTGGCGGTGGTGGTGTTGTCCGAGCAGGGCGTGCCGACGACGTAGAGCCGCTCGAAGCCGAGTTCGTCCTCCAAGGCGCGCAGCGCGTGCACGTGGCAGGGAATGCCGATCACGGCAAGCCGGCGAAAACCGCGTGCCCGCGCCGGCTCCAACAACGCCAGGAGCGGCGCATAGCCCATGCGCATCCCCCGGCAGGCGGCCATGCCGGCGGGCTCGGTGACCAGCACGGGCCTAGGCTGCCAGCGGTCGTCCGGATCGGGCGCCACCGCGAGCACCGCGTCCACCGCCCCGGTCGCCAACAGCCGCTCGCCGATGGTCGTGGTGATGCCGGTCCACTGCGCGCCCGCCCTCGGCGCGTGCAAAGCCGCGCGGTACATGGCGCGAAACGGCCCGAAGAACAGCTCGTCAGGCTTGGCCGCGTCGCGCGCGCGGCCGTGGACCTTGGCCTCGAGCGCGGGGTAGTCGGGGGCGATGAACTGACAAGCCCGGCCACAAGCCTTGGCGTCGGCCAGCCGCGAGACGCCGCAATCGGTACACAGGCCGCGCGCTGCCGCCGGCCGCAGCCGTGGTGCCCAAACCGGCCCTGCCTCGATCCCGTCCAGCCCGCACCTCCCCGCTCGATCGCCAGACGATGCAACCAAGCGGCGGCGCCGACAACGCGACTTCCGCACGACCAGCGATGTGGGGGGCGTCTACATCGAGGAAACCTGGCTCCGGGGGTCGGATTCGAACCGACGACCGATCGGTTAACAGCCGATTGCTCTACCGCTGAGCTACCCCGGATCGGAACCGTGCGCGCCTATAGCAGCGGGGCACTGCCCGTGCAATGGCGCTGTCTGGAGGCCCGGGCCGGAATCGAACCGACGTACGAGGATTTGCAGTCCTCTGCATGACCACTCTGCCACCGGGCCGGCGGAGATCGGGTATCTGCCAGCGCCGAAGGTGGGGGTCAAGCGCTCGACCAAAAGCGGCCTTCGGTGCCCTGGCGATGCCGGGGGGCAAGGCCTACAACGGCGCCAAGCCGAACGATGCACGGGGACCCGGCCGATGGACGACTTGGCCATGCGCCGCAACATGATCGAAAACCAATTGCGGCCGAGCAACGTCGCCGATCCGCGCGTCCTGGTCGCCATGGGCGAGGTACCCCGCCCCCCCTTCCTGCCGGCGCATTTGAAGGCCGTCGCCTACAGCGACGACGACCTGGTCATGCCCGACGGCCGCTTCTTGATCGAGCCTTTGGTGATCGGCCGCATGCTGCAGGTCGCCGAAACCAAGGACACCGACACCGCCCTCGTCGTCGGCTGCGACACGGGCTATGTCGGCTGCGTGCTGGCCAAGCTGGCCGGCACCGTGTTCAGCCTGGTCGATCCCGCACATCTGGCCGAAGTCGAGGCCCGCATCGACAGCCTGGAAGCGATCAATCTCTTCGCCGTGCCCACCGCCGCAGGCCTGGAGGGCCATGCCGAGCGCGCCCCCTACGACGTCATCCTGGTGATCGGCTACGTGCCGGAGGTGCCGGCCCCCCTGCTCGCCCAACTCGCCGAGGGCGGCCGCCTGGTCGCCGTCGTCGGCAGCGGCCGGATCGGGCGCGGCACGGTGGTGACCCGCATCCACGATCATTGGGGCCAGGTCGCCGCGTTCGACGCCGCCATCCCCCGCTTTCGCGGCTTGAAACCCAAATTGCAGTTTCAGCTTTGACGCCAGCCTTTACCGCCCGTTAACCGCTTTCGGCTTAGTCTCTGCCTGGACGCTGATCTGGTGCGCAACGCGCATCGAGCCCGGAGCACCGCCATGAGCAAAGGCGACGTCGTCGACGAACCGTCGATGGACGAAATCCTCACCTCGATCCGCAAGATCATCGCCGAGGACGAGGTCGACGAACCGCACCACGCGGCCAAGGGTCGAACAGAGCCCCAAGCCCGGCCGCCAGCCCCCAACCCCGAGATGAACGACGTCCTCGATGTCGAAGACGACGTGCTCGAACTGACCCTCGACGACGAAACCAGCACCCTTGACGAGCAGGGGGACGAGGACGAGGCGGTCATCCTGGAAGCCGACGACGCCACACCCACGGACGACTTTGCCGACCTGATCGACCAACCCGCCGCCGACGCCGCCCCGTCCGACGCCGCCCCGTCCGACGACGTCCCGCCCGACGACGCCCCCGCCACCTCGTTTGCCGAAGCCGAAGTCGAAGTCGAAGCCCCGCCGCCCGCCGGGGACGCGACGCCCGAACAAACCACCAGCGAAGCGCCGGCCGTCTTGATGGACAACCTGACCGAGGTCCTTCTCGACAGCGGCACCTCCTCGATCGCCAGCAGCGCCCTGCAGCGCCTTTCCGCCGCCATCGCCCCGGGCGACGCCGTCGCCGGCGGCCAGCGCAGCATCGAAGTCTTCCTCGCCGACCTCGTCCGCCCCGAACTCAAGGCCTGGCTCGACACGAACTTGCCGCCGTTGGTCGAGCGCATCGTCGAACGCGAAATCAAGAAATTGGTGCGCGACGCCCAGCCCGAGTGACCGGATACGAATGAAGGCAGCCAAGGGGGCTTTTGGCCCCCTTGGAAACCCCGAGCGAGAACGGTGATGGCCAGGGCAAGCCCTGGCCATCACCGTTCTCGCCGCTTTGCCAACTGCAGCGGCAACGCCGCTGCTCGGGGGTTCTAGTGCGTTTCCCGAAATGCTTGACCATCCCTCTCCCCCGCCTGACCACCCACGAGTGTACGATACCATGGGTGGCTGGGCGGGGGTGAGGGATGGCCCGTGCGCTACCTAACCGGGAAACGCTCTAGGGGGCCAAAAGCCCCCTGGCCCTTGCAACGCTCCCGGCGTTCTTGCCGCCGGGGTGGCCCTCTTCTACAACCGCCGCCACGCTCTTCATCAAGGCGATCCAAGCGGAACCATGTTGGACAAGACCTACGTTCCGGCCGACGTCGAGGCCGGCCGCGACGCTGCCTGGGAAGCCAGCGGTCGCTACCGCGCCGCCGGCGATGCAGCGCCCTACTGCATCATGATGCCGCCGCCCAACGTGACGGGCTCCCTGCACATGGGCCACGCGCTCACATTCACCGTGCAGGACACGTTGATCCGCTTTCAGCGCATGCGCGGCCGGGCGACGCTTTGGCAGCCGGGCACCGACCATGCGGGCATTGCCACGCAGATGGTGGTCGAACGGGAACTCACCAAGGAAGGCAAGACCCGGCAGGAGCTGGGCCGCGAGGCGTTCACCGAGCGGGTCTGGCAGTGGAAGGGCGAGAGCGGGCGGACCATCGTCAACCAGCTGCGCCGCCTGGGCGCCTCGCCGGACTGGAGCCGCGAGCGCTTCACCATGGACGAGGGGCTCAGCCGCGCCGTCCGCCGCGCGTTCGTCGAGCTTTACCGCCAGGGCCTGATCTACAAGGACAAGCGGCTGGTCAACTGGGACTGCCAGCTGCACACCGCCATCTCCGACCTGGAGGTCGTGCAAAAGGAGGTGAAGGGCCACCTCTGGCACATCGCCTACCCGATCGAGGGCACCGACCAGAGCATCGTCGTCGCCACCACCCGGCCCGAGACCATGCTCGGCGACACCTGCGTCGCCGTGCACCCCGAGGACGAGCGCTACACGCACCTGGTCGGCCAGCACGTCGTGCTGCCGCTGGTCGGCCGCCGCATCCCGATCGTCGCCGACAGCTACTCGGATCCCGAAAAGGGCACGGGTGCCGTGAAGATCACGCCCGCCCACGACTTCAACGACTTCGAGGTCGGCCGGCGCCGGGGCGTCGAGGCGATCAACATCCTGGACGAAAACGGTCGGCTCAACGACGCCGTGCCCGAGGCCTATCGGGGGCTCGACCGGTTCGAGGCCCGAAAGCGCGTGGTGGCCGATCTGGAGGCGCTGGGTGCTTTGGTCCAGGTCGAGCCCTACACGCACATGGTCCCCTTCGGCGACCGCTCGAACACGGTGATCGAACCGTTCCTCACCGACCAGTGGTTCTGCGACGCCGGGACGTTGGCCAAGCCCGCGATCGAGGCGGTCGAGACGGGCCGGACCCGCTTCGTGCCGAAGCAGTGGGAAGCAACCTATTTCGAGTGGATGCGCAACATCCAGCCCTGGTGCATCTCCCGCCAGCTCTGGTGGGGCCACCGCATCCCCGCCTGGTACGGCCCCGACGGCGAAGTCTTCGTCGCCGAGAGCGAAGACGAGGCCCAAGCCCAGGCCCGCGCCCACTATGGCGAGGACCGACCGCTGACGCAGGACGAAGACGTCCTCGACACCTGGTTTTCATCCGCACTTTGGCCGTTCTCGACCCTGGATTGGCCGGACGGCAGCGCGGAGCTGGAGCGGTTCTATCCGACCGACGTGCTGGTCACGGGCTTCGACATCATCTTCTTCTGGGTCGCCCGCATGATGATGATGGGCCTCCACTTCATGGACGAGGTGCCGTTCAAAGAAGTCTACATTCACGGCCTCGTCCGCGACGAAGACGGCGCCAAGATGTCGAAGTCCAAGGGCAACGTCGTCGACCCCTTGGAGCTGATCGACGACTACGGCGCCGACGCGCTCCGCTTCACCATCCTGGCGAGCCTGTCGCAAGGCCGCGACATCAAGTTCGGCGTCAGCC
>RECO01000268.1 GCA_007694015.1 Geminicoccaceae bacterium
AGGCGCTGCTCGTGTTCGGCCACGGTAAAGCCGTGCGGCGGTGGGCTCACTGGTGACGGCTCCCTCGGAGGTCGGGCGCGTGGCGGCGGAGATACCAGCGCAAGGTGAGGTCCTGATCGGCGCGGGGCACCGCGTGCGGGCGGACCGGACCGGCCCAGATCAGCTCGCGGTTGTCGACCGTCACGGTCGGCAGGCGCTCCAGGCGCCATTCGAACACGTGGTTGACGCAATCCGGGCCGCCGAAGCCGGTGCGGACGGCACCCAACGGGCGGAGCACCTCGGGTGGCACGGCGAGGCCCAGCTCCTCCCAAGCCTCCCGCCGCGCGCAGGCTTCCGGCGTTTCGCCGGCAGCGATGCCGCCGCCCGGAAAGCCGAGCCGCGGCCGGTAGGAGTGCCGCACGACCAGGAGTTCGGTCGCGGTGCGGAGTGCGAGAACGGCCCCACCCCGGCCACGGCGGGTGCACCGGAGGTAGCGCCGGCGCAAGGGGAAGGCGAGGCGCAGCGCCGTCCGCCAGGCGGCATCGACCAGCAAAGGGCGTCAGCCGGCGACGACGTTGTGCTCGGGGCCAAAGGGAAAGCCCGTGACGTTCTGCGCACCCGTCTCGGTCACGACCAGGATGTCGTGCTCGCGATAGCCGCCGGCCCCCGGCTCACCCTCGGGAATGGTCACCATCGGCTCCATCGACACGACCATGCCGGGTTGCAGCACGGTCTCGACGTCTTCCCGCAGCTCCAGCCCGGCCTCGCGGCCGTAATAATGCGACAATGTGCCGAAGGAATGACCGTAGCCGAAGGTGCGCCGGTCCAAGAGGCCGAAGCCCTGGAACATCGCATTCAGCTCGTGGGCGATGTCGCAGCAGCGCAGGCCGGGGCGGATCAGCTCCAACCCACGGCGGTGCACGGCGACGTTCGCCTCCCAAATGCGCACCGACGCATCGTCGACGTGGTCGAAGAAAAGCGTCCGTTCCAACGCCGTGTAGTAACCGGAGATCATCGGAAAGCAGTTGAGGCTGAGGATGTCGCCCTTTTGCACCCGCCGCGTCGTCACCGGATTGTGGGCGCCATCGGTCATCAGCCCCGATTGGAACCAGGTCCACGTGTCCATCAGCTCGGCGTGGGGAAAACGCTCGGCAATGGCCCGCACCATCGCCTGCGTCGAGGCGAGCGCCACTTCGTACTCGGGCACGCCTTCGTGGATGGCAGCAACGCAGGCCGCACCGCCGATGTCGGCGACGTTGGCACCCGCCTCGATCAGCGCGATTTCGGCGGGCGATTTCAGCATCCGCTGGCGCATGGTGGCGGGAGCGACATCGACCAGTTCCACCCCCGGCAAGGCCGCCTCGAGCTT
This sequence comes from Geminicoccaceae bacterium, assembly GCA_007694015.1. Lineage (GTDB taxonomy): Bacteria > Pseudomonadota > Alphaproteobacteria > Geminicoccales > Geminicoccaceae > RECO01. Next base: position 1,349 of record RECO01000268.1, read on the forward strand.
GGTGCGCGCCTCCAGCGTGACGTGGTCGAACTCGATGCCGAGCCGCTTCACCTTGGGCAAGAGCGTGGCCGCCGCGTGGTAGAAGTTGTCCTTCTGCCAGTCGGTGTAGGTCAGGGTGTCGGCGTAGCCGCGCCGCCATGGCCAGCCAAAGTCGATGTTGGCGACGATCGCCCGGCTCGCGTCGTGATCGACCACGAGCCCATAGGCGCGACCGAAGCTGCAATAAACGAAGTCGTCGAAGTAGTTGACGTTGTGGATCGAGGTGAAGAGGCAGGCATCCAGCCGCGCTTGTTCCATGGTCAGGCGGAGCTTGGCGAGCCGGCCCTCGATTTCCGCGTCCTCGAACAGCCGCCGCCGCTTGGGACCGTTGGGCAAATGCCGGGTGCGCGGCAAGTCGGTCATCTCAACGCTCCACGCGGGTGTAGCGGCTGCCATCCAGGCTCACGCCGCCCATCAAACCACGCTGACCAAACACGATGCCGATGATCTCGGGATCGGGACCGCCGAGCCGCATCCGGTCCTCCGCCCCGAGCGTGAACATGGTCACGCTCGCCGACGCCCCCACCTCCCAACCCGAACCCGCACCGGCCCGGAAATCGGCCAAGGCCTCGTCGGTCATGAACAACAAGGCATGGCGCGAGACCTCGCCGCCCGCCTGAAAGCCGATCGACGCCCCGGCGATGGTGTAGAAGTCGACGGTGCGCCCATCGACGCGAAGGGCCCCCTCCCCCGTCGTCGCACCCACGATGAAACCGCCGCGAAGCACCCGCGGCATCACCAACACACCCCTGGCCCGGTCCAACAGATCGGTCGCCCCCGGCACCGTCGCCCGCAGCTCGGCCAACGCCAGATCGACGCGCGCATCCAACGCCCGCGCGCGTTCGGAGGCTGTTGCCGGTGCGGTGAAAGCCAAGAGCAGCAAGAAAGTGAGAAGCCAGCGAACACATGGAAAAAGCGAAAAGGGTAAGGGGGCTTTTGGCCCCCTTGGACCCCCGGACAGCGGCGTTGCCGCTGCCACTTTGCCTGCAAAAGCGGCGGCGGCGTCAGCCGGCGCCTGGGGGGTCGAAGGGGGGACCATCAAGTCCCCCCTTCCCTTCCCCATCCTTCGTGCCGCAACAACCATCGTTTGCGCTCCAATCCCCCCGCATAGCCCGTCAACTTGCCTTTGGCGCCGACGATGCGGTGGCAGGGGATGATGATGGCAATCGGGTTGGCACCTACCGCCGCACCGACGGCGCGGCTGGTCGAGGGTGGCTTGTTCAAGGCGGTGGCGATGGCGCCGTAGGTCGAGGTCTCACCGGCAGGCAGCCGTTGCAGGTAGCGCCAGACTTCGCGTTGGAAGGGCGTGCCACCGGTGAGAAGGGCGAGATCACCGAAGGGCTCAAGGAAGCCGGCAAAATAGGCCTCCAACGGCTCGGCGAGCCACACCGGCAACCGGGCCGGCGTGGTCGTCCGATGGGGAAAGCGCTTGGCCAGCATACGGTCCAAGCGCACGTCGTTGTCGTCGAAGTCCAGCGCCAGCAGCGTTTCGCCGGCGAAGACCAAGTGCAAGGGACCCAAGGGCGAGGGGAAGGCGGCGCGGGCCAGATCGGGAAGTGACGCATCCACCCACTCGACCTCAGCTGTTCATCGAATCCCAGAAGTCGGCGTTGTTCTTCGCGTACTTCATCTTGTCGAGCAGGAAGTCCATCGAGTCCTGCACACCCATCGGATTGAGGATGCGGCGCAAGACCCACATGCGCGACAGGGTGGCGCGATCGACCAGGAGCTCCTCGCGGCGCGTCCCCGACTTGTTGACGTCGATGGCCGGGTAGGTGCGCTTGTCGGCAAGGCGGCGATCGAGGACGATTTCGGAGTTACCGGTGCCCTTGAACTCTTCGAAGATCACCTCGTCCATGCGCGAGCCGGTGTCGATCAAGGCGGTCGCGACGATCGTCAAGGAGCCGCCATGCTCGATGTTGCGGGCGGCACCGAAGAAGCGCTTGGGCCGCTGCAGGGCGTTCGCGTCGACACCGCCGGTCAGCACCTTGCCGGAGCTGGGCACGACCGTGTTGTAGGCGCGGGCAAGGCGGGTAATCGAATCGAGCAGGATCACCACGTCCTTGCCCGATTCGACGAGGCGCTTCGCCTTTTCGATCACCATCTCCGCGACCTGGACGTGGCGCGGGGCTGGCTCGTCGAAGGTCGAGGAAACGACCTCGCCCTTCACGGTACGCTGCATGTCGGTCACCTCTTCCGGCCGCTCGTCGATGAGCAGCACGATGAGGTAGACCTCAGGGTGGTTGGCGGTGATGGCGTGCGCGATCTGCTGCATCATCACCGTCTTGCCGGTGCGCGGCTGGGCGACGATGAGGGCGCGCTGGCCCTTGCCCAATGGGGCAACCAGCTCGATGACGCGGGTGGAAAAGTCCTTCTGCCCCTCGACCTCGAGGTTGAGCTTCTCGGTGGGATAGTAGGGCGTCAGGTTGTCGAAGTGAACGCGGTGGCGCGCCTGCTCCGGCCGGTCGAAGTTGATGCTGTCGACCTTGGAGAGCGCGAAGTAGCGCTCGCCTTCCTTGGGTGCCCGCACCTGCCCCGAAACGACGTCGCCGGTACGCAGGCCGAAGCGGCGGATTTGGCTCGGCGACACGTAAATGTCGTCGGGCCCCGCGACGTAGTTGACGTCGGGGGTACGCAGAAAACCGAAGCCATCCTGCAAAATTTCGAGGACGCCGTCGCCGTGGATCGGCACGCCTGTCTGCGCCAGCAGCTTCAGCGTGGCGAAGATCAGGTCCGATTTCTTGAGCGTGCTGGCGTTTTCGATGCCGAGGTCTTCGGCGTGTCGAAGCAGCTCGGCGGGCGGCCGGCGCTTCAACTCGGTCAGGTTGATCGAGCCAGGCAGGTCCGCGGGCGGCGGCGGCACGTCGTCGCCATCGGCCATGTTTTCGATATCGAACAGCTCGTCCGGCATGCCGTCACCGGCCGATCGCTCGGATCGGGGGCGAGACCGCCGTCTGCGGGTCGTCGGTTGCGTTGACAGGGGAGGGACTTCTCGAATGGAGAACGATGACAGCGCCTTACGAAAAAGCCCAGCCCCTGTCAAATCTTCCGCGCAAGCTCGAACCTCAGAACGAGCGGAATACCGCCAAGAACGCGATCGCCGCGAACAGGACGAACGAGACGGCGAGCAGCAGGTGGTAGATCGCCGGCGAACGGGGCCGCTGGTCCGCTGCAAACTTCTTGCGGTCTGCCGCCATCACGCCATGCACGCCGCCCAAGAGGACCAGCAAGGTGAGCTTGGTATGCAGCCAACCGCCAGGGGTCCAACCGACGCCGGTCTGGATCAAGACGACACCGGCCACGAACGTGACCACCATCGCCGGTGTGGTGACGACTTTGAGCACCCATTGCTCGGTCGCCTTGGCGCGCTCGGAGGCCTCGCTGCCGACCGCGAGCGCATGATGGCCGGCGTAGAGGCGCAAGAGCCCCCAAAGCCCCGCCATCCAGACGGTAAGGCCCAGAAAATGAAGCAGTTTCGACCAGGCCCAAGGGTCGGTCATCATCCAGCAGTTCCTTTCAAACGACGCAGCAAACGGGTGACGTTTTCGGGGTCGGTCCACTGCAGGACGCCGTGGCCGAGGTTGAACACGTGGGCTCGTTCCGCCATCGCCGCACGGATGCGATCGACGGCTTCATCGAGCGGTAGCCCGCCGACCATCAACGTGACGGGGTCGAGATTGCCCTGCAGGGTGATCTTCGGGTTCAAGGTCGAAGCCGCCCAGGCCATCGGTACGGTGGTGTCCAAGGCCAGACCGTCGACGGGAACGTCAGCCGCAAAGGCCGCGTAGTTCGCCCCGACACCGCGCGGAAAGGCGATCACCGGAACGCTCGGATGGGCGGCTTTGACGGCCCGGACGATGCGATCCAAGGGGGCTTTGCAAAACCGTTCGAAACCCGCAGGCGGCAAAACACCCGCCCAACTGTCGAACAGCTTCACCACCTCCGCCCCAGCCTCGATCTGGCGGCCGAGATAGGCCACGATCGCCTGCTCCAGCCGGTCGATCAACAGCTCGAACGCGCGGGGTTCGCTGAGCGCGAAGGCGCGCGTTTTCATGAATTCCTTCGAGCCCTGGCCGTCGATCATGTAGCAGGCGAGCGTCCACGGCGCGCCGGAAAAGCCGATCAGCGTCACTGTCTCGGGCAAAGCTTCGCGCACCCGGCTCACGGTTTCGTAGACCGGTGCCAGGGTGGTGTGAATGCGCTCCGGGTCGAGGGCTTCGATCTCGGCCGCAGCCTCGATCGGCGCCAGCTTCGGTCCCTCGTTTTCGACGAACCACAAACGCCGCCCGAGCGCCTGCGGCACCACCAGGATATCCGAGAACAGGATCGCCGCATCGAGCGGGTAGCGGCGGATCGGCTGCAGCGTCACCTCGGCAGCGAGATCGGGGCGATAGCACAGGTCGAGAAAGCTCCCCGCCTCGGCGCGCACCGCCCGGTATTCCGGCAGGTAGCGCCCCGCCTGGCGCATCAGCCACACGGGTGGCGTCGCCAAGCGTTCACCCGCGAGGGCTCGGAGCATGGGCTTGGTCATCGCGTGTCCTTCGCGTTGCGCTGGGCCGTTGTCCCCAGCACGCACCCGTTCCCTACCCTTATCGAAAAAAAGAAAGAACGTAGGGAGGGGTAGGTAGTTGGTACCAATGGCTGCGGGGATTAGTCGTTTTCCACGGCTTCTCACCAGGCGGGACAGGCTTTGGGATGAATGCTGCCGCCTGGGGACCGAGTGGCGGATCGCCCCTGGAAAGCGGCTGTTCCCCAGGCTCCCGGCGGCCTCTTGAAAGCCGGGAAAACGGGGATGACGCGGCTGGCGGGGCGTGGATGGTCAGGGTCTTTGGTGGGGGAGCGATCGATCGTTCACAGGTGTATGGCCGTGTGCGAAAACAATCGCCCGTCCACCGAGGCTGTCCGGGCACGTCGGCTGACGACGTTCGTCCACAAGCACGGGCAGCGGAGTCCACGACTTGTCCATGCGTTTGCACCTGCATCTGATCTCGGATTCCACCGGCGATACGGTGACGTCGGTGACCCGTGCGGCCGTCTCGCAATTCGACGGCGTCACCCCGGTCGAGCACGTCTGGTTCTTCATCCGCACCGAGGCGCAGCTCGAGCGCGTGTTCAACTTCGTCGATGCCCTGCCGGGGATCGTCGTCTTCACCCTGGTCGAACCGCACCTGCGCGATCGCCTCGTGTTGCACTGCGGCCAGCGCGGCGTGCCCTGCGTGCCGGTGTTGGACGGCCTGATCGACACCGTCAGCCACGTCGTCGGTGCAACGGCGCGCCAGCAAGCGGGGCGCAAGCACGTCCTCGACGAAGGTTATTTCTCGCGCATCGAGGCGATGAACTTCGTCATGCGCCACGACGACGGTCAGCAGCCCGACAAGATCTACGAAGCCGACGTCATCGTGCTCGGCGTCTCGCGCACCAGCAAAACGCCGACCTGCATGTACCTCGCCAATCGCGGCATCAAGGCCGCGAACATCCCGCTCGTGCCCGAGCGCCCTCCCCTGGTCGACTTCAGCAAGCTCAAGGCCAATCTGGTGGTCGGCCTCAGCATCCAGGCCGACCAGTTGGTGCAGATCCGCCTCAATCGCCAGCGCATGCTCGGGATGGATCGCCTGGGCGGTGGCGTTAACCGCTTCGGTGGCGACTACGCCGAACTCGACCGGGTGCGCGAGGAGCTGCGCTTTGCCCGTCGGCTCTACAGCGAGCACGGCTGGCCGGTGATCGACGTCACCCGCCGGTCGGTCGAGGAAACGGCCGCGGCCATTTACCAGCTCTACCAGGAGCGGCGAAATCCGGATCTGCGAACGGTGCTCGTCGGCGACGAAGAGTCGAGCTGAGCCGATGCAGAGCTTTTCGACCCTCGGCTCGTCCAAGCGGCAGCGACAGCGGCAAGCCCGCCTGCGCGTGGTCCGCGCGATGCTGGCCCTCGCCTTGGTCGTCGGTCTTGGTGTGGTCGCCTATCAGACCGGCCGCGCCCAGAACGCGGCCGTGATCGACCGCCTCGATGGGGAGGTTGCCCGTTTGGAAACCGCCGTGCGGACCGTGCGGGGCGAAGCCACCGCCGCGCGCGAGCAGGCCCGTGCGGCGACCGACCGGGCCATCGCCATCGCCGAGCGCTACCGCCGCGACGTGCCGCAGGAGGAGCGCGCCGATCTGTTGGCCTTGCTCGACCGCAGGCTCGCCGACGGGCTTACCGTCGAGCGCCTTGCCTTCGTGCTGCAAAACGTCCAGCCGCGCGAGGATTGCGCCGACACCGTCGAGACCCGGCGCTTCCTCGTCACCACGCCGGTCGCGGTCACCCGCGAAGCCACGGTGAGTTTCGGCGGCAACCGGATCATCGTGACCGGTCAGGGCACGCCCGATCGCGACGACGAGGGCCGCCCGGTCGGCTGGTTCGACGTCGCCCAGCCGGTGAGCATCCGTTTTTTGAAGCTCGACGGTGCCGTCAGTCTCGCCGAGGGCGTCTTGCCTTTGAGCCACCGCGTCATCGACGGCGACCGCGAATGGCGCTTCTTGATCCGCCCGCAAACCGAGCGCGGTTTCGTCGAGGTCAGCGGTCGCACCTGCGCCTTTCCCTGATGGAGCCAGGATCGACCCGGCGCTGTCTGCTGGCGGTCCTGCTCGCCCTGGCCGCCTGCAGCACGACGGCACCGCCGCCCGAGGCACGGTTGGGGCCGTCTGGCACGGTCTACGCCGTCAGCAATGGCTGGCACGTTGGCTTGTCCGTCGCCCGCCATGACATCCCCGAAGCCCTCCTGCCCGAACTTCGGCATTTCACCGACTTCGACTACATCCAATTCGGCTGGGGCGATCACCTCTATTACCCCGACCCGCAACCCACCCGTCTGATGGCCCTACGCGCCGCCCTCGCGCCGAGCCCGGCGGTGATCCACGTCATCGGCACCACCCGTGCTCCCTGGAGTGCCGAAGGCTTCGAGGTGCTGGCGCTCGACGCCGCCCTCGTGCCGCTCTTGACGGCGATCGATGCCACCTTCGACCGCCCGCCCGGCGCCCCCGCCCCCATCGCCGCCCCCGGTCTCCACCCCACGAGCGTCTTCTTCCCCGCCCACGGCCGCTTCCACCTCTTCAACACCTGCAACACCTGGTCCGCCGACATGCTCCGCGCCGGCGGCGTCGACCTCGCGCCCGGCCCCATCATCACCGCCGAAGACCTGATGCGCCGCCTACGTCCGCTGGGGCGTGCGGTTTAAGAAAGGGAAGGCAAGGCGAGGAGCTAGGGGGCTTTTGGCCCCCTAGGACCCCCAGGCGACGGCGGTGCCGCCGCCACTTTCGAAAAGTGGCAGCGGCAACGCCGCTGCTGGGGGGTCGAAGGAGGGACCATCAAGCCCCCCTTCCCTTCCCTCCCCTCCCTTTCCCTTCGTTTCCCTTCCTTTCCCTCGTCGATCGCATACCTTCATCGGGTTGGCCACGAGAGAGGTGCCTTGCATGCGTCCCCGCCCCGCGCACTTGCTTGCCGTGTTGCTCATGGGTGCTTCGCCCGCGGCTGCGTTCGAGACCTGTGTGGCAGGTCTGGAACGTGATGCGCGGGCTCGGGGCGTGCCGGCGGCGGTGGTTGAGGCGGCTTTTGCCGGGGTCGAACGCGACGAGCGGGTCCTGCAGTTTTCGACGGCACAGCCCGAATTCGTCACGCCGATTTGGGACTATCTCGCCTTTCTGGTCGACGACGAGCGCATCGAGGATGGGCGGCGGATGCTGACCGAGCATCGCGATCTTCTCGCCCGGATCGAGGCCAGCTTCGGTGTCGACCGCCACGTGGTGCTGGCGATTTGGGGCGTCGAGAGCGATTATGGGCGGATTACGGGCAGCTTTTTCATCCCGCACGCGCTCTCCACGCTGGTTTGTGCCGGGACCCGCCGTCAGGATTTCTGGCGTGGGGAGTTGATGGCGGCGTTGCAGCTCGTCGCCCGCGGTGACGTGGCGCTCGACGATTTGCGGGGTTCCTGGGCTGGCGCCTTCGGCCAAACCCAGTTCATCCCCTCGAGCTATGCGCGTTTGGCCGTCGATTTCGACGGCGACGGTCGCCGCGACCTGGTCCGTTCGATCCCCGATGCCCTCGCCTCGACCGCCAACTACCTCCAGCGCGCCGGTTGGCAAACTGGCCGGCCTTGGATGATCGAGGTGAAGGTGCCGGCCAACTACACGGGCCCGCAAGGCCGCCGCGACAAGGTCTCGCTCGACACCTGGTCGAGGCGCGGCGTGGTGCGCGCCGACGGTGCCGCCATCGGCGGTGCGGCCCAGGCCGGCCTCCTGCTGCCCGCCGGGCCGAGCGGTCCCGGCTTCCTCGTCTTCGCCAATTTCGATGCCATCTTCAGCTACAACCACGCCGAATCCTACGCCTTGGCGATCGCCCACCTCGCCGACCGCATTGCCGGCTACCCGGCGCTGCGCACCCCCTGGCCCACCGACGATCCGGGCCTCTCGCGCGCCGAACGCCGGCTCCTGCAGGAACGCCTGCTGGCCGCTGGCATCGACATCGGCACCGTCGACGGCCGCATCGGCCCCGTCACCCGCGCCGGCATCCGCGAAGCCGAAGCCCGCTTCGGCCTTCCCGTCACCGGCCGTCCCGGCCGCCGCATCCTGGACGCGCTCGGCGGGTAAGCCGGCTCGCCCGCGGCGCCGATCAGGGGGCGGTGCCGCTCGGCTGGAGGCTCGCCTGCAGGAGCCGGCCCATGCGGCGGGAGAAGGCGCCAGGGTCGGGCAACGGCTCGCCTTCGACGACGCGGGCCTGGTCGAGGAGGAGGCGGGCCAACTCCTCGACCCGTTCCGCTTCATGGTCGGGTGCCTCGGCCATCGCGCGGATCAGGGGATGGGTCGGGTTGACCTCCAGGATGCGGCCGGCGAGCGCGTCGAGCTGCTTGTGTTGTTTCAAGAAGCGCTCGAAGCGCAGGTCGAAGCCGCCCTCGTCGGCGACCAGACAGACCGCACTCTCGGTCAGCCGTTTGGAGCGGCGGACGTCCTTCACCGCATCCTGCAAGGTGAGCTTCATCCTGGCGAGGAGCCGGTCGAGGGTCGGATCGTCGACGGGTGCTTCGGCTTCATCCGTGGTCCCGCCTTCGATCTGGGAGAGGTCGACCGCGTCGCGGGTCAGCGACTTGAAGGGCTTGCCGTCGAAGCCGTCGCTCACCGGCAGCCAGAAGTCGTCGATGGCATCGGTCAACAGCAGGACTTCCACGCCCTTGGCCTTGGCCTGCTCCAGCTGCGGGCTGCCTTTCAAGGCCTCGACGTTGTCGCCGGAGATGGTGAGGATGGCATCCTGGCCGGGCTTCATCCGGGCCGCGTAGTCCTCGAGGCTGGTCCAGCCGTCGCCGTGGGTCGAGCGAAAGCGCGCGAGCTTCGTCAAGCGCTCGCGGTTGGCGCCATCCTCGTACATCCCCTCCTTCAAGACGGCGCCGAACGCCTCCCAAAAGGCAAGATAATCGGGGCTGCCCTCCTCCGTCGGCAGCTTGGCGATGCGCTCCAGCTCGTCGAGCACGCGCTTGACCAGCCCCTGGCGCATCTTGGCGACGATGGCGTTCTTCTGCAGCGTCTCGCGGCTGACGTTGAGCTGCAGGTCGTCGCTGTCGACCACGCCCGACACGAAGCGCAGATAGCGCGGCAGCAGGTCGTCCAGGTGGTCGGTGATGAAGACGCGGCGCACGTAGAGCTTCACGCCATGGCGACGATGCGGATCGTAGAGGTCGAACGGCGCCATCGACGGCACGAACAACAGCCCCGTATAGGTGAGCACGCCCTCGACGCTGAAGTGCAGCCGGGTCAGCGGCGGGTCGAAGGCATGGGCACTGTGGTGGTAGAACTCGGTGTACTGCTCGTCGGTGATCTCGCTCTTCGGCCGCCGCCAAAGCGCGCTTGCCGTGTTGATCTGCTCGGGCTCGCCGGTCTGCGCCCCCGGTGCCTCGCCCGGCTCGCCCAGACGGATCGGGAAAGCCACATGGTCGGAATAGGTGCGGATCAGGTCCTTGATGCGGCCGGCCTCCAAGAACTCCTTGGCGTCGTCCTTCAGCTTCAGCACGACGGCCGTGCCGCGCTCGACGTGGGCGTCGGTTTCGTCGAGGGTGAAGCCGGTGCGGCCGTCCGAGCGCCAGACCCAGGTGCTGTCGACGCCAGCCTTTTTGGAGAACACCGCCACCTCGTCGGCGACCATGAAGGCGGCATAGAAGCCGACGCCGAACTTGCCGATCAGCTGGCTGTCGGCCTTGGCATCGCCACTCAAGGTCTCCAGGAATTGCGCGGTGCCGGAGCGGGCCACGGTGCCGAGATTGGCCGCCATCTCGTCGGGCGTCATGCCGATGCCGTCGTCGGCGATGGTGAGGGTGCCCTTGTCCTTGTCGGCGACGATGCGGATCTCGAAATCCGGCCGCTCGCCCAACAGTTCCGGCCGGCTCAAGCTCTCGTAGCGCAGCTTGTCGCAGGCATCCGAGGCGTTCGAAATCAGCTCGCGGAGGAAAATTTCCCGATGGGTGTAGAGCGAGTGAATGACCAGATCGAGCACGCGGCCCACGTCTGCCGCGAAAGCTTGCCGTTCGCCCACCTTCGTCTCCCAATGCGTCGTGCCGGTGCCGCGCGCACCGGTCCTTCGGGTTGCGTGGCGGACATGTAGGCAATGGCGTCGAACGCGCAAGCCGCTCTGGATGCAGGCTGGATGGCCGTGGCACTGCGCCTCGGGCTGCGCAATCAGGGCCGCACCTGGCCCAACCCGGCGGTCGGCTGCGTCGTCGTCCAGGGCGGCCGCGTCGTCGGCCGCGGCTGGACGCAAGAAGGCGGGCGGCCGCACGGCGAGGTGATGGCGCTGGCCCAGGCGGGGGAGGCAGCGCGGGGTGCGACGGCCTATGTCAGTCTGGAGCCCTGCGCCCATCACGGCCGCACCCCGCCCTGCACCCAGGCCCTGATCGAGGCCGGCGTGGCGCGTGTCGTCACCGCGATCGCCGACCCGGACCCGCGCGTGGCAGGCCGAGGCCACGCCCGGCTCCGTGCGGCCGGGATCGCCGTGACGGAGGGGGTGCGGCGCGGCGAAGCCGACTGGCAGCACGCGGGGTTCTTTTCGAAGGTCCGGCAAGGCCGGCCGCTGGTCGCCTTGAAGCTGGCGCAGACCCTGGACGGGCGGATCGCCACGAGCCACGGCGAGAGCCAGTGGATCACAGGGCCCGAGGCACGAGCACGGGGGCATCTGTTGCGGGCGACGCACGATGCGATCCTGGTCGGCAGCGGCACCGTGCGCGCCGACGATCCGGCGCTGACCTGCCGGCTGCCGGGCTTGGCGGCGCGCTCGCCCGTGCGGGTGGTGGTGGATGGCAAGGGCGCGCTCGATCCGGCGTCCGTGCTGGTGCGCACGGCGGGCGAGGTGCCGGTGTGGCTGGTGACGACGGCGGCGGGCGCCGAGCATGCGGCCGCCCTCGAGGCGGCGGGCGTGATGCCGGTGGTGGTGGCAGCGACGCCATCCGGCCAGGTCGACGTCAGGGCTGCCATGCAGGCGCTGGGCGCGCGCGGCCTGACCCGCGTTCTGGTGGAAGGCGGTGCGGGCCTGGCCGCGGCTTTGCTGGCGGCCGATGTGGTCGACCGGCTCCACCTCTTTACCGCCGGTCGCGTCCTCGGCGGCGATGCGCTGGCGGCGGTGGGGCCGCTCGCCGTCGCCGCCCTTGCCGAAGCCCCCCGCTTTCGCCACATGACGGACGACGTCTGCGGCGACGACCGGCTGCAGCTCTGGTCCCGGCAGCGCGAGGCGGCATGTTCACCGGCATCATCACCCACATCGGCCGCGTGCTGAGCGTGGAGGGGACGACCGATCGGCGGCTTACCGTCGAAAGCGAGCTCGACTACGCGACGGTGCCGCTCGGCGCCTCGGTGGCGCACAGCGGCATTTGCCTCACCGTGGTCGAGAAGGCCGGGCGCCGGCACGTCGTCGAGGCGTCGGCCGAAACGCTCGCCAAGACCACCCTCGGCGATTGGCAGCCGGGCACGACGCTGAACCTGGAAACCTCGTTGAAGCTGGGCGACGAGCTGGGCGGTCATTTCGTCTTCGGCCATGTCGATGCGACGGCGCCGGTCCTCGCCATCGAAGAAGACGGCGAGTGCTGGCGGCTGGAGGTGGGTTTGCCGGCGCCCGTGGCGCCGATGGTGGCGGTCAAGGGTTCGATCGCCGTCGACGGCATTTCGCTGACGGTCAACACCGTGGCGGCGGATCGCTTCGGCTTGACCATCGTGCCCTTCACCTGGCAGCACACCACGCTTGCCGCGCGCCGGGTCGGCGACCGCGTCAACCTCGAGGCGGACATGCTCGCCCGGTACGTGGCGCGCCAACTGCAAGAAAGACAAAACGGATGAGCGACACCGGCGGGCAGACCCCGCACGTCTTGATCGTCGAGGGACGGTTCTACGACCACATCGCGGACCGGCTCTTGGCCGGGGCCAAGGCGGTGCTGGAGGCGCATGGCGCCACCTTCGAGGTGGTGACCGTGCCGGGTGCGCTCGAAATCCCGACCGCCATCGCGCTGGCCGATGCCAGCGAACGGTTCGATGCCTTCGTCGCGCTGGGCTGCGTGATCCGCGGCGAGACCGCGCACTACGACATCGTGGCGGGCGAGAGTGCCCGCGGCCTCGTGGCCCTCGGCATCGACCGCGGCTGCCCGATCGGCAACGGCATCCTCACCGTCGACACCGAGGCCCAGGCGCTGGTGCGGGCCGACCCCACCGGCAAGGACAAGGGCGGCGACGCGGCGCGGGCGGCGCTCAGGCTCATGCAACTGGCGGAGACCTTCCTGGTCGATGGCTGATCGCAAGCGGGCGATGGACCGCCGGCGGGCAGCCCGCTACGCGGCCATCCAGGCTCTTTACCAGATCGACTTGACGGGGCGGCCGGCGGTCGAGGTGGTGGCCGAGTTCGAGCGCCACCGGCTGGACGATCTGTTCGTGCTCGACGAGACCGGCAGCCAGAGCAAGGCGGTCGACCGCGACCTGTTCCAGGACATCGTGCTCGGCACGGTGCGCCACCAGGCCGAGCTCGACCCGGTGCTGGCCCAGCACCTTGCCGCCGGCTGGTCCCTGTCGCGCTGCGGCTACACGCTGCGGGCCATGCTGCGCGCCGGGGCGTGGGAGCTGAAGATGCGGCCGACGACGCCGGTCGGCGCCATCATCTCCGAATATGTCGAGCTGGCGCGGGGCTTCTTCGAGGGTAAGGAGCCGGGCTTCGTCCATGCCGTGCTCGATCATGCCGCCCCCACCTTGCGCCAGCCGCCGACCTCGCTCGCGGACCTGGTCGAGCCCGAGGCGGGATGAGCACGCGGCGCGGTGAGTTCGAGCTGATCGGCGAGCTGTTCGCCCCGCTCGCGACCGACCCGGCCGCCCTGGGCCTCAGAGACGACGCGGCTGTTTTGCCGGCCACGACCGACGAGCTGGTGGTCGCCAAGGACGCGCTGGTGCAGGGCGTGCACTTTCTCGCCACCGATCCGCCGGCAAGCGTGGCGCAGAAGGCCTTGCGGGTGAACCTGTCGGATTTGGCGGCGATGGGCGCGCGGCCCGTGGGCTATCTGCTTGCCCTCGTCCGCCCGCCCGGCATCGATGACGCTTGGCTCGAGGGTTTCGCCGCCGGGCTCGCGGCCGACCAGGCCCGGTTCGGCCTGACGCTGCTCGGCGGCGACACGGTCAAGACGCCGGGTCCGTTGGTGGTGTCGCTCACCATCCTCGGCCGGGTGGCGCCGGGGACGGCGTTGCGTCGCGCCGGGGCTCGGCCGGGCGATGACGTTTGGGTTTCCGGCACGTTGGGGGATGCGGCCTTGGGGCTGCACGTCCTGCAGGGCGGCTGGGCGCCGGCCGACGAGGAGGCCATGGCCTATCTGGTCGAGCGTTACCGCCGGCCGGAGCCGCGCTTGGCGCTGGGCCAAGCGCTGCACGGCTTGGCCAGCGCGTGCCAGGACGTCTCCGATGGCTTGGTCCAGGACCTCGGTCATATTGCGTGGAATTCGGGGGTGGCGATCCGGGTCGAGGCCCCTGCCCTGCCCTCGAGCCCGGCCGCCGCGGATGCCCCCGATGCGCTGATTCAAGCGCTCAGCGGGGGTGATGACTACGAGCTGGTGTTCACCGCGCCGAAGGACGCGCGCTTTCGCCTGCAGGCGCTGTCGAGCGAGGTGCCGTTGACGCGGATCGGCCGGGTCGAGCCGGGCGAGGGCGTGACGGTGTTCGATGCGGACGGCCAGCCCATGACGCTCACCAAGCGCGGCTGGTCGCACGGTTGGACTTGAGAACGCCGCCGCCGAGCGATGCGGCAACCGCCCAGCGGATGCGCCGGGTGCGCCAAGTGGGAACGCGCGCCGAGTTGATCGTTCGGGCCTGGTTGCGCCGCCACGGCCTCGCCTATCGCATCGCGCCGCGTACGCTGCCGGGCCGCCCCGACCTGGCCAATTGCCGCCAGGGTTGGGCGTTGTTCGTTCATGGCTGTTTTTGGCACGCCCACGACGGCTGCCGGCGTGCCACGGTGCCCAAGCGCAACCGGGCGTTTTGGCAGGCGAAGCTGGACGGCAACCGGCGGCGCGACCGGGCGAAGGCCCGGGCGCTGGAGGCCTTGGGGCTGCGGGTGCTCGTCGTTTGGGAGTGCGAAGCCTTGGCGTTGGCCGAGCGCGGTACCGCGCCGCCGGCCTTGCAGGCGCTCTTGGCGGGGCCGAGCAATTTACCATAATCCCGGTTATCCCCAATCCAAATCACTGAATCAAAGAGAAACACGGGGTCGACAGTTCGTTTTGTAAAACAGTTTTTTTTCGCCCTCCCCAGAGCTTCAACGCGCTTTCGAAGGCGCCGGCATTTAAACACGAATCGGCCGAAAAACCTAATCCTACCGCCCACCAAACTTCGCCCAACGGGCAGCGGCAGGGCCGCTGCCTGGGGGTCCTAGTGCAGCGGCGCAGTCGGACGATTCACGTCCGACCGCGCCAAAGCTGCACGATTCCATCAGGTTAGTGCATCAACGGCGCAATCGGAGCCGAACGCTCCGATTGCGCCTGTGCACTAGGGGGCAAAAAGCCCCCTAGCC